>JAEZHF010000080.1 GCA_023416745.1 Bacillota bacterium
TGACAGACCCTGCCTGTCGGCTTGATAGGGATTCTCGTGCGACCAAGTTTTCCACAAACTATATACTTTTGTGGAGTTCGTTTGCGTCCACGGTGTGAAATAGTTAATTCTGCGGTGTTGCCTTAAATTTGGCCACTTCTAATGAAACTTATGGATTATACGACTTCTTTCACCTTTTGCTGACCGCTGAATATTCCGTTCAATCTTTCCGACGCATTCATCCTGACATCAATATATCATGTGCATATTTCATTGTATATTGGAAGTACGAAGCATTGTCTCACCCACAAACTGCTTGAATAATGTTGTCGAACAGCCTGCATGACTGACGCTTGATATTTAATCGGACTCATCTGAGAGAGGCGCATTTGCGTCATGCTATGCGCCTGTCCTCTATACTTTTCGTTTGTTTCTGATTATGAGGTACGTAGCCAGACCGCCAGCCACCGCCACTCCTGCTATTAAAAGGAGAATGATGTGCAGTGTATTCGCGCCCGTATCCGGGCTTATGGTGGCGGTCACCGTTGCGGCAGGCGACAGTGCCGTCATCTGTATGATGGCATAATAACTAAAATGGGTGGTTTTAAACACCAGCCAGCCGTTCTCAAGCCTTGCGTTCATGTCGGTGACCGTTTCTGTATCCGTTTCAAACCAGAAGATGCGCAGGTCGCCGGACATACCGTCGGGCACGGGTATCTTCACCGTAATCGCACCGGTGAAATCTGTTAT
This sequence comes from Bacillota bacterium, assembly GCA_023416745.1. GTDB lineage: Bacteria > Bacillota > Clostridia > Christensenellales > SZUA-584 > SZUA-584. The sequence continues at coordinate 730 of JAEZHF010000080.1, forward strand.
TGGCTGCCCGCTCTGGTCGAGCAGTGCCAGATCGTATACAGCGAGTATGCTGCCTGAGAATCCGTCGTCGGCATTCACCAGATCGGTCAGTCCTCCCGAAAGATCGCCCGCATCCGCTGCAATCTGAGACAGCGATATGTTGACCGAAGTGACACCCGAGGGTACACTCGCTTGCGACAGGTCAAACCGAATGCCTGTCGACGCATGCACCAGCACAGGCATAACATTCACCTGAACCTCACAGGTGCCAGGCGTGTAGTTATCTGTGTCTTCGGGTGTGAATACGGCCTGGTATTTGCCGCTTTCTGATATGATCTGAGCGGGATCGGCCCAACTGAAGTTACCCGGCACATTGCCTGCGCCACCCGACAGCGCGCTGGCTGACAGTTTACCGATCACCTCAATATCCGCAGCAACCGGCAGCGCAGTCACAACGGCTTCAGCTTTATCCACAACAATCTTGATCGTGTGCGTCGCTGCATTGTACTGGTCGTCTTCCGCTCTGGTGGCGGTAATCACCGCTGTCCCCGTATTGTGAATGGTGACATGTCCTGTTGCCTTTTTGACGGATATAACGCCCCGGCCGGACGTCACCGCATAGGTCACCGCGCCGGCGCTCTGTCCTCCCGTTGCGGACACGGTAAACGCTGCATCACCATACGTCTTCACAACCCTCGAGCCGGCAAAGCCAAAACCGCTCTGCACCGCCTTTGCAACTGTGATTGTCAGCTCAGCCGTGGACGCCAGGTAACGGTCATCCTCTGTGCGGGTAGCCGTTACCACCACTGTGCCTGACTTATGAATCGACACAATACCGCTGTCCGCATTTACCGATGCCACATCGCTGCCCGTCGTCACCGCATAGGTCACAACGCCGGTGCTCTGTCCGCCCAGGGCTGCGACTGCAAACGGTGCGTCTCCATACGTCTTGGCAAGGGCGTTGTCGGAAAAGCCAAAGCCGCTTTGCGATGCTTTCGCCACCGTGATGGTTACCGACGCTGTCGCTTCATTATAAGTCGCATCCGATTGACTCAGTGCTCTGATCACCGCTGTACCATGTTTGAGCAATGTGACTTCACCGGTTGTCTCGTCTATCGCGACAACATCGCTGCCGCTCAAAACCGTAAATATCTCATCACCGGCGCTCATTTTCCCCGCCGTCTGCAATGCAAACACACCGTCTCCGTATGTTTTATTGACAACGCCGTCAACGATGGCATAGGCTGTCCCATCCGTAAATGCAAAGTCTGTTTGATTGTATTTAAGAATGCTGAAATTCTCAATTAAGTCGTTTGATACGCACGTATAATTGTCGTCGGCTGCAGCATTGTAGGTCGCCGTGAGATTGTATTCACCTGCAGGTACGCTGCTCCATGTTGCGGTCGCGCTGTAAGTACCGTCGTCCTCGCCGATCGGAACATTTTCGGCAATAGGCGTATCGCCGTATTTGAAGGTGACTGTGCCCACGGGCAAATCTACCGCACTCATCACCGTGGTCGTCAGCGCCACATCACTGCCCACCATTGTCGCGTCCGGCAATGCCGACAACGTCAGCGTGATCTCTTTGGGAACAATTCGAAACATTTTGTTCAGCGTTCCGTTGTAATTGTTCTGTCCCGAGATATCGGCTGCTGCCGTCCCCACGTTTGTGTTGCCACTATAACTGACAGAAAAATCTCTCGCGCTCACCAGCGCCGTACCGTCGTCCCTGACGGTCATTGCGGGCGTTTGAGCAACACCGGAATAGATTTTGTCGCCGATGTCCTCAACGGCAAAACCCGCAATACTTTTTGGATTGATGACAAAACTCTTGGCGGCCACCGCGTCGTGATAGTAATCATTGCCCGGCAGCGTTGCGTTGAGGCTGTAGCTGCCGGCGTTAACAGGCGTCGTCGCGCTGCCGGTTACTATGACACCTGTTCCGCGTTCGGTACCCGAATAAGTATAAGCAACCGTTCCTTCCGTAAACATTCCCCCCGTCACCGCTATTTCCTCAGATGTAAAGGTAACCGTTTCTCCAAAAGTGAATTCCTTTGAAGCCGTGTCCACATACGTCAGAGGCGGTATCTGATTGATCTTGATGACATTGGGGTTTGAGAAAGTCGCTGTATTTCGAATCAGCCCGTTATAACCGGTGTACGATGTGCCGCCTGCTGTTATAGCGGTTGTCGTGCTGCCCTCGTACGCGGGAAGGTAGAGATACAGCCATCCGTTGGCATCGGTGCGCATATCCTCTATTCCATATGATATCGTTTCCTCTTGCGAGAGGGAAAGCAGACTGACGCCCACATTGTCAGCGCCGTTCAGCCGCGCCACGGTGTAATATACATTGACCGGCGTTTCTCCGCCCGTGGTGGGTGTGCAGCCGATGCTGGCATTAACGGTTCCTCCGGTCACGACGCAGGATGACGTTCCAGACGCCGCTCCGCCCGAGCCTGATGGTCTGGTCTGATATAAACCTGCAGCAGCGTCGCCTCCCTTGCCCCCGTTTCCGGCCTTTGCGCCGCCAATACCACTATGGGTACCGCTTCCGGACGGTACAATCGTTCCGCCTGTGATGATTACCTCACCGCCGTTGCCACCAACGCCGCCGTTGCCGCCAACGCCGCCAGATGATTTCTGCCCACCGGCTCCGCCGCTCCCGCCGCTGCCGCCGTTTATTTTTACATAACTGACTCCGGGAACCGTCACGATGCCGCCGCTGATGGTAATTGTACCGCCCGCGCCGCCATTGCCACCCCTGCCTCCGTTGCCTCCTGACGTACCGTTGCCACCATTGCCGCCATTGCCGCCCGCGCCGCCGCCAACACCCGTACCGCTGGTACTGGTTGCTGTCAACAGGCCGCCGCTGATGGTAATTGTACCGCCCACACCACCTGCGCCACCTGTCCCTCCTGCGCCGCCTGTCGTTTGGTTTGCCCCATTACCGCCGTTGCCGCCTGTGCCACCGCCTACACCCGCTCCAGTTAGGCTTTGCGCTGTTACGGTACCGTCGGTAATCAAAATTGTGCCGCCCGCACCGCCTGCGCTGCCCGTGCCACCCGCACCGCCACCGATGCCCGCACCGGTTTGGCTTCCCGCCGTCACGCCACCACCGATGATTGTGATTGTCCCACCGCTGCCGCCAGAGCTGCCGCCGCCGATGCCCGCACCAGTTTGGCTTCCCGCCGTTACGTCACCGCTGTTGATGGTGATTGTGCCGCCGCTGCCGCCATATCCCCCGCCGATACCCGCTCCGTTTTGGCTTCCTGCCGTCACGTCACCACCGTTAATGTTGATTGTATTGCCGCTGCCGCCGCTGCCGCCTCCGATACCCGCTCCGTACCCGCTGCTGACCGCATCAACCGTTGCATCGGTTATGTTGATTTCCCCGCCGTTCCCGCCATATCCGCCGCCGATGCCCGCACCGTTTTGGCTTTCTGCCGTCACGTCACCACCGTTAATGTTGATTGTATTACCGCTGCCGCCGTTGCCGCCACCGATGGCCGCACCGGTTGCACTTTCCGCCGTTAGGATAACGTTATTGATATTGATTGCGCCCCCGCTGCCGCCATTGCCGCCACCCATGCCCGCTCCGGCTTGGCTTGCCGTCGTTACGGTACCGCTGGTAATTATAATGGTACCGCCGCTGCCGCCGCCCGCGCCGCCGCCGATGCCTGCGCCGATTTGGCTTGTTGTTGTTACTTCGCTGCCGTTTATGGTGGTGATACCGCCGCTGCCCCCGCTGCCCCCGCCGCCGATGCCCGCGCCGCTGAGGCTTACAGACGTCACGTTACTGCTGCTAATGGTAACGCTGCCGCCGTTGCCCCCGCCCGCACCGCCGCCGCCGATGCCTGCTCCATACAGGCTGCTCTGCGCATCCACCGTTGCGTTGGTTATGGTAATTTCCCCGCCTGCGCCGCCTGCGCCGCCGCCCACGCCTGAGCTGTAATCTCCGCCGCGCGCATTTACTGTTGTATGACTGATGGCGATTGTGCCGCCTGCGCCGCCGCTGCCGCGTCCACCGGCATTGTAATAACTGCTGCTGCCGCCGCCGCCGTAACCGCCGCCGCCAATCCCGGCTCCGCTGTATGCACCAACGGCTGTCAAATCCCCTCCGGTTATTGTAATGCTGCCGCCAATCCCGGCTGCGCCGCCCTTCCCGCCATTGCCGTAAGTGGCATTGCCGCCGTTTGCACCGCCACCGCCACCGATTCCTGCTCCTCTTTCACCGCCGGAGGATACCACAACACCACCGGATACCGTAATGTTGCCGCCTGTGCCGCCGCTGCCGCCTGCGCCGCCGCCGCCATAAGTGCTGCTGCCACCAACGCCGCCGCCGCCCCCGCCACTCCCTGCCCCCCAAGGCCCGCCTGTGGAGGGCACGTTCCCGCCGGTAATCATTATGCTGCCCCCGCTGCCGCCTGCGCCGCCGGTACCCCCGGTTCCAGAAGAAACATTGCTGCCATTGGTATTACCGCCGCCGCCAATGCCTGCTGCTCTGCTGCCGCCGCCGGCTGTCACAACCCCGCCGGTTATCGTGATGCTGCCACTGTTTTGGGCCCGGCCGCCGCCGATACCCGAGCCATACGTGCCCCCTTGTACGGCCAGAGAGCCGGAGCCGTTTATGACCACAGCCGCGCCACCTGGCACCTGCAGCCCCGCACAGTTGGTGCCGCTGATTAATTCGTTACTGTCTGATAGCGAAAGGTTGACCACTGCACCTGCTTGGATGGAAAAGGCGCAGGCATTGGCTGCTGCGCTCACATCAATAATCACCCCGCTGAGCGTGATATTATGCGTACCATCAGCCACTGTAACCGTATTTGTGGTTGTATAGCTTGTGATTATGTAGCCGTCAGAATCTGCTGTCTCTACAAGGTCTCCGGTTTCGCTGTAGCCCACTACCGTATTGTTCCCAATCGTGATATTGCCATAACTGATATCCAACGTCGTTTTTATTCCATCTGCAGCCAAAGCGGATGCAACCGGCAACAGTATATCCGTCAATAGAATGGCCAATACTATACATAAGCTCATTTTGAATATTTGTTGTTTCATCATTCTATCTCCTGTTCCTGAGTCTTGACAATTTTTCTAATTCGGATATACAAGTGAAGATTTACGCAATCCTTCTATGATAAACTTTAAATGCCAAGATTATATTCGTTTGTCATCCCTGTTCCAAAACGTAACTAAGCATTATCTGTTTTTTCAGATAACAGCTGTATTGCTTGTTTTAAATGACTTCGGTCAATTAATACTACCACAAAATATTTTAAAATAATATAGGAAGATGGTTTGCAACGAGGAGACGATCGTATTACGACGAAGGGATCCATTAATCAATAATATACACATTGAATAAGCCATCTGTCGAAAAATAAAAAACAATCCAATTCAAAGGCAAAACTATTGCTGTAAAAGGATTCAACCAGAAAGCAGCGCCGCCATTGCGCTGCTTATCCACATCTGTCAACCCAACCGGTCTATTCCTTAATATAGGAGCAGCAGTAATCGGACACTTCCTCCGCCGATACCTTAAAGCTGCTGTTTGCGGGCACCTCGAAGCTCTGCCCTGTCTCAAACGCTTCCCAGCCTTCGCTTCCCGGCAGCAGCGCATTCAGCCTCCCGCCCAGCACTTCCATGATCTCCTTGTCCGCCGTGCCGAATTCATACTCGCCTGGCATGATGATGCCGAGCGTCTTTTGTGTGCCGTCTGGTAGCAGTACAGTGCGGTTGGTCACCTTGCCGCCAAAGTATACATTGGCTTTTTTGATCACAGTCACGTTTTCCAACCTGTCCAATTTGATAACCTCCCCCGCGCACCCTTGCAGCGCGCTTTTATTACTATACCGCCATCGCATAAATGCGTCAATTCAAACAGGAGCGCGCCCGCAGGAGGCAGAGTCCAAACCCGTGTCCTGCTCTATTTTACTGCCTTTATCACCGGCATATCGCAGCTGTGCAGAACTCCTCTGGACAGTGCAAAACAACCAAGAGCCGCGATTAATTCCCACACCGCCAATATACCAAGTCCTACTAGAAGCCCCGCCTCTCCAACTGCAATGCCAACGGCAATTGCCGCAGCCAGACCGGGTGCCATGAAGATGATAACGGCAATAATATAAATAAAAACCATCAAACCCGTGCTGACATTTGCACCCGTCCATCGCATCGAAAGATAGTTGATTCCCAGCAACAGCAACGAGAATAGCGTGAATACCGCGATCGACACGGCGATAAGCAGGACGCTCTCCCCCAAGATTACACCAGCGATGCTGAAGATGAACAGGCCTTCCACCAGAACCTTAAACACAACCTCCAGATTACTCCACACGATTTTTCTGAAAGAGCTCTCTGGTATTAAATAAATATAATGGGAATACAGGTCTTTTAAACCGCGTCCCGTGCCGATCAGAAATATCTGGACCCACATCAGTATCTGCAGCAAAGTCAGCAGACCTCCGCCATCACCGCGAAGGAAAACTGACAAAAGTGCCGAACCCGTCACTATCAGTATGGACTGCAGACCCCAAAGCCCCAGCCGGTTAACACGGAAGGATTCTCGCAGATGCTTATAGAAGAGAGCGCTGGCACCCGATCCTCCTATGCCGGTGCGCACAATCTTCACCTTTCTGGCCATGGATGCTTCCGAATTGATCTGCCCCTCGGTTATTACGCGCTTTTTCTCGAAAGCTGTTTCCGTGGCGATCAGTACATCCTCATAATAATCGGGGTTGCTCAGTGCAATATAAAGAATCAACAGGGCCCCGGTGAGCAGAATGAGCCCGAAAAACAGAAGTCCGCTTCCCAGGTTTCCTGCAATCAATGATACAGTTCCTTCCGAAGCCCAGCCCGCTACTGGAGTCCATGCGGCAAAGGGCGAGCGCAGCGTATTCTCAAGCGTTGCTATCCAGTCCCGGGTTTGGACAAACTGTAACCCCATGTAGGAGGCCAACGGGAGAAAGACTGCAGCGGAGATGAGCCGGACCGCCCTCTTTCGGACGGGTCTGCCGTTTGTAAGACTGTAAATCAGCAATGAGATAATTTGGAGCAGGCTGACTGCCAGAATAAAGCCCAGTAATATGAGCAGAATGGCATCAAAACCAACGCCAAAGCCCGTGCCGAGTGAACTGCCCTGAAACAGGATAAAGAACCCAACGAGAAACGCCATCTTTGCCATGCGCACAATCCCGTACATCAGTATTGCACGAGGGTTAACCGGAGAAACGAACAGCAGGTTCACATCGCTCATATCAAAGATCACATCGCCGTTGGACAGTCCTTTTTGTATGGAAAGTATCATAAACAACAGAATGGCAAGAAAAAAGATACCCTTTAGCCAAATGAGGTCGAGATACTCTTGGGAATCCTGCCTTGTGGACGCTGAAATAAAGGAAATTCCCACGATTCCGCCAAGCGTCAGTATCCATAGCACCAGCTTCCCCGGTTTTCTGCAGACCTCAAGGACGGTGTTTTTCATGCTTTTTACTATTATATATACAAGACTGTTCATTGGGCGCCTCCCGACTATGGATTCTCTGTGATTGAGAAATAGATGTCCTCGAGACTCTGGTCTCCCTTGATATCTGCGCGACGGTAAGCGCGCTCAATCCGGCCTTTCACCATGATATAGGTGATATCCCAGTTCTCTTCCATACTTTCAATCATGTGCGTGCTAACCAGCAGGGCGCATCCGCTTTTCCTGAGATCCGCAAGCACTCCTTTGAGCTCCCTGATACCATGGGGATCAAGACCGACGAGGGGCTCATCCACAATCATGGCGCTGGGCTGCGGCAGCAGCGCACAACACACACTAACCTTTTGCTGCATCCCCTTGGACAGCTCTTTGCCCAGTTTCAACTTCTTGTCATCCATCTCAAATCGCTGCAGCAGTGTTTCCGCCCTGTCCTTCCATTCTGTCAACCTGTAGGCTTTCGCAATAAATTCCAGATGCTCCGAGACCGTGAGCATCGGGTATAGCACAGGGAACTCGGGCACATACCCCAGCAGCTTTTTTGCCTGCGGCGTATGGTTCTCGTGGCCGCCTATGGTGACCATACCGTCAAAACGCAACAAGCCACAAATGGATTTTAATATCGTTGATTTCCCGGCGCCATTGGGTCCGAGCAGCACCGCCAGCTCTCCCGGCCTCACATCTATACACACCTTGTCGTTCGCCAGCAGCTTACCATATCGTTTTGTCACGTTTTCTGCGTGTATCATCAAAAGCTTCCTCCTAAGCATTTCCATATATCGTCAGATCCGTTCGTGCTCAACGTGCCTCCCCGTGAACTTCGCATGCACCCATCATGACGTTTTGTATTTTATGTTAATATAAACTTCATCCTTTTTCCAGACATTTTTCCCCGCTACGGCCAATTATTCACGCGATCAACCTTTTATAATCCGAATTATGCGACTTATCAAAGACGATTAAGGCAACTTAATACTTATGATGTCCGGTACAGGAAAGCGTCCGCCTTTCAACCAAAAGGGGAAGCCGCCCCGCTTCAGGCGCTCCCCCTTAGACAATCATACAATTTACTATTCGGCCGCGTCATAGTGCTTCCTCACCAGCGCCACAAGCTCCTCGGCTGTCAGCCCCAGCGACTTGTAGTATTCAATGTCCTTGCGCAGCTTGTCCAGCGCCATCTCGTCGCGCTTGCCGGACAATTCGGCGGCCTTGAGCGGTGCCACGAAGCAGCCGCGCCCCACCATCGTGTGGATGAAGCCGGTGCGCTCCAGCTCCTCCCACGCCTTTTTTACGGTGATGACGCTGATGCGCAGCTCCTTGGCCACCGTTCGGATGGGCGGCAGGCACAGGCCCTCCTTGAGCTGCCCTATGATGATCTGCGACGATATCTGCTCAAACAGCTGCTGGTATATCGGCTTATCCGATGACTGAGATATCACGATATCCATCGGCGTTACAGATCCACCTTCTCAAACCGCTTCACGGATAAGCGGCACCCCAACCAGGTCAGTAGACCAAACACTGCGATGCCCGCCGCCAGTACCGGCAGCTGCCGGAGCAGCGCTTCGCCGCTGATGCCGTCCAGCGCATGCTTCACCTCGGGCAAAAACAACACCGCCATTTCCACGCCCAGTGCAAACAGTATCGTGACGGTGACCGCGGTCAGTGTCGGAATGCCGGTCTTGTACGGGGTCTTGTAGAACATCGGAAAATATATCAGGTTGAACAGCCCATACATCACAAACGTAAGCCCGAAGAACGCGACATTAGGGTCCAGCAAAAAGTTCTCCATGCGGTACAGCGCAACATTTAGCACTGCAAACACCACTGAAGCCGCCAGCTGCACCATTTCCAGCACCACGATGGCCAGTACGCGCGCCCGCACAACATCGCCCTTGCGAACAGGCAGCATCACAGTGAAGCCGATGTCGTTCTGGGACTTGCTTCCCGAAAACAGATTGGGTACGGTGATAAAGAATAAATACATCATCGCGATAAAGTACGGCCACTGAGGTATCAGCAGCAGCGCCGCCGTCAGTGATACCAGATAATACAACGGATTCACGACAAGCCGAAACTCCTTATACAGTAGGTTCTTCATAGAGCGCCTCCTTCTTCGCGTAATAGATCATGATGTCCTCAATGCCAGGCTCGTCAACCGACAGTGCGTCTTCATTCGTCAGGTCCTCCGTGCGCATCAGCCCCGTGAAACCAAAAGCGTGCTTTTTACTGGCAATCAGCCGCGGCGCAACGCCGTGAAGCTGCTCCGCCGTTCCCTTCACCAACCGGTACGCAGCAAGCAGTTCGTCCTTCGGGCGGCTTTCGATGATGCGTCCGTTCTCGATATAGGTGATGAAGTCGGCGCATTTCTCAAGGTCGCTCGTGATGTGTGTGGAAAACAGTATGCTGCGCTGTCCGTCTTCTATCAGCTCCTGAAACAGCTCCAGCAGGTTATCCCGCGCGACTGGGTCCAGGCCGCTGGTGGGTTCATCCAGCAGCAGCAGCCGGGCGCGATGCGACAGCGCCAGCACCAAAGCGTATTTGACGCGCATGCCGTGAGACAGCTCCGTGGGGCACTTGTTCGCGTCCAGCGCAAACCGCCGCATATACTGCTGGTAAACGGCGTCGTCCCAGTTGTCGTAAAACCGGCGCGCCACATCGGTGATATGTCTGATCTTCGTTTTGGCGTAATAATCCACTCCGCCCAGCATAAAGCCGATGTGCTGTTTGAGCTTAAGCTCATTAGCCGCAAAGTCCTCTCCCATCACGCGCACTTCCCCGCCGTCCTTACGTGCCAGACCCAGCATGCTTTTCAGCGTAGTGGTCTTGCCCGCGCCGTTTGCACCGATGAAGCCCATGATATATCCGGCCTTCAGAGAAAATGATACGTTTTTTAACCTGAACTTGTCGTAGTTCTTGCAAAGGTTCTGTACCGATAACAGTTCCATTGACAGCCTCCTTGATATTGTCAAAGCTCTTAGAGCCAAGGTGTAATTGTGCTTATCGTACATGCACAATATATCACCTTCACAGATGGGATGTCAAGCCCTGTCGCTATTTTTTCAGTTTAACGCTGTAACCTTTAGGTTAAGATGAATTCCAAACATCAGGGATGGCAGAATAACCTTATAACAATAGAAATCCATGAATGCAAGAGGATGAAATTGAACAGCATTAAGCACATTTATCCGAAAATCTCCTCTGCCATATCTGTCTTAGTCGTTTTTTGGGTTGTTGCAGGGATATTATTCATTATTGGCGCAGCGAGGAATCACCGACACCCTCTCAGTGGATGGCACGTCTGTCGCATCTTGGCGATGCCCCTGTGGTCATCGGTATTTGCGTGCTGCTGATCATTATGCCGCAAGCAAGAAAAACCGTTGCGCTGCCGGTTTACGCCACCGTCATCCTAGCATCTATGATATATATCACTCTGAAAACAATATTCTCCCCCGAACCGCAATCGCTGTTTCAGCTTCTTTCCGGAACCAACTATGGTTTTCCGAGCGGCCATGCCATTAACAACTCTTCATTGTATGCCATGCTCCTGATCCAAACCTTTGTTTATTTAAAAAAACTGCCCCTGAAAATACTGCTGGCATTGCTTTATATGTCCCTGACAATGCTGTCTGGTATCAGCCGGATTGTTGTGGGTATTCATCGCTCCGGAGATGTGCTGGGGGGTTGGCTGATTGGTTTTATTGTTGCGTTTTTGGTGTTTCTGATTATGTGCGCAATACATTACCGTCGAAATAGTACCCGTTGAATCGCCTGATCACGGGGACTATCTGACATTTCGCTTGACACGGGGCTTTTTAGTTTTTATACTCATACTAACACTAATGTTTTCCATCGCGGAGGTGCGTATTGATAAAAAGACTGTTTTTATTGCTGGCGGCGGCCATAATGGTATGCGGTATCTTCCTTGCCCCTCGCCCGGCATTGGCTTTTGACGAATTAAAAAATACCGACCCTGACAAGTACTATATACTGCTTGATCTGAAGAATCAGATCGTGACTGTGTTCGAGAAGGATGATAACGGCGAATACACCAAGGTGGTCAGGCGCTTCATCTGCTCCAGTGGAAAATCCGGCACAGGAGCGGTTGATCCCGAAACAGGCGAAAAGGATATAGGCTTGCCCACGCCGAGTGGCATCTGGAAGATCGGAGGGCGCGAACGCTTCGGTGAGTTTGTTCAGTTCAGAGGCACTTGGGCGCGCTACTGGACCCAAATCGTGGACGGTAACTTCTTCCATTCCATCATGTTCGATAATAAGAACGTAAAAACACTGCAAAGCAGCGCTTACCGCAACCTCGGCCGCAACGTCTCTCACGGTTGTGTGCGTCTGTATGTGGAGGATGCCAAATGGCTTTATTATTACGCCTGTCCCGGAACCACCATCAAGGTGTCTACCAACGAGCCATCCGACAAAGCCATGAAAAATCTGCTGAAAGCCAAGATGTCTTTCAAGGATTACGAGGCATTTCAGGCTAACATATACGATATAGAAGAAGGCCCCAACCCCAAAGCTTGGATCGTTAAGGATAACGCGGATCTGAGATCTGGCAACGGCTCAAACGATGGTACCATTAAACGCCTCTCAATTGATACTGAGGTGGAAGTGCTGCAGATTGCGGAGCCTTGGCTCAAGGTAAAATACGAAAAGCGCGAGGGATATATCCGCACCGCCTATGTGACATTTCAAAAAGGAACGATGATGTCGCGCGAAGATGCGGATATCATCGATGATACGGTGCGCATGTATGCCGAGCCGGACAAAAAATCCGAGCAGATTACAAAGGTTCCCCACGACTCGTCGATAGAGATACTGGAACCCGACAAGGACGGGTGGACAAAGATCCGCTACTGGAACGCTGTCGGCTATGTGCAGTCAAAGGAAGTTATTAAGGGCTGGGGCGTTATTGAAGAAGTGATGGATGAGATCATGCCCATAGAGTCATACAAAGAGGTGTATAATCTCAAAAAGTTGGAGTAAATGATTACAACGGAATAAAGCTAAGCCATGGGTCTGTGAAGCCCCATGGCTTTTTTGCAGCATTATCCGGCAGTTCGTTTACACAGCACTCAGCCGCTGCCGTTGATAAAAGTGCGTCTTAAAATACCGAGATTACTTCAGTTATTAAGTAATTCCGGAACAGAAAAAGCCATCCGGTAAGTGGCGGATGGCTTTTGATTTCAAATACTGCCTCGCTCATGAACCTTCTGATGCAGTCCCCGCGCCGTAATACGCACGAAGCTCATCCATCCAATCTGCGTTATACAGAACCGCTTTCTCGCTGTCCATCACCGCCAGCGCTGACGCGTCGATGCCATAACCCTCAGCATTGATCACTGCAGGTTCAAAGGCCAGCGTCACCGCCTCACCGCCTTTGAGCATCTGCAAAGCAGCCCGCACGCCGAGCATACCCGCCAGCGCGTCGTTCTGCCCTATACCCTGCGCGAAAACATCCGGTTCCTGCTGCATACGTGTCACCACGCCGGCTGTCACGCCGGGGCAAAACACCTCCATATCCGTGCGGCCCAGCGCTGCCAGCGCATCGTATGCGTTCGAAGCCAACGCCGTATCTTCGGCGAAAACGGCATCAAGCATGCCTTCCACATAGCTGTCCAACTGACCGGTCAGCCACTCGCGGGCCTCCTTTTCATTTTCGGATGCAATGTAAATCTCTTTCGGAAATATCTTGCCCTGATCATAAAGCGACTTATAGGCTGTATAAGCTGGTGAGTCGACGCTCTTAAACATCAGCATCAGCCTCACTGGCGTGTCGTGCGGCGGATAAACCAGCGCGGCATTCAGCGCCATGTCCAGCTCGCCGTCCGGTTCATAGTATAGGTACGACAACCCCTGCGGTACACTCCCTTTGCCCAGTTCATAAACCGCTGCCGGCTTCTCCAGTGACTCAAGCGCGCTGTAATTCTGCACTTTGTTGGGCAGGTAAGCCACCACCGCATCCGCGCTCTGGGCCGCCTCGGCCACCGCCGCGTCGAATCCGTCTCCTGCCGCGTTTGTGGTAACGGTAACGCCCATGCTTTCAGCTTCGGTCGCCGCCGCATCAAAGAACAGCGACGACGACGCCTCATCTGTGTTGCTGACCAAGGCCAGCGTAATCGGTTTGTCAAACACCGCCTCAATGCCCACTTTGGGCGTGGGGCTAGGCGTGGGAGCTTCTGTGGGAGTCGCCGCAGCTGAAGGCGCTTCGTTTGCCGCCGGAGCCGCCTGGCACCCCGCAACCACAATACACATCAGCACCGCCATCAACAGTACGGCCAGTTTTCTCGTATTCATCGGTATGTTCATCCATTTCCTATGCATAGTTTATGTTCGCTATTATATTCCATTATACCGAAACCTGCTGCGTTTTGCAATAAACTCGCCAATCGTTTTGCGTATGCTGTGAAATACAAAGCGGACCTGCATATTCCACAGGTCCGCCAATGTGTTACGTGATTTCATCCAAAGCCGCTTTTATGCGCCCTGTTCCTCTTTTTTTCTCCGTACCAGGAAGAGTATGAGCAGGAACAGCAGTCCGGCCACGCCGACACCGATCACGATCCACCACCACGGGAACCCTGCCGGGCCCTGCAGCGGCACGCCGTCATCCTGCAGCACCACCGTATCGTCGTCACCGTTGCCGCCTGTCTGCGGAACCGGTTCGTTTTCGATCACCGCATTCTCCGAATATTGCGCGGTCACTGTCATATTAGCTGTTACCGCAGAGAAGTCGGCATCCCATCCGGTAAACGTGTAGCCGTCGCGCTCCGGATCCGCCGGAGGAGTCGCCGCGGTGTTCCAATTCACAGTGTCCGTGGACAGCACAGTGCCGTCATAGTCCTCAAACGTCACTGTGAAGGTCCTTATCGCATAGGTCGCCGTCACCGTCATGTTGGTTCTGACAACATCAAAATCACGATCCCAGCCAGTGAAGTTATAGCCCTCGCGATCCGGATCATCCGGCGCGTCTGCGCTGCCGCCATACGACACCCTGTCGGTACCCAGCACCGTGCCGTCGTAGTCCTCAAAGGTCACCGTGTAGGTATTGATATCATAGGTCGCGTCAAAGCTCCTGTTACCTGTCGAACCCGCCGGAATCACCACGTTTACCGTACCGTTCGCGATACCCGTCCCATTCCAGCCGGTAAACGTATACCCGGTTCTGGCAGGATTTATGAGCGTGATAGCCGCACTTTCCACCGTATAGGTGGTCGGGTTCGTGCCGCTTACAGTGCCGCCGTTCAGCCCATACGTAATGCTATAGACGATCGGGGCAGACCACTGGGCCGTAAACGTTTTGTCGCCCGTCGAGCCCGCCGCTATCGTATCGCCCTCGGTCCAGCCCAGGAAGTTGTAGCCCGTGCGCGTCGCGTCCGCCAGCGTGATCTCATCGTCCTCAACGGTGTATGTCGAGGGGTTGCCCGCCGCGTTGGTGCCGCCGTTCAGTACATACTCGATATCGTAGATGATCGGGTCAGACCACTGGGCGGTAAACGTCTTGTCGCCCGTCGAGCCCGCCGCTATCGAGTTGCCCTCGGCCCAGCCCAGGAAGTTGTAACCTGCGCGCGTCGCGTCCGCCAGCGTGATCTCATCGTCCTCAACGGTGTATGTCGAGGGATTGCCCGCCGCGTTGATGCCGCCGTTCAGTACATACTCGATATCGTAGACGATCGGGTCGGACCACTGGGCCGTAAACGTCTTGTCGCCCGTCGAGCCCGCCGCTATCGTATCGCCCTCGGCCCAGCCCAGGAAGTCGTAGCCTGCGCGCGTCGCGTCCGCCAGCGTGATCTCATCGTCCTCAACGGTGTATGTCGAGGGATTGCCCGCCGCGTTAACGCCGCCGCCCAGTTCGTAAGTAATGCCATACACAATTGTTTTAAATAGCGCATACGGCGTAAACTGCGTCGCCTCATAGATATTGCGCGACCTTAAGCCGTTATCAGCAGTCTGCGGGTTGCCGTTCCATTTTTCAAACTCGTAGCCGTTATTCGGCTCGCCTTGGAACCAGACAAGTTTGTCCCCGACAATTGCTGTGAACGTCGTGCTTTGTCCTGCGTTCAAATAACGTACATCGGTTCCATATGTCACCTTGATACGCCCGTTAACGATTTTGCTGTCCGCCTTGACCACAAACGTATAGGCTTTATACTCTGCCTTTACGTTTAGGCTTTGCGTCACCGCGCTAAACGCTTTATCCCAGCTCTTGAATGCCAAAGCTTCGGGCGGTGTGACCGTGGGCGCTGTGGCGCTGCCGTTATACTTCACCCACTGCAACAGGGCGCCGCCGCCCTTGCGCGTGCCTCCGTCCAGGTCAAACGTCACTTCATATTCGAGTGTGACCGTTACCGTTCTGTCGTCCGTGATATTCTCAAGCTGCCCGCGCCAACCGGTCGAATCGTCAATGCGCGATCCCGAAGGCAGGCTCAGCGACGCAGCATTGGCGTCTTGTCCGTACGACACTATTTCCGTGCCCAGAGATACGCCCGCTTCATCCTCGTATGTCACCGTATAGCTGTTGACCGCCCACACAGCGTACAGTGTCACAGTGTCATTGTTCACCGTCGTCAGGTTACTGACGCTGGCATTATTATTATAAACCTTCGCTCCGTCTTCTTCCTCCGCCCAACCGGAGAAGGCATGTCCCGTCCTGCTAAAGCCGTTCGTGCTCAGCGCAGATGCCGTATCGTAGGTATGGTAGCTGTCCGGAGTCGACGAACCTGGGTTCGCGCCATTGCCGTTATACGTGACAGTATAGGAGATCGGCGTCCATTTCAGATAAACCGTAGTATCCTTTGTAATGGCCGCATTGAAGTTAAACGTGCTGCCGAAGCTTGAATCCGCATACCATCCGCCGAACAGATATCCCGTAAGGCTGGGGTCTGCCGGTTTGACAGCCTTTTGTCCATGCTCCACGGTCTGGTTGGCGATTTCGCTGCTGCCGTTCTCCTCAAACGAAACGGTATACTGAGCTTTTTTGAACCGCGCTTCGAAATAGTTTGAATCGCCAATTCTGATCGTATCTTCACGCTCACCCTTGTACCCAATGAAATTCCAGCCGTATTCAACCCAAGTGTCAAATACATAACCTGTATTGCCTTTCGGACCGGCTAGTTGGGTTAGGTTCAGCTGTTCGCCGCGCTCATAAGTGCCGCTAATGTTGCTGGTCAGGCTGCCGTTGGCCCCCGCACGCACTTTGAGTTCCTCGCTGTCGAAGAACACGGCTGTAAACGAAGCGCTGCTGGTCGTCAGCTGAACAGAGCTGCCTCCCAAAATACTACCGGTGCTCTCGTCCCTCCAGCCCTTGAAAGACCATCCCAAAGCAGGGATCGGCACAGCTTTGCTGAGATCGATAGTTTTGCCAACGTCATACACACCCGCCACAAGATTGGGGAAGATGCTACCGCTGCCTTCCTTGGAGATCGATACGGTGCACCGCTCGATAAATGTCGCAGTCACTGTCTTGTTGCTCGTCAGCTTGAGCGTCTTGGTCGAACCGGAACCAGACATGTCTCCCGACCAGCCGCCAAACCGCCAGCCGCTGTCCGCCGTCGCCGTCAGCGTCACCGACGTGCCGTCCTCGTAGTCTGCCTGGTCTGGTGACACAGTCACCGTACCGTTGCCCACCTTATTCACTGTCAGCGTATAGTGCGGGATCAGCTCAAACGTCGCCGTCACCACTTTATTCCCGTTCATCTTAACGGTGGCCGACGTGCTGTTGCCGGACGCGTCTCCCGACCAGCTCGCCAAACGCCAGCCGCTGTTAGGAACCGCCGTCAGCGTAACAGTCGTGCCATCCTCATAGTCCGTCTGACTGGGTGACACGGTCACCGAGCCGCCTTCCAACGCCGTCACCGCCAGCGTATACCGCGGTATCGGTTTAAAGACAGCCTTGACGCTTTTATTTTCCGTCATTACAATATTCTTGGTATTGTCTGAGCCGGACAAGTCACCCTCCCAGTGGGAAAACCGCCAACCCGTCGCAGCTGCTGCTTCCAGCCTTACCGTCGCAAGCAAATCGTATTGCCGGGAACCTTCGACGTTGACAGAACCCAGTCCTTCCTTGGTGACGGTAAGCGTCCTCTGGGGCCACCAGCCATTTGTTGTGGACAACCCTTCAGCACTCAGTCTAGACGTTGTTCCTTCACTCTCAGATGTCGGAGTCTGCATTATAGCGGGTGTTCCTGCGTCCGGGTCAGGCGTTTCTGCGTCCGGGTCAGGCGTTCCTGTCGGATCAGGCGTTGCTGTCGGATCAGGCGTTGCTGTCGGATCAGGCGTTGCCGTCGGTTCAGGCGTTGCTGTCGGATCAGGCGTTGCCGTCGGATCAGGCGTTCCCGCGTCCGGATCAGGCGTTCCCGCGTCCGGGTCAGGCGTTCCCGCATCCGGATCAGTCAATTCCGTCAGTGCAGGCATTTCCGTATCGCCCGCTGCCGGTTCTTCAGCAAATGCTGTCGACGGTATCAGCGCCAGTATCAGCAGCGCCGCCAATATTACCGACATCACTCTTGTCTTCATCTTTTCACCCTCCGTTAGTTGAATGTATTCATTCCCTACAAAAAAACAGACTGCGCAAAGAAATAACCTTTGGCAGCCGAACTATCGTTTCTCTTGCGGAGAGTTAGACTTCTGGGCTTTGCGTCCCCGGCTATCGCACGGGTTTGCCTTTTCATTTGATTATTCTATTATATATCTCTGCCATGTTAATGGCACTTTAAGATCATGACATGGCGCGGCTTGCAGAATCTAAATACTGCAAAATTGATAATAAAAAACGGCTGCAAAGAAATATCTCTTTGGCAGCCGAACGATCATATCCACGCGGGATTTAGACTCCAGGCTTTGCGCCCCCGCTTTTCAGTCGGGTTTGCCTTTTTCAAAATCATCTGCATTATCCAAAAAAGGCCCACCTAAAACTACAAGGCGGCCCAACCGAAAACACTTCGCTTGATAAATTTGCGTCCCTGCTTCTCAGCCGGGTTTGCCGTTGCTTTGAATAAATGCTTTGAATAATACAATAAGTGATTCAATATATTCAATTGTGCGATTATTATAACATCTGACCATTTTTTTGTCAAATAAATTAATACTTTAGCAATTTATCCAATTAAGAATCGACAAATTATGCTTGATTATATATCCTCTTGATACCTGTTGAATGTCAGATTTCCTTTTAATGCCTAGCCACGATGAGAATAAAGTTAATATAGTTATACACTTCAGTTTTATTTACAAGAAATCCGCAGCTATTGACGCTATATTGGTTTTAACTCAGTCGAAAATACTACATTGAAAGCGGGTTATTTTTTATGAACATGAAAAGATGGATTGCCGGCATACATGCGGCCGATATCAAAAAACCAATGCCGATTCTTTCGTTCCCGGCTATTCAGCTGATGGGCATCTCCGTTGAGGAGCTAATATCCAGCAGCGAAAAGCAGGCCGAGGGCATGCGTCTCATCGCCCGGCGCACTGACGCCGCCGCTTCCGTCAGCATGATGGACCTGTCGGTGGAAGCCGAAGCATTCGGTTCCTCCATCCGCGTTTCCAAGGACGAGGTGCCCACCGTTATTGGCCGAATCATCACCACGTCGAAAGAGGCCCATGCGCTGGCCGTGCCCGATGCGAGAGCCGGGCGCACAGGCGTTTATATTGAAGCCATCCGGCAGGCCAAGCAGCAGGTTACCGACCGCCCTGTGCTTGCGGGCGTGATCGGGCCGTATTCGCTGGCCGGACGCCTGCTGGACGTTTCCGAAATCATGATCGCCTGCTATGAAGACCCTGATATGGTACACACCGTGCTGGACAAGGTGACACAGTTCATTACCGCCTATGCACTGGCCTACCGCGATTCGGGGGCTGACGGCGTTGTGATGGCGGAACCGCTGGCCGGCATACTCTCTCCCGGGCTCATTGAGGAGTTTTCCTCGAAGTATGTCAAACGCGTGGTCGATGCCGTCAAAACGGACGAGTTCGCATTCTTCTACCACAACTGCGGCAACAACACGCCCGTGCTGGTGGATTCCATCAAGGGCATCGGCGCTGACGGCTACCATTTCGGCAACGCCATTGACTTAAAGCAAATACTGGAGCTGATGCCGGACGATGTGATTGTGATGGGCAATGTGGACCCGGCCAGCCAGTTCCGCAACGGTACACCCGAATCCGTCCGCGAATCTACACTGGCACTGATGGAAAAATGCTCGGTCCATAAGAACTTCGTCGTGTCGTCCGGCTGCGACATTCCGCCGCTCTCCGGCTGGGATAACATTGACGCGTTCTTCGCCGCTGTACAGGAATTCTATAGCCGATGAACAGCTTCAAGGCAATTATTCCGCATTGAGAAATCCCGAGTCGCTTTGATTCGGGATTTTTTTCACAGTGTTTGTTGTTATGTTGCATTTGCAACTGCTTGCAATCGTTTCCCTCGTTATACTCAATATGAAATTTGAATTTGACAAATAACAGGAGGGTATTCAATGTCCAATATGTTTTGTTTTCAGTGTGAACAGGCGGCAGGCGGTAAAGTGTGTGATACGAAAGGCGTCTGCGGCAAGGCTGCGCCTACGTCCAATCTGCAGGATGAGCTGACCGGTGCGTTAGTCGGCCTTTCGCGCGCTGCCTATGGCCAGTCCGCTTCCGACGAGGTCACCCAGCTGCTGCTGGAAGGCCTGTTCACCACCGTCACCAACGTGAGCTTTGACGACGAAGCGATACAGGTTCAGATTAACAAAACGCGGCAGGCGAAAGCCGCTCTGAACGCGTTTGTACCCGAATACGATATGGATCAGCTGTGGAAGGTGAACGAGGACATCCGCTCATTAAAGTCGCTGATACTGTTAGGTATCCGCGGCATGGCGGCATATGCCTACCACGCGTGGGTGCTTGGTTACAAAAACGATACGGTCAACAGCTTTTTCGTCAAGGCGCTGTGCGCCATCGGCGGCGAGTCCGACGCGGATAAACTGCTGGCTCTGGTGATGGAAACAGGAAGCGCAAACCTGGAGTGCATGGCGCTGCTGGACAAAGCCAATACCGAAACATACGGCACTCCCGCTCCTGTGACGGTACCGTTGACGGTAGAAGCAGGCCCTTTCATCGTGATTTCCGGCCATGACCTGCTGGATCTTTATAAGCTGCTGGAGCAGACGGCGGGCAAGGGCGTCAATGTGTATACCCACGGCGAGATGCTGCCGGCGCACGCATACCCCAGGCTCAAGGCGTTCCCGCATCTGAAGGGCAACTTCGGCACGGCATGGCAGAACCAGCAGAAAGAGTTCGCAAATATACCCGGCCCAGTGCTGTTCACCACCAACTGCATCATGCCCGTGAAGGACAGCTATGCCGACCGCATATTCACCACCGAAGTGGTGGCCTACCCCGGCATGGTTCACATCGGCGACGACAAGGACTTCACGCCGGTGATTGAAAAAGCGCTGGAGCTGGGCGGCTATGCCGAAGACCGCAAGATGACGGGCATCAACGGCGGCGAGACGGTGACCACCGGCTTTGCGCACGGCACGGTGCTGGGCGTAGCGGACAAGGTGATCGATGCCGTGAAGGCAGGCGCGATCCGCCACTTCTTTCTGGTGGGCGGCTGCGACGGCGCAAAGCCGGGACGCAACTACTACACCGAGTTCGTGCGCCAGACGCCGGACGACACCGTGGTCTTAACGCTCGCGTGCGGTAAGTTCCGCTTCAACGACCTGGATCTCGGTACCATCGGCGGCCTGCCGCGCATCATGGACATGGGCCAGTGCAACGACGCGTACAGCGCCATCCGTGTGGCCACAGCGCTGGCCGAAGCGTTTGAATGTGGCGTGAATGATCTGCCGCTGTCTCTGGTGCTCTCATGGTACGAGCAGAAAGCGGTCTGCATACTGCTGACGCTGCTGTCGCTGGGCATTAAGAACATATACATTGGGCCGTCGCTGCCCGCGTTCCTCTCGCCTAACATACTCAAGGCGCTGGTGGACGGTTTCGGCCTCACACCGATCTCCACGCCTGAAGCTGACTTGAAAAAGATATTGGGGTAGTTTGTAAATTGGGAGATGGACAGGGAGGCTCCGCATGATGCGGCGCCTCTTTGTTTGTCAAAACAATTTAACGAGGCGCTGCCTCCGCGCATCCACTGCTTTCTTTAAGAAAGCAGCAAAAGGCATTTGCCTTATGGGTCTCACAGGCTGCCCCCTTTCTTGACATTTCCTCCGCTATCCGTCATCATATCACCAACACATACTCACTTGGGACGGATAACACAATGCGTACAAAAACACGTGCATTCAAAGCGGCGCTGCCTTACACGCTGCCCATATGCGCCGGTTTCTCCTTCCTCGGGCTGGCGTACGGCATCTACATGAACAGCATGGGTTTCTCCTTCGTGTACCCCATGGTGATGAGCCTCACCATATTCGCGGGCTCGATGGAATTCGTCGCGGCCAGTCTGATGCTGACCGGCTTTGACCCGCTGAACGCCTTCGTGCTCGCGCTGATGGTCAACGCGCGGCATCTTTTCTACGGCGTCTCCATGATCGATAAGTTCCGCGGCACCGGTAAAAAGAAGTTCTATCTGATATACGGCATGTGCGACGAATCCTTCTCCATCAACTGTGCCGCACAGCCGCCCGAAGGTGTGGATCGCGGCTGGTTCATGTTCTTCGTTACGCTGCTGAACCATGCCTACTGGTTTTTGGGTGCCACCGTGGGCGGTCTGCTGGGCAGCCTCATCTCCTTTAGCACTGAGGGCATCGAGTTCGTTCTGGTCGCTCTGTTTGTCGTAATATTCCTCGATCAGTGGCTGAAAAGCAAACGCCACGCGCCCGCCCTCATCGGCCTCGCGGCGTCGGTGGCCTGCCTCATCGTGTTCGGCGCGACGCAGTTCATATTGCCCGCGATGGCGCTGATACTCGTCGTGCTCACACTGCTGCGCAAGCCGCTCAGCCGAAAGGAGAATGCCGCATGACCATCACCCTCTGGCAGTCTGCCGTCATCATCGCCGTGGTGGTGCTGGGGACCATGGCAACGCGCTTTCTGCCTTTTATCATTTTCCCCGCCGGCAGGCCCACCCCCAGATACGTGCAGTACCTGGGCGTCGTGCTGCCCTTCGCCGTCATCGGCCTGCTGGTGATCTACAGCCTCAAAGACACAGTGATGCTTTTTTGCCCTTATGGGATACCCGAAGCCATTGCGATACTTTCCATCGTGCTGTTGCACGTCTGGCGCAGAAATATGCTGCTGTCCATTGCGGCAGGCACCGTCATCTACATGCTGCTGGTGCAGCTGGTATTTTAAGGTTGATGTATCCCTGAAAAAAGTCTAATATATTGTCATAAGCCGTTTTTATGCCGTCATCATGCGAAAGGGGTTTTTGGCATGTCAAGAAGGATCATCGTTTGGGCGATTGCCCTGGCGCTCATTGTCTCCCTGCTGGTCGGCTGTACTCAGGCACCGTCGGGCAGCGCCACACCCACGGCCGCGCCCGTATCCACAGCGGCTCCGGACCAAACAGCCACCCCCGTGCAGGAGCCCGTACCCACCACGCCGCCGGATGCTTCGGCTAGAGACGCCGCGCCCAAGTATTTATTCCTGTTCATCGGGGACGGCATGTCATATGCACAGATACAGACGACACAGTATTACAAGGGCAGTGATAAGGGTGACATCGCCCCCTCCCCGCTCAATTTCATGCAGTTTCCGGTCACCGGCACCGTCAGCAACTACAATGTCAAATCCGTGATCCCCGACTCCGCATCCGCCGGCACGTCCATCGCCTGCGGCGTCAAAACGGGAAATGGCGTGCTCGGCCAAACGGTCGACGGTGTCAGCGTACCCAATATTGCGGAGCTGCTCAAGGCGGACGGTAAAAAAATCGGCATCGTCACCTCTGTCACGCTCAACAACGCCACACCCGCCGCCTTTTACGCGCACAGCGACGCCCGTTCAGATTATGAGGACATCACAAAGCAGATGGCCATGAGCGGCTTTGACTATTTCGCGGGCGGCGCGATCTACACAAAGTCGGAAGACGATTATATTTCCCAAGATTACAGCGAATTTGAAGCACAGGGTTATACGGTGGCGGACACAAAAGAGGAAATAGCAGCGCTGGGCATCGGCTCCGGCAAGGCATACGCCATATCCCCCGCTCTCGCCAACCTGGGCGCAATACCTTTCGTCATTGACGCAAAAGAGGGAGACCTAAAGCTCGCTGACTTTGTCCGCAAGGGTATCGACGTGCTGGACAATGAAAATGGCTTCTTCATGATGTGCGAATCGGGCAAGATTGACTGGGCCTGCCACGCCAACGACGCCGCGTCGGTGGTGCAGGAAATGCTGGACTTTGAGGACGCGATACAGCAGGCGGTGGACTTTGCCGCTGAGCATCCGGACGAAACGCTGATACTCGTCACGGCGGACCACGAGACAGGCGGCATGTCCCTCGGATATACGGCCACTCAATACAGTACCAATCTGAAGCTGCTTGGCAGCCAGACGATTTCATATTCCCTGTTCAAGGATCACCTGGCAGAAATGATCGAGGAAGACCCGGACCTTGAGCTGTCCGGCATACTGCCTGTGATCGGTGAGAATTTCGGACTGTATACACAAAGCAGCGCCGACAAAGCAGCCAGCAAAGCCTTGGTGCTCAGCGATTACGAATATGGTCTGCTTAAAAGCGCTTTTTCTCAATCGCTCAGCTCCTCGGGCAGCAGCGCCGACGCCGACCAGACGGAGCTGCTTTACGGCGGGTACGACCCGCTCACGACGGCACTTACCCGCATATTGAGCAATAAGGCAGGCATCGGCTGGACCACGTTCTATCACACTGCGCTGCCGCTCCCCGTTTACGCTTACGGTACAGGCGCAGAAGCTTTTGGCGGCTCGTACGACAACACCGGCATATTCGACAGACTGACCGCAGTCTGCGCGCTGGAAGAACAGATTTCGCAATAACCTTATCTTTTTAATAACTTTACAGCCTGATTACGGCTTTTTAACACCCTCCTAACGGACAAATTACATTCCCCGTCTATGATTTGGGTAATGACTAGTTTGTCCATTTTATTATTTTTCAGGAGGGATTTATGGTTAAGAAAGTCTTGTTGAACATTCAGGTGCTTTTCAATTATGCAAAGATCAGGCTGGGCAAATATTTTTTGCGGTTTGGCATCGGTCTTGTCTGCCTGGCCATTCTGTCAGCCGCGCTTATTGGCTTTTCGCCTCAGTCCGCCACCGCCGGGGCACCGGAAAACGCAGCCGCCGCTCAGACTGAAGAAGCCGTTTCGCAGGCTCTGCCCAAGTATGTGTTCTTATTCATCGGCGATGGCATGTCCCACGTTCAGGTGAATGCGGCGCAGGTCTACAACGGCAATAACACCGAAGGAGCAGTCACGCCCGGCCCGCTCAACTTCACGCAGTTCCCTGTGGCCGGCGTCGCCACCACGTATGACTCCACATCGTTCTGTCCCGATTCCGCCTCCACTGCCACCGCAGTCTCCTGCGGCGTCAAAACGCACAGCGGCGTAATCGGCCTTGAGATGGACAAAACGACAGCGCCGACAAGCATCACCGAACTGCTCAAAGCGGACGGCAAGAAGATTGGCATCGTGTCCAGCGTGACCATCAACCACGCCACCCCTGCCGCATTCTACGCTCACGTCGCCTCCCGCAACGACTATTACGACATCGCGATGCAGATGGCAAACAGCGATTTTGATTACTTTGGCGGCGGTTCCATCAATCAGGCCTACGGCCCCACCAAAAACCGTCTGAGTGCCTACAGTATACTCACCAACCACGGCTACACCGTTGCCAACACCAAGGAAGAGATAGAAGCATTGGACAGCAACTCCGGCAAGGTCTTCGCCCAGAGCCCGGAATTGCAGGATTCCGGTGCCATGCCTTACACTGTGGACGTGAAGAGCGGCGACCTCACGCTGGCCGACTTCGTCCGCAAGGGCATTGACGTGCTGGATAACGAAAACGGTTTCTTCATGATGTGCGAGTCGGGTAAGATCGACTGGGCCTGCCACGCTAACGACGCGCTCTCCACCATCAACGACACGCTGGGCTTTGAGAGCGCTGTTCAGATCGCGGTGGATTTCATGAACAAGCACCCAGAGGAAACGCTGATATTGGTGACCGGGGACCACGAAACAGGCGGCATGACGATTGGTTACGCCGCTACAGGCTACGACACTGCCTTCTCCATACTGAACAAGCAGAAGATGTCCTACGTCGCGTTCGACGAGCTGATCGGTGACATGAAGGAGCAGAATCCGAACTTGGAGCTCTCCGACGTGATGCCGGTTATCAAGGAAAACTTTGGCCTCATCGCCCCGTCCGACACTGACGCCGCTATAGAAGCCAACGCCCCCTACGTGATGACGGATTATGAATTCGCCAAGCTCGAAGCCGGATTCGCCGAGTCCATGAAGCCCAAGGAGGAACGTACGGCCACCGATGAAGCCGCGCTGCTGTATGGCACTTACGATCCTATGTCCGTTACGCTGACGCACATACTCAACAACAAAGCGGGCATCGGCTGGACGTCCTACTCCCACACCGGCACTCCCGTCCCGGTCTACGCTACAGGCGCCGGTGCGGAGCTGTTTGGCGGTTCCTACGACAACACGGATATGTTCAAAAAGCTGGTCGCCGTCTGCGGACTATAACCAGCCACCTCAATTCAACCATCGGCAGCAGGCCGGGCAACAACGCCCGGTCTGTTGCTGCACAAAGGAGATTTCTTTTGAAAAAGCTCATATCCCGTATCAACAAAAAAGAAGCGGTATTCATCCTCGCGTTTGCGGTACTGCTCGCTGCGCTGAGCCTGATGCCCACCGGCTTTGAAAAACAGATCTATATCAACAGCGAAGGTGTTAAAGCCAAAGTGATTACAGCAGACAACTCGGGTGTTTACAATACCGGTCTCATCAAGCAGGGCGCGCAGAACTGCTGGGTGCTCATCCAGTCCGGCTCACACAAGGGCGAGGAGGTTATGGCCACCAATCTGTATTCAGGTAAGATGGAATTCGATAAGACGTTTGAGGCGGGCGATACAGCCTGGGTGCTGCTGGAACGCAATGCTGAGGGCAGCATCACATTTGCCAATATGATCGACCACTACCGTTTCGATCTGATGCTGGTGCTGATCGGCCTTTTCGCGCTGTGCCTCATCGTATTCTCCGGCTTCACGGGCATCCGCACACTGCTCTCTTTTGCGTTCGCGCTGCTCACCATATGGAAGGTGCTCATCCCCTCAATGCTGCACGGGGCGAACCCCATGCTCATTGCGCTGATCGTGGGTAATGTGATTACCATTGCCACGTTGCTGCTTGTCGCCGGTTTCACCAAAAAAGCTTTGGCCGCCATCGTCGGTGCGGTTGCGTGCTCCTTCATTACCGGGCTTCTCGCCATATTGTGGGGAGACGTGTTCAAGGTGCACGGAGCGGTGATGCAATGGTCCGAATCGCTGCTGTATTCCGGCTTTGAGTCGCTGGACTTAACCGGGATATTCCAGGCGGGCATATACCTCGCCTGCTCCGGTGCGATACTCGACCTCGCGATCGACATATCGGCAGCGCTGGACGAAGTATCGCTGCACAATCCCGATATATCGCGCAAGGCGCTGGTCAAATCCGGCCTGACCATCGGTAAATCAGTGGTGGGCAGCCAGACGACCACGCTGCTTCTCGCCTACATGGGCAGCTACATATCCGTGATGATGGTGTATATGGCACAGGGCACGCCGATGATGAACATTTTCAATTCCAAGATGATCGCCGCTGAGGTGCTGCACACGTTCGTCGGCTGCATCGGCCTCGTGCTGGTGTCACCGCTCACATCCACGATTTGCGGCTTTTTTTATAAGCGTACGGCGCAGGATGCTGACGTTTTGCGTCCTTCAGATTCCGCCGCGCAGCCGGACGCTGATGCCCTGTAATCATATACCCTAAATCCTTCTTGCATTTGTGTAGCTGCACAACGCTGCAGTTTTGGATTACAGAAAGCTCTCGTTCCAGATGATGCGGTGAATCAGCGGCTCATACCCGCCCGTGCAAGGCAGCTCGCCCCGAGCCAGCAGCACACTGATGCCGTGTACCAACCCCCAGCAGAACAGCGTCAATTCCTGTTCATCCCAGCCCTTATCCGGGTAAGCCACGCAAAAACGGCGGACCGCACCGAACAGCGTCGCAAACGCGTGCCCCGGCTGCATATGCGCATCATCACCGCAAGGAAACGATTCGGTGCCTGTCAGCTTTACATCGCTCAGAAACAGCAGGTTCATATATTCGGGGTTTTCCGCAAAAAAACGTATATACGCCACACCCATCTCCTTGATCTGGCTGCGCGGATTGTCCGGATGCTTGCAGGCCGCCGCTTCCAGACTTTCATTGAAGGCGGACATCGCCTGATCCAGTATGGCCCGCACCAGCTCGTCCTTGTCCTTGAAATGGCGGTAGGGTGCCGTCTGGCTCACGCCGCAGGCGGCGGCCACCTTGCGCAGCGAGAACGCCGTATAGCCGTCCTGACTCAGCAGTATGAGTCCCGTACGAATCAGCTCGGACTTCAAATCGCCATGATGATAATTCTGTTTTGCCGTATTGCTCATTACATTTTCCTCTTAATTTTCTGGTAAAAATATTATACCACACTATGTTGACAGAGTAAACATAGTGTGGTATGTTTACATCGTAAACATTTTTTGGAGGAATAAAATAATGAAAGCTGTAATCATTACGGATAGTGAGCGGCAACCAGAAGACGGCTTGCGCAGTGAGCTCCTGTCCTGCCTGAAGGATTATGAAGTCGACGAGTTCAGTGTCGGCCGCGAACTCGCCTGCTGCATCGGATGCTTTGGCTGCTGGATCAAAACGCCCGGCCAATGCGTGGTCAAAGATGGCATCGACTCCATTAACCGCGCCATCATGAACAGCGATGTGGCGTTTTTCTTAACACCGGTGGTGTTCGGTCAGTTCAGCGCTAACATTAAAACGGTAGTGGATCGTGGGCTGCCCAACATGCTTCCCTTCTTCATCACCCGTCCGGACGGGTCCACGATGCACCCGGCCCGTTATGACAATTACCCACAATACGTGATGCTGGGCTATGGGGACAGCGCCACAGCAGAGGACACTCAACTGTTTATCGACATCACCAAAAAGCACCGGCGCGGCGCGGAAGCGCTGGTATACAACCCGGACACCAGCCTTGAGGATCAGCTGAAAAACATATCACTGAGGAAATGTGAGGGATTATTATGAGCGCAGAGAGCAAAAAAGCTATCATCATCAACGGGAGCCCCAAGGCCGCATCCAAATCGGTATCCGGCACACTGGCTGTTCAGGCACAGAACGTGTTTGGCGCGGTAGGCATCAAATCCAGCGTGATCCGCGCCACCACCAGTCTAAACACCGGCACCTATGAGACCGCATTTACAGCCATGCGTGAGGCGGATGCGCTATTGTTTATATTCCCGCTGTACTACTTCTGCGTCCCCTCCCTGCTGATGCGCTTCATGGAAGATTACGCAAAATACGTTTCCCGCATGGGCGGTCTGCCCCAAAGCCAGCACGTCTACGCCATTGTCAACTGTGGCTTTCCGGAGCCGGACATAAACGAAGAAGCGCTCCGTGTGATGCACAGCTTCGCAGGCCATATCGGCGCGTCGTTCCGATTCGGCGTCAGCAGCGGCGCAGGCGGCATGATCTCCGAGGCCAGAGAAGCGCCGTTCATGAAGAAGGCTGTCACGCTGTTGGATGACGCATTGTCACAGATGGCCCAGGATACGCTGGTGCCCATGCCTGTCCCACCGGAGAATGTGTCCATATCGCTGAACTTTCCAAGACGCTTGTACTTTTTCATGGGTAACCGCGGCTGGTATGGCATGGCGCGCAAAAACAGGCTGAAGAAAAAAGAGCTGTATGCTCGGCCATACCAAGCTATGTAAATATGTGCCTGCTGCCGTGCGCCGAAATTAACTGGCGCACGGCTTTCTTTTTTGATATAATAAATTATATAAATTAACGGAGGTCTGTGAAGCATGGATTGCGGAAAGGCCATCGATATGTACCGGGAACATAATACCCGGATATTTAATCCCAACAAGTTTTTTAGCAAAGACGATATCGACGCGGCATTTACTCATGAAAGCAACCTGTTTAACTCCATTGAAGACGGCATCAGCATTTTGGATACCGATCTTAACATCATGCGTGTCAACTTTTCCATGCAGAAATGGTATGCCCACAAGCCCCGCCTCGTGGGCAAAAAATGTTATACCGCCTATCATGACCGCAGCGAACCGTGTGCATACTGCCCCATCATCAAAGCCATTGGAACGCAAAAGGCCCATCGCGACATCATTTCCTATTATATGAAATACAGCCACGCTTCCGGCTGGCACGAGCTGCAGGGCTTCCCGATCATGGACGGAGAAAACATGGTGGGCATCGTCGAATATGTGAAGGACATCACCTGCGAAGTGGACCTCTATTCCAAGATACACACCATCGAAAAGGATATGAGCCACGTCAAATCCCAGAACGAGCTGCTCAAAACATACATCGATCAAAAAGAACTGGAAAAGCGTGAGATTGAGGACAACATCAAGAGCAATATCCGTAAGTACATCAAGCCGGTATTGCGCCATATGCACGAATCCTTTGCGGAGCGGCCCGCCGAATCCGACATGATCTCCTTTCTGGACAGTTTGTTTGAAAACATCGTAACCCCTTACCTCTCCGGCCCGTCAGGGCTGGCGGATTTCACATCGCGTGAGATTGAAATCATGGCGATGATACGTGCCGGCAGCACGTCCAAGGAGATTGCGGACGCGTTGTGTGTCTCCAAAAAAACGGTGGACTTTCACCGCGCCAACATCCGTGCCAAGCTGCGCCTGGACCCAGGGCGCGACAACCTGCGCGCCTTCCTGATACGCTCCAACATCGCCCTCGACTAATACTGGGTTTTTACTGGTATTAACTCGTATAAGCTTGGGATTGTAGCAACATTTCGCAGCCTCTATACTGGTATTATCAAAAACTGTATGGAGGTCGTGCTATGAGAACCGATGAACCATTGGCGCAACCGATTAAAATCGGTGCCAAAACAGCTCCCAACCGTTTCGTGATCAATGCCATGGAATGCTGCGATTCGGACGCGCAGGGAAATCCTACCGCTCCCACATACGAAAGATACACCAACCTGTTCGAGGGCAACTCCGGCATCATCGTGCTGGAAGCCATCACCGTGGGCTATGAGAACCGCTCACGTGAATTTCAGCTTTCCATCATGCCGCACAACCAAAAGCCGCTGGAACAATTCGTGTCCAAAATGCGCGAAGTCAATTCTAAGCCGCTGTTTATCTTCCAGCTCACGCATTCGGGCGAGCTTAGCCATCCTGCGTTTTCTAAACGCGTGTGCGTGAAGCCGCTGGCCGGTTTCGGCGGCGATGTCCTCAGTGAAGACGACGTTGACAAGATCATTGACAAGTTCGTGCTGAGCGCCAAGATCGCGCACGACGCGGGTGCCGACGGCGTGGACTTAAAGCTCTGCCACGGCTACCTCGGCTCACAGATACTGCGCCCCTACAACGACCGCAACTGGAAATACGGCGGCCCATGGGAAAAACGGCGTCAGTTCGCATATGACCTGATCGAAAAGGTCACCGCCGCCGTCAACGACAAGAACTTCCTCATCGGCTCCAAGGTCTCGTTCTGGGAAGGCTTCCCGGGCGGACAGGGCAGCGCAGGCCCCGATACGGCCATTATCGACCTGACTGAGCCGCTGGATCTGGTTAAAGGTCTTGAAGAGCGCGGCGCCAGCTTCATCATCCAGTCGGCGGGCAGCCCGTCTATCACACTCGCGCTGTCGCAGCCGGACAAGGCGATCCCCGATCAGGTGTACCTGCACCACACTTTCCAGAAAGCGGGCAAAGACGTGCTGAAAAATGCCGTGATGATCGGTTCCGCTTACTCGGTGTTCAACAAGGGCAACAACAAGCTGCAGGCGCGCGAAAAAGCTGAGAGCACCACATTCTTCTGGGGCAATAAGAACATTAAAGACGGCGTGACCGACATGATCGCTCTCGGACGCCAGTCTCTGGCCGACCCGCTGCTGCCCAAGAAATACCTTGAAGACCGCGAAAATGAGATCAAATGGTGCACCGCGTGCGACAACTGTATTGAATTCCTGATCCGCCAGAAAAATGTAGGCTGTGCGGTTTACAACAAGCCCTATACTCTCTCCTTGCAGGAAATCCGCCGGGCGGAAGGCAATCTTAAAGAGAAACACACCTGATAGTGGTATTGGGATATGGGTTATCGGGGGTTGCGCCAGTGCGCAGCCCCCGATCCATATAGTCAGATACATGCATTGTGCGCCGTTTCTATTTGGGTAAAAAAGGTCCGGTCACCAGCTCAATTTAATCCACCTATTGCTCAAGGAAATTCTTCAGCTTGGCCAGCTCTTCCTCCGTATCGACAGGCTTCACCACCGACATGCTCTCATAGCTGCCGTTTCTGAACTCCTCGGGATAGCGGAACGTCTGCAACTGGCTTCCCTCCATTCCCCTCACAGCCGTCGCGATATCCAGCATGCGGCCCAGCGGGATGTCCGTTCGAACATATTCCACCACCGCGCCCAGCAAATTAGGTATCTGTCCGGCATTCATGTTCATCGCTTTGGTAAACAGGGCTTCCAGCACCTTGTGCTGACGTTCCACGCGCTGAGAGTCGCCATCCAGCTTGCGTATGCGCATGTAAGCCACCGCCTGCCTTCCGTTCAGATGCTGCTCGCCCGCTTCCCTGACACGCGAAGCATCGTCGCGGTCAAGTTCATTGATCTCTTTAACATTTTCATTTAAATATCTAAGTTCATTACGCTCCAGTGTGATATCCACACCGTCCAGTGCATCGATTATATCCTCCATGCCAAAGAAGTTGACCACCATATAATAATCCGGCGTCAGTCCGAAATTCTCTTGAAGCATCGAGTTTGCCAACTCCACACTGCCAAAATGGAACGCCGTGTTAAGTTTGTTCTTTCCGTGCCCGTCAATGGTAACCAGAGTATCGCGCATGAAGGAAACCAGCTTGATAACCTTTTTATCTTTATCAACGCGCAATAGCATCAAAACATCCGAACGGCCTGTGAACTTTGTGCTGTTACGGTTGTCCACGCCGACCAGCATCACGTCGATCACCTCGTCCGTTTTCTCCATCGAGGGCACTGCCACCTGCTCATACGTCACCTGCGGAAGGCTTGCAGCTTCCGGATCCTGCTCCGGCTCTTCGCTGACCACAGCCATCTGACCCGATCCCAGATCTCCCCATATCCTTGATATATCCACGTACAGTCCGACAAGGCTGCCGACGAGCAGCAAAACAAGCGCGCAGAATACGATCACCAGTGCCTTAAACGTGCGCCTGTGAGCTCCTGCCGGCCTGTCTCCCTTCTGATAACTGTTCACCTGTATCCTGTCTTTCCGGTCATTATACTTGTCCATCCATTATCCTCTTATACATTGCAGTAATATTTATTTTGACATAACCGCTAGATTGTATCACTTATGTCATGCTATTTCAATGTAATCGGTTTGTCAACAAACGGTTGTCAAAATACCCGGGCTATCGTCTGTCAGCCAACAGACTTGGAAAAATGCTGATAATCCTTATCACCCTTCCAGTCTCCCCCCCAGGACCAGCCGCGCTTTTTGAACAGCTTATAGCAAAGATCGTCGTGGTCGATCATGCCGGCCAGTCCCAATGACCGGTTCACATATTTTGCCCCGTTTTCAGGTGCTATGCGGTTCCCGTCTATATACGGATTTAGCATCGGGTTGATATCAATCGCCGCACCCAAGCTGTGCCGGGACAGTGTTTTAGATCCCGTCACATGCCGGTAACAGAACGCGGATGTGTTGTTGGCCTCCATCGACAGCGTGTCATCGCCCGGCTGGCCGTAGTCGTCCACCAGCCGTACCGACGCCAGAGGATATTCCGCCTTATACAGCTCGTAGAATATCTCCATCACTTCTTCTGCCAGTTTTTTATTGACGATCAACTCACCGCTGTGTACATCTCCATTAAAATCGCAGTATTTTATCCTCACATAGCGCAAATCGCTGTAGCTGATTGCGATATCTTCGTCATCCTCCGGATAGCTGATGCCGGTGATCCTCTCCTTGATTTCATCGTTCAGCTTAATATAATAAAAACCGTCGGCCAGTTCCACGCGCCCGTCGTCCGCTTTGGGCGTGGGTGTGGGCGTCAGTGTGGGTTCCGGAGTCGGTTGCGGCGTCGGCTCCACATCAGCCCGCGTCGTTTTTACCGGAGACGGCGCGGCCGACGGCGTTGGCACCGGCGTCGTCACCGGCGTTTGCAGACGGGTCTGTGGCGTTTGCGGCGTTGGGCTGCTATCCGCCCCATCCAACGCACACCCCCCCAATGCCAGTACAATCATTATCATCAAAAAAAATGTTCCTGCCTGCTTCAATGCTTCTCCTCCTGATAGCTTGCCGGAATTCTGTATATTTTATCACACAATGCGCCAAATTCAAACATGACAGTGCCTCTGTTTGGTTAAAGTTTGGATAGAAACTTCACGAAGTATATGATAGAGGATATCAGGCTCATGGTATCATACGGATATTTACGTGCGGAGGAATCTCGATTTGCTGAATCTTCAAGTTTTAAACAATGTATCGCGTGCGATGAAATATGCGCAGGGCACCGTCATGAACATGAGCGGCGACGATCAGATGCATATCATACTTCATGGGGAAGCCGGCGTTGTCGCCAGCAGCCCGGATGGGCATTCTCTTGCCGGCAGGTTGGGGCCCGGGGATTTTTTCGGAGAGACGGCGCTTTTTTTAGGCATACAAATACCAGATTCCGTCATCGCACTGACGGATATCATCACTCTGCCGGTCAGCAGAAGCACGGTTAACGAATTTTTTCGTAATGAGTCCGCCATAGCTTTCGAGATATGCAGGGCTCTGTGTAATCGGAGGCAAAGTGAGCAAAAAACCAATCCTGCAACGGCAAGCCTTGCCGTTGATGAGCCACCGGACGCTAATGAATCACCCGCTGCCAAAGATAATCCGTCCACCGAAAAAGCGGTTGCTGCAAAAGAAGCAGCGCCTGGTGAGGCCCATTTTTCGCTGTTTCCTGAGGACCATGGTCAGTACGCTCTGTCCATCGATAATTCTGACCGTGAACATCTGATGGAGCGCACCATCAGCTGTCCTTTATGCAGACAGAGCTTCGGCGTCCTCTCGGTGCGCCCGTCCAAGCTGGTCGTCGAAAGCACTGACGGCGATATGCGGCCGCGCTACAAGGGCATCGAGCCGCTGTATTACGATGTGATCACCTGCCCGCACTGCCTGTACAGCGCCTTATCCGACATGTTTGAATCGACCAAAAAGCCCGCGGCCGCGTTCCTGATCAAGCTAAGATCGATCAAGGAAGGCTGCGGTCTTGATTTTTCATCAGGTACAACCACAGACTCCGTATTCGCCGGATACTATCTTGCCCTGATGTGCGCGCCTCAGTGTTTCCCAAAGCACCAATTGGTTACCGCCAAGCTGCTTTTGAAACTATCCCGCATCTATCAGGACTGCACGGACAGCCTGCTGGAAACCCGTACCGCCAGACAGGCACTGGATACCTACATGTATATATACCAGAATCTTGAGGTGCCTGTGGAACAGGAACAGCAGCTGTGCATGGTTATCGCGGAACTGTCCGCCAAGCTGGGCGAAAACCGGCAGGCCAAGGACTTCTTCTTCAAGATCAAGATCAACCGCACCGCCGCACCGCTGCTCAGACGTCAGGCTGAAAACCGGCTTTACGATATCCGCGAGTGCGAAAAATAGAGCTTTTGATTATCGTTCAGTGACACCCGCCGTGCTCTCAAAGGGCGCGGCTTTTCATGTTTGCCTGCACAGTCCCGCCGTTTGAAGCTTTCCCTTTCCAAGACCCTTGGTGCGTTTGGTCTTTGTCACCGCCCCGCGTCATATACCTGATAGCAAGGACACTAAAGGGCCGGTGACCGGATGAAGCATTTCTTCAAAAACACGATGATACTCACGCTGACGACACAGCTTTTAAGCCTGACCGGCGTGTTTTTTATTGCCTGGCTGTCCCGCGCCATCGGGTCCGAGGGCATCGGGCTGTATCAGCTCATCACCTCGGTATACATACTGGCAGGCACATTGGCCTCCTCGGGCGTGGGCGTCACCGTGTCCCGCCTTATCGCCGAATCCGCTGCAAAGAGCGGCGGCCGCTCCACCTCTGACGTGCTGCGAAAGGCGGTGGTCATCAGCGCTTTGATGGGGCTCGCCGTGGGCGCAGCGCTCTGGTTTTTTGCAGATGTGATTGGTGTTTCGCTGCTGGGTGACCGCCGCACAGTGTTGTCCGTCAGGGTGCTTGCACCCGGCCTGCCGTTCATGGCGCTGTCTGCCAGCATGCGCGGCTACTTCATTGGCATGCGGCGTGTTATAAAACCATCCGCCCAGATGGTATTTGAGCAGCTGGTGCGCATCAGCATCTCGATGGTGATACTTGGCATGTTCTTGCCCCGCGGCCTGGAATACGCCTGTCTCGCCGTTGTGCTGGCTTGCATGCTATCCGAAGCGGCATCCTGTCTGTTCGCATTTGCCATGTACGCTGCGGAACGCCGCCGTGCGCTGCCCGTCGTTCCCGAAAAGGGTGTCATGTCAAAAATCATCCGCATCTCGCTGCCCATTGCAGCCAGCTCGGGTCTGCGCTCCGTACTGCGTACCGCCGAAAACATACTGATCCCGCTGGGCATCAAACGTCACGGCGAGTCCCACGCGGGTGCGCTCTCGCAGTTCGGACAGCTGGGAATGACGATGCCGGTGCTGTTTTTCCCGTCCGGTCTGCTAGTTGCCGTGGGCACAATGCTGCTGCCCGAGGTGGCGCACGCCAAAGCCGTTGGTAACACGGAGCGAATCAAATCAATATTTGCCCGTGTGTTTCAGATGACGGTGATTATGGCGCTGCTTTTTTGTGCGGTGTTTCTCGCGTTCGCATCCGATTTCGGCCAGCTCATATTCAAAAGCGACGCCATCAGCCGTCTGCTGGCCTGGCTGGCGCCGCTCACGCCGCTGATCTATTTGGACTTCGTTGTGGACTCGATGATGAACGGATTGGGGCTGCAGCTGCGCACGCTCAAGATCAATGTGCTGGACTATGTGATCCGCATCGGGTTGGTGGTGCTGCTCATTCCCCGTTTCGGGCTGCTGGCCTATATATTCATACTGTACTTCAGCGCCATGCTCAATGCCACCTTAAGTATCCGGCGCTTGCTGATAGCCAGCCACGCATCCATCAGTTTTCTGGAATGGATTATAAAGCCGGTGGCAGCCGCCGCACTTTCCGGCTCACTCGTCGTCCTTGCTTTTAAGCTGCTGCCATTGACACAACCGGACGCATGGCTTCTCACCGCCAAAATACTGCTGCTCATTGCGCTTTACGCAGCCCTGCTTTTCGCACTGGGCTGCCTGCAGATGAGCGATGTACGCTGGTTGAAAAGCATGATCAAATCGGCCGGATCACGCGGCTGCTGAACCTGCAAGCACATCATCAGACAGTTTTAGAGCTGTCGCAATATAAAAGGACGACTGCCTCAACAGGCCGTCGTCCCCATCCCCAATACCGTATATTACTTACCGCTGTCCGAATCTCCTTTAGAATACTTTTCAAAACTCACCCGGCCTTCGGCCTCCCACCATTTCTCGTAAATCTTCTCACATTCGGCGTCCTCCTTATCATCCGTCTTCTTGCCGTATTCCTTATCAAATTCTTTGGCGAACTCGCGTCTGATTTCGTCACGAATTGGTCTACTTTTTTTCTCCTTTTTTTTGCTGTCCGACGAACCACCACCCAACCGTCCGAACAGTATGGACGTCAGTACGATAACACCCAGCCCTTCCCAATACGTGACCGTCGGCAGCTCAAACAATTTGGGCATCAGCCAGTTCCACAGCAGCTGCGTCACCCATCCAAAGACAAACACCGCGGCAATGCCCAGCAGCACCATTCCGATAATCTTCAGCACTTTCATTGCGCCTTCCGGCGTCATGCATTTCTCTTCGCTATTGCTCATGTCATCCTCCTTTACTGATATACCCGTATATCATGACTCTCAGCTTTTGACTGCACGGCTTTTGCGCGACAGCAGCGTTCCCATCTTCTCCCCCGTCTCCCGTGACAGTTCGGCATAGCTGCGCCCTTTGAGCTCCGTTTCCACGACCACATACCTCTGGCCGGGTTCCAGCCTGCTGATTGACTGCATGATAACCGCTTTAAGTTCCCCCGCCAATATACTGTCCTCCATGGTCCCTGCGCTCTCTTCCGTTTGGTCCGGGGTGAGCGTTTCCCTGTTCCGTTTCCTGAAATGATCCTTCGCTCCGTTTTCCAGCACTGTAAATATATAAGACGTCAGGTTTTTGATTCCGGCGAGGTTGTCGTTGTACAGCATCTTCAATACCGCCTGCTGGATCAGGTCTTCGATATCATAGTCATTCAGACTGAAATAGCGGACTCTTAAGAACCGTTTGAACCAGCCGTAGTTATCCTCAAAAATCTGCCTGATCAAATTCGTGTCCAGCGCTGCCTCACCTCCTCTTCAGTCATTTATGAACCGGTTACATCCCTAAGACGTGCGGGGATCAGAAATATTGCGTCTTTTTTCAGTAAACCACTTTTTCTGTCAAATAAAAATGCATTAACAAAAAAGGCCGGACAGTTTATTGCGTCCGGCCTATAGGCCTGCAGATACGGCTGTGAGAGGACTGCTGGTCGCGTTCGGCCTCGTCGGAGACACGGTGCAGATCAGGCGATACGGCGCTGCTCGGAAGGGGCCTGCCGACCAAATACTTCGTCATCGGTGGCAGCAACCTGTTCACAATGGTTTGTTTGTCGCCTGCGCCTTCATATCTGGCCGCCTCATCAACCGCAGCATTGATTTATAAGGGTAGCCTGGGAATAAGCCCGGTTCCGTCATACTGATCCGGGAAACCGAACAGAAGGAGTAACATCAAAACATTGCAACGCTGAACTGCCCGTCCTTTTCTGATACCATATACTCAATAGAGTGCCGCCATCGCTTTTAAATGGGCTGCAATACTAACCGTTGTTTTCACTTTCCACGGCTTTAACGCTGCTTTCACGGTTATCGAGCTTCCCCCGGAACACAACATACCGCTGGTACAGAAACTCCGTGACGAAATTGACCACCAGTGTGCTTAAAAAGACGATTATGCTAATAGAGGGGCTGCCGGCAAAACGCACCTTCACCAGCCAATCACCCAGAATGGTGGACAGCGGCGTAAACACGGCATAGTAAGCGAACACTTTCAGCATCGCCACCGGAACGTTGGCGGCGGACTTAAATGTAAACCGGCGGTTCAGCGTAAAATTCCACACCACGGATGCGACCAGTGCGGGCAAATAACAGATCCAGTAATTCTTATCCGCGTCGAAAAGAAGTCCCAAAACGAAAAACAGCAGGGTTTCAATAGCGCCCGCAGAAATTGAAAATAGCAAGAACTTGATAAATCTCCATAGCTCTTTTTTCGTATTCCGGTTTTTATTATCCATGGCTTTAGCC
This sequence comes from Bacillota bacterium, assembly GCA_023416745.1. Lineage (GTDB taxonomy): Bacteria > Bacillota > Clostridia > Christensenellales > SZUA-584 > SZUA-584. The sequence goes on from JAEZHF010000080.1 coordinate 39,839, forward strand.
CCTGTTCAGTTTTATGAGGAATTGTGTTTCACGAGTTTGGCATGTGCCTAAACTTTATCACGAAAAAGGCCTTTTTGCAATGCACAGAGCGTTCGCATCAGCAAGAATCCGCTACAGCCCGTTTAATTCCGTAACAAACTCATCCGCCAGCACCATCGTCCCCACACGGCTGACCGTCCCCGTCATATACACCGATTCGTCCGCCCCGATCTCAATCAGCAGTTCTCCGCCCGGCATATGCACTTTAACCGGGCTGTCCGCTATCCCCAGCTTGATTGCCGCACTGGCCGCCGCACAGCTGCTGCTTCCCGACGCCAGCGTATATCCCGCGCCGCGCTCAAATATCTCGATGCGTATGTTATGCCGGTCCATTACCTGAAGCAGCTGCATGTTGATCCGGTTAGGGAAGTACGGCGCTGATTCCACCTGTGCGCCCAGCTCCACCGCTCTCTCCTTGGATATTTTGAACATGGGTATTACGCAGTGCGGATTCCCAATGGACAGGCAGGTCACATTGTAGACCTTGCCCGAGAATATCATGGGCTCGTCGATCACCTCGCGCTGGTTCCCAGCAACGGGTATTTTGTCACTCTCGTACGTCACTTTGCCCATGAGCACCTTCATCAGCCGCCCGTCTTCCGACAGATACTGCACATCCACATCCCCGCCCAGCGTGGTCAGCACAAAAGAAGGCTCGGTGACATACTCCATATCCTTGAGGTACTTGGAGAATATCCGCACGCCGTTGCCGCTCTTTTCGGCTTCGCTGCCGTCCGGATTGTATATCCGCACCCTGATGCGGTCTTCTTCGATGATGGGACCGAAGAGTATGCCGTCGCTGCCGCAGCCGAAGTTGCGGTCACAGATCAGCCGGATGCGCTCCTCATTCAGTTCCAGATCGTTGATCTGGGGGTCGTACACCAGATAGTCGTTACCAAGGCCGTGATATCTTTCAAATGTGATTTTCATGATTCCCTCTCACAACAGATGCCTTTCTTGTTTCAATATACTACAGGCCCAAATAGGTTGGCCAGAGAAATTGTTAAAACCCTGACTGTATCGCCAGGGCTTTGGTGAAAACATAGCAATCCAAAATCGAATACTCGTCGTCTCTCAGGAGATTTCAATTATAAAAAATATGTCACTCTCTCTAACCTGTTGTCAATACTCTTCTCTTTCCCCGAATTCAGCAGCCTCAACCCATTCTCTCGGACGGCTTGAGATTTTAATTAGCTCTTCAAGCCTTCGCAATGCTCTTCTTCCTGTGCGATCAGGTAATTGTACAGCTCCGATTCGCTCCCCGATTCGCTTAAAAGCTTTTTATAAAGGTCAATGCTCTGCTTTTCGTTCTCCAGAGCTGCTTTATAGACATCCAACTGACCCTCATATCGAGGAATATCTTTCACATTGGATAATCCGGCAAACACATTGTCGACCGAAGATCTAACGGATGAATTCAATCGATAGAATGAACCTCTGGCTTTGTCTTATAATATCTTGGCATGATCGGACTCATCCTTAGCCAAATCCATAAAAACGTTATACAAATTGTTTTCGCGGTTAAGTTTTGCCTGCTCTTTGTAGTATTTTTCACCGTCCAGTTCCATTTTTATAGCGTAGACCAGAATATCCATATATCAGTTTCCCCTCTCAAGATTCCACAATTTTGTTCTCTAAAAAGCTGTCATGTTGTCCTACAAATACTGGGTACAGATATTTATTATTATAGGAGCAGCAGGTACGCGCTGCTCGCGACACGGTAACGAAACTTTCTTGGACAGTCACCCGTTTGTTTTCTCGTATTCATATCGACCCTTAATATGTGCATTATACCAGCGGCCAAGTGAATCGGCTGTGTTAAACTCAATCCATTCACCCTCTGGAAAATCCGAATACGTGTAGATAGAATCGTTGTCCCTGAACCGGACGACAAGAACCTCCCAGTCTGAATCGTAGCCAATTTCACTGAAGCAGGAGGATTCCGGCGTGGGCCGCATATTAACGTCGTCAACATTAAAAATGTGTGGTGTCAGCGTCGGTATCACGTTGTTAGCGTCATCATAGTGCGGTGTCGGCGTCGGTATCACGTTGTTAGCGTCATCGTTGCGCAGTGTCGGCGTTGGTATCACGTTGTTAGTGTCACCATTGCGCGGTGTCGGCGTCGCGGGAGCGTGTTAGAATTTTAGACAATCTGCTAAGATGGAAAGAGCGAAAGAATGCGCAGAAATCGGAGGCAGAAAAATGGGAGAATACAGAAAGAAATACGATGAAGACTTCAAGAAAAATGCGGT
>JAEZHF010000083.1 GCA_023416745.1 Bacillota bacterium
TATCAAACAGCTTATACGATGTCCGCTTCCCGGTGCTTACGTTGTAATAGCTGACTTTTTTAGCCTGGCCACTGCTGTAGCACTCCGCGTAATGCGTCATACGGCCCGCACTGTCCAACAGCTTGTAGGACGTCCGCACGCCGGCAGTATTGAAGTAGTAGACCTTCATAGCATTGCCGTTGCTGTACAGTTCTACGACGGTTCGCAGGTTACCGTTTTCATAGTAAACCCGGTACGACGTACGGAGCCCGTCCGTGTAATAATGGATCCTGTAAATGCCTGTCGTATCGTCCGCGCCGAAATATTCATCAATACGGCTGGGACGGCCATTTGCCAGATAATATGTGCGCTGCAGCTTGCCGCCGACGATCTCATCCCTCTGCGCCACCCAGTCAATCCATTTCGCATACAGCGTGGTGTCTGCCGTCACGGCATCCGAACCAAAACTCCAAACATTGGTACAGCCCGATTCTTTATACCAGCCATCAAATATATAGCCATGGGGTGAACCGTCCCGCAACGGTATCCTTGGCACGATCGCTTTTTCGCCGGTTTTAATCAGCTGCGTGCTAACCGAACTGCCGCCCTGACAGTCGAAAATAACATTCCAGTAGTTTATCGCAACCAGCGCATCGGCTCTGCCGTAACCATACGTATTATCACGCCCGCTGCTCCCCAGGTCAACCGCGTTGTTATAAAGCATGCTCTTGATGGAAGCGTTGCTCGTCGTCGGGAACCGCGACTTGAGCACAGCCGCGATGGCCGCCACATGGGGCGCCGCCGCACTGGTACCGTAAAATGTACTTGGGAATCCTCCGGCACCCGTGACCGAAACGCCGTCTGCGCCGCAGACGTCCGGCTTCTGCCGCGATGACGACAGCAATGTAACCGGCCCGCGGCTGGAGAAGGTTTCAATGGTGGAGGGCGTGGAATAACGGATTGCGCCGCACGCAACCGCGTCCGGCACTGCCGGATGTCCGAAAATGGAATCCGCCGTGGTCAGATTGTTCGTATACAGTTGTGCACCGCCGTCGCAGTATACAAACACCTCCAGGTTTTTGGCAGAGCCGCTGTATTTATTGACCGCGATTGCCACAACTTTTTCGCTTCCACCATTAACATACTGGAAGGCTTCAAGCGGGTCGTCATTTCCGTTTTGTTCATTCACACTGCCGGCAATCGGAGGAGCGGTAGGATACGCCAGATCATACAGATACAGATCGTAGTCGTTCGCTGCGCTGCCAAACGCTTCCTTCCACTGCAGTATGACGATGATGCTTCCGCCGTAGGGGATCTTCGCGTAAAGGTCGGTGTAGGTGCCGTCGGTTCCATTGCTGAAGTCGTGCCAACCGCTGATATCCCTGTAATTTCCCTGATAATGGTCTTCTGCGGCGTTGCCGGCCGAGCTCACATAGAGTATGCCCTCGTCGTCGATCACATCGGCGACATGAGAAGCAATTGTACCGTCCTCATAGAAGGGCTGCGTGATCCAGCCGATATCGTCACAGACGATGTCGCACCCGGCGGCAACCAGATCATCGATCGCGCTGTTGAAGGCAATCGTGTTGGAGCCGCAGTCATGGAAATACAGCTGTGCACCCGGCGCAAGGTCGTGCACGATCTCGAGCATCGCCGTGCCCTCGTCTCCGCCCACCGAATTGCTCAGCACCGTCACGCCGGCGGGAAGGTCACCGCTGGCCACTGCGTTAGCGAGATGGTCCACGCCGTCCGAGATGATGCCGATTTTCACGCCTGTCCCGTTCGCGCCGATCTGCGACCGTACATCGTCAGTATTATGCATCGCGTCTCCCTGGCTTAAAACGGAACCGGTGTGGACAACAGGCGCCATCACCTCCCGCACGCTCTGCACATCGTCCAGCGCCGCGAGGTCTGTCAGAGAGTTGATATCCACCCAAGCCGCTGCCAGCCCGGCAGACTCGTCCTTGTTTTCGATCTTGGTCACATAAGGGTCGATGGCTTTCATGCTGCCGCCCTTTTTGAGCTGAATATAGACGTATACGCTCTGCCCCGATTCGCTGCCGTCGCTGTTGGGGGTTTTCATTTCACTGATCTGCTTTTGTTTCTTCATCTGATCGATGAGCTTGTCCATCGTCAGCCCTTCGGGAAGGTATTTGCTGTCTGTCAGCCGCAAAACCGCGCTGGAAAGCTTTTGCTCCGCCTCACTCAGCGTCTGCTTGTCAGCGGTCAAATCGGAAACATCCGGCTTGGCGCCCACAGCGCCCTTATAAGTGCCGAGGCTTGCCGTTGATTCCGCTTCATCCACCGCAAAAGCGGAAGGAATGCCGACGAGCATTATAGAAAGCAGCATAATCAATGCCATCATCCATAACACGGATCTTGATCTTGAGATGCTCCTCTTACCTGCTTGTCTCATCTTAATGCTCCCTTATTAAATATGTTTGATTGGGTATAAAAAATACAATGGATTCAATAACATTTATATAGTGTAATAGTATTTTCCATTTATTCTATCATAATGGTTCATGGCATGCAATAACAGAACCCGTCACTTTTTGGGAAGAATATGTCACTTTTTAGCATTTTAACAAAGAAAAAGGGCTGCCGCAGCAGCCCGGGCGTATCCAATATCAGTAGCGAACAATCTTAACCGTGTTGCCGTTTTCGTCATAGTAGGTGGCCGTCTGTGGTTTTCCGCCGCTGTCGCACTGCACCCAGCAGATGGTGGACCCGTCTGTCCGGTACGTCTTATAACTTGTGCGTATGCCGGTGGCCGGGTTGTAATAGTTTATCTTCCTGGCTCTCACGCCGTCGCTGTAGCATTCCGCGTAGTGTGTCATACAGCCAGCCGTGTCATACTGCTTGAACGAGGTGCGCACGCCTGTGCTCACGTTGTAATAGTTCAGCTTCTTGGCGCTTACACCGTCGCTGTAGCATTCTGCGTAGTGCGTCATGCGTCCCGACGTATCGTACAGTTTGAACGATGTGCGCAGGCCGTTACTCACGTTGTAGTAATTCACCTTGCTTGCACTGCCGTTGCTGTAGCATTCCACGTAATGCGTCATCCGGCCCGCGGTGTCGTACAGCTTATACGATGTGCGTACGCCGTTGGTGTTAAAGTAGTTGGCCTTGCTCGCGCTGCCGTTGCTGTGCAGCTCTATGATGTTTTTCAGGTTGCCGTTTTCGTAGAATACCCGGTACGATGTCCGAAGCCCGTCCGTATAATAGTGAATCCTGTAGATGCCCGTCGTATCGTCCGCGCCGAAGTATTCCCTTATCTGGCTCGGCCATCCGTTGTTCAAATAGTATGTGCGCTTCAGCTTTCCGCCGGATACAACGTCCTTTTGCGAAACCCAGTCCTCCCATTTCGCGTACAGCGTGGTTTCCTCTGTCACGGCATCCGAAGCAAATCTCCACGCATTGATGCCTGCCGGTTCTTTGTACCAGCCTCCGAAGATATAGCCATGGGGATTACCGTCTTTCAGCGGTATGCGCAATGGCGCTGCCGCTTTTTCGCCAGGTTCGATTAATTGTGCATCCACTGCGCTGCCGCCCCCGCTGTCAAAACGGACATATACACCACACACCGCCTTATAGGCGTCAACCCGGCCATATCCATAATTGTTATCACGTCCGGCTGTGCCCAGGTCTGTTGCCGAGTCATATAATCGCTCCTTAACCTCCTCAACCGTAAGGCCCGGATGGGCCGACAGCATCAGGGCCACAACGCCCGATACCACCGGCGACGCCATCGACGTGCCCGCCATCCATGCGTAAGGCTGATAACCGGTTCCCACAAGGCTGGCCGGGTATGTGGAAATAATATAGCTCTGCGGCGGCTGTTCGCTGTCTCCGCCCGGCGCGGAAATGTCCTTTTGCTGGCCGTAATTCGAATAGCTGGCTTTGTTGTCGTCCCAGTCGGTCGCGATCACCGATATGACCGAATCAAGGTCGCTGGGATAGTGCATGTTTGCAGTATTATCGTTCCCCGCAGATGAAATCACAACAACACCTGCGTTCACTGCCACGTTGACCGCATTCTCTTCTGCAAAGTCATTGGTATAGCTTCCCAGACTCAAATTGATAACGTCAGCCCCGTTGCTTCTTGCATAACTGATGCCCTCAACGATGGCCTGGGTGGTGGCCCACCATTTTGAACCGTTTGTATCAAATACATCCACCACGATAAGGCTGGTGTTTGAAGCTACCCCCGCTATACCTTCATTATTATTTGCTGTCGCCGCAATGATACCAGCCACATGCGTACCGTGCCCATTGTCATCTTCCGCGTCGGTTTCCGTATCCACAACATCGGTCTGAAAGAGTATCCGGCCCGCCAGATCCGGATGGGTGAGGTCTGCGCCGGTGTCGATCACGGCAACGTGCACACCGGCATCTCCCATGGTGGCGTCCCAGGCTTCATAAGCGTTGATTTTATCCAGATACCATTGATATCCCAGATATGAATCGTTCGTGATGGTTTCCAGTCCGCGCCCTACTTCGCCAGCGCCGTCCGGTATCAGTATGCGCTCGTCATCGTCCAGATAGTACACATAATTAGGCTGGGCATACACCACCCCGGGCTGTTCCTTTATCTCTCCAATATACTGTTCTATCGTTTGCCCCTCCGGAATTTGGACAACGTGCAGATTCTTTTGAATAATATCAGACGATACCGTATCCGTAGCGGATAATGCCTGTTTAACTCCATAGTCGGTTAAGCTGGTTCTGAATTGGATTATCGCCTCCCCCTCGACACACGGAAAACCATCAGCAACCGTTATTTGGTTTGTTTTGCTCGAATTGAACTCATCGAACAGACCCGCTGTTTCTTCAGGCGGCTCCGATTCGGGGGAAGGCTCAGGGTCAGGCGAAGGCACTGTAATGTCTGCCGTTTCCTTTGGAGACTCTGCAGGAGCGGATGTAGCAGACGAATGCAATGAGTCGGAGTATAGCGGCAAATCTTCTTCCGCATTCCCTGATGGAATGTTCCATGCCCATACAGACAGCACCAACATCAGCGATAATACCCACCCCAGCACACGCCAAATGGGGCTTATATGATCCAAATGACAATTTGGTCTTATATTCATGTCATTTCCTTTCATATTCAGGGATATACAGCATAACTAACCCAATCCACCTGATTGAAACAGCCTTATAACATCTTAACAAAATAATCAAATATATAATACCGGCTCATCCATACCATATTATGTAATTTTCTATGCCCTCTCGGATTTTGGGGTGACAAAGTCATAAACATGTCTTATAATTGATTTGCAAAAGCTTAACGAAAGCTTAACGGATGATTTGCATTTGATGGTGGAGGGTATTGGATGAGTATTTTCTCGGTGTTCCTGCTTCTGGGCGGTCTGGGCATGTTTTTATATGGCATGAAAATGATGTCCGATGGTCTGGAAAACGCCGCGGGCGATCGCATGCGCCGTGTTCTTGAGGTATTGACCGGAAAACGCTGGGCTGGTGTGCTGGTGGGTGCCGGCACGACCGCAATCGTACAAAGTTCTTCAGCGACGACCGTCATGGTCGTCGGTTTTGTGAATGCGGGACTGATGACGCTGCTGCAGGCCACCGGCGTGATCATGGGCGCTAATATCGGTACCACGATTACTGCACAGCTCATCGCATTCAAACTCTCGGACGTTGCGCCGTTGATTCTCTTCGCAGGCATGTTCTTCACTGTTTTCATTAAAAAGCGTTTATTTGCGCGCATCGGTGAAATCATTCTTGGTTTTGGTATACTGTTTGTGGGTCTCACGCTGATGTCTCAGGCGATGGAACCGCTAAGGGAAGTTGAAGCCTTCCGCAATCTGCTTGTCAGCTTTAAAAACCCCGTTGTAGGCGTGCTGTTCGGCGCGATATTTACCGCCGTCATCCAAAGCTCGTCCGCTTCCGTCGGCATACTGCAGGCGTTGGCGGCGATGGGATTGATCGGGCTGGATTCGGCGGTATACGTCGTGCTGGGCCAGAATATCGGGACATGCGTTACCGCTATCCTGGCTGCCATCGGCACCAACGCCAATTCACGGCGCACCGCCGGTATCCACCTGATGTTCAACATCGTCGGCACGTTGGTCTATCTGGGCGTTCTGGCTGTCTTTCCTTCAATCGTCAGCTTTGTCGCTTCCCTTTCTCCCAAAGACGCTTCCCGGCAGATCGCAAACTTCCATACAATATTCAACGTCACCGTCACCATTCTGCTGTTCCCGTTCGCCAAGCTGATGGTGCGGCTCATCACGCGCATCATTCCGGAAAAGCACACGCCCGACCGCGTGGAGAAAAAGCTTGTTTACCTGGACGAACGCATCGCGCAGACGCCCTCCATCGCGCTCACACAAACGCTTAAGGAGCTTAACCGCATGGGAGACATCGCCATCAGCAACATGAAGCGCTCACTCGACGCGTTTTTCCATCGGGACGAACAAAAGGCAAAGCGCGTGATGGAAATCGAGAAGACGGTGGATTATCTGAGCCATAACATCACGCATTACCTGATTGAGTTCCGCGGTCTGGACCTCTCCGAGAACGATCTGAAAACTTTGGGCAGTCTGCACCATGTCATCATCGATATGGAGCGCATCGGGGATCTGGCCGAAAATATTGCCGAATACTCGTTGACCATGCTGGAGAAGCGCGCAAAAATGTCGGCGGATGCTGAAGCGGAGCTTGTCAAAATGGCAGACAGAACGATAGAAACACTCAACGCTAGTCTGGACACCTTTGAAAAGCGCAGCAAATCCGGTCTGGCTGTTGTGGACGCGCTGGAATCTGAGGTCGATATCATGAAAAAATCGTTACTTAACAGCCATATCAGCCGCCTCCAGGAAAAGACCTGCGACCCGCAGACAGGTGTTATATTCACCAACATGGTGGCAACGCTCGAACGCGCAGCAGACCACGCCACCAACATCGCGTTCTCCATCGTCAACGATTAACCGTTCACCAAAATACCGCGTCCTGTTCAGTTACAGCTGGCAGGGCGTTTTTATTTCACCGGCCGTGGTTGGCGTGCTGCTTGCCCGGCCATCAGCCTGTATTTACAAATTCCGCGATATGGCTTAAACTTCATATATCAACTGCGGAGAATCAATATAAGGAGGCGGGCAGTTTGGACAATCACAACCACCCCAATGATGCATATGACGGAGGCAGTCCGAAAAAACAGTCTGTCGCTGTGATCGGCGCGGGCGCTATCGGCGGCATCACAGCCGCTTACCTGAGCCGGGCGGGATACGATGTGGAGCTGGTCTGCAAATACCCGCAGCGGGCGGAGGAGACCGCCGCCAAGGGCCTGCATATCGCAGGCGTGCGCGGCGAGCATTGGGTACCCCTCCCGGCGGTGGCGAATATCGAACAGCTCTCGGGTGCCAAGGACATCGTTCTGATTGTCACCAAGGCTTACGACATGCCGGACGCCGCAAGGCGCATACTGCCTTTTTTGAAGCCGGACTCCTTCGTTGTATCGATGCAAAACGGCATCTGTGTGGAAGCGCTGGCTGATTTGGTGGGCAATGAGCGCGCGGTGGGCTGCGTGGTGGGATGGGGTTCCACAATGCTGCCGGACGGCACGCTGAACATGACATCTGAAGGTGATTTCGTGATCGGCGGGTATCTGCCGGACAAGGACGTGACACCGCTCAAAGCCGTGCTGGATCACATGATCGAGACGCGTATATCCGACAACATCATAGCTGACCTGTATTCCAAGATGATCATCAATTCGTGCATCACGTCTATGGGTGTGCTGAGCGGGCTGTATCTCGGGCAGATACTGAAAATAAAAAAAGCCCGCAACATATTCACAGCAATCATCCGCGAGGCGCTCTCGGTGGCGAAAGCCATGCAGCTTACGGTGAATCCATACGGCGGCAAGCTCGATTACCACGCTCTTGTGGACGGGCGCAGCACATTGGCCAACCTCAAACGCCACCTGATGATCCTGCTCATCGGCTTCAAATACCGGCGGCTGAAATCGTCCAGCCTGCAGTCTCTGGGGCGCGGCAAACCCACCGAAATCGACTACTTTAACGGCTTTATCGCGCGCAAGGGCACAGAGCTTGGTGTCCCGACTCCGGTTAACGCCCGTATCACGCAGATGGTCAAGGAAATCGAGTCAGGCAGCCGGCAGATCGACCCGGCCAACTACGGCGATACCGAACTGACGGCATCGCTGTAAGAAACCGGCGCTTGTTGTAGGATCTGCTGTCTCTGTCGCACTCTCCTGCCGCATTATCAGCACAAAGCAGGCATAACGCCCTCAGGGCTTGGCCAGCTTCAAGCGCAGAAGCTTTTGGACGTCGCCCAGAACGGCGTCATCCGTCACACGGATCATCAGCCACTTGGTGTTGTTGAATAGCCGTGCGCCGTCCGCCAGTTCCAGCAGATATGGCGTATAGGCGGGGCGCACTGCGTCCAGCTTCATCAGGTCTGCCTGTCCCAGTACCACCAGCGCGATGAAGCTTTCCGGCTCGGGGTACAGCGTGCACAGCGCCTTGCTCCCTTTCTTGTACTTCACATTCCAGCCCGGCTGCCCCGCGCACACACTGTACGCAATCAGCGGCGCGGAATTGTAAGTGCTACCGATGTGTGCTGTCAGGCTGCGCCAACGTCCGCGGGCCTCCTCGCCCATTGAATTTTCTATCTCCGGCAGATCCGGCATCACATCCGGGTTGTGAATAACGTCCATTGGCTTTGACCTCCTGCGTTTGCCATATTATTGATTTCGGTTGTTGTGGGCATCCTATTCTTCTTCAAACATGTTTTCATATAAATAGTCGTAATCAAGCGGCACACCATATTCGTATAGGGTATCCAGCATAATCTTCTTTTTCTCACTGCTCATCATATAGTATTGATCGTCATTCTTTCTGTAAAAAACAGTATTGCAGCCATCCGTAGCAGGGTGAATGCTCAGTAGTCTGTCTTCGCCTTCAAACAACAACTCCAATTCGGTAAACCCGCAGTTTCCGCTGCCTGCTTCAGTATCCTCAGTCAGCGCTGCCGTAAGAGCATCGACATCCTCAGCATCCGTTATGACAACTGTGGACTCATCCTCTCCGCATACATAACGAACAGTCACTTGTTCCGCAAAGGAGAGGTCTGGGACATTACATCCCGCTAAAAGCAGCATGATAATTAATAACAGTATAACCACTGAAATTAAGCTTTTCACCTGTCTAGCTCCTTTCCACAAACCAACTTGTTAGTTTGAGAATTATATACATGATAGCATATGGATGGAAGATTTCAATTATCTATTCATAAATATCACACCTTGCCGCTCAAAAACCACTCAGGTATAATGGGATATACGTACAAGCGAGAGGCACCTATTATGACCAACCTGACTAAACTGCCGAAATACCAGATCGTCAAGGACTACGTCCGTCATCTGATACGGGACGGCCTGATCGTATACGGGCAGCAGCTCCCGTCCGAGCACGACCTGATGGTCAAATTTGGCGTCAGCCGTCAGACGGTACGGCAGGCGTTCGCTGAGCTCACCGCCGAAGGGCTGCTTTACAAGGAGCAGGGCAAGGGCACGTTCTGCGGCTACCGGAACACGCACCCCCGCCAGATCGTGGCGGTGATCACCACCTACATCTCCGAATTCGTTTTTCCGGGTATCATCTCTGGCGTCGAGCAGGTGCTGTCCGACAAAGGCTATATGATGCTGCTGTGCAACACCGGCAACAACAAGCAGACTGAAGCGCAGCATCTCACCAGCATGCTGGAATTGGGCGTGGCGGGCATCATCATTGAGCCCACGCGCAGCGCCCACCCCAACACCAATCGGGAGCTGCTGGAGGAACTCCGGCGGAAGGGCACGAAGTTCGTCTACCTCAACGCCTGCTACGACGATTTCGAAAGCGCGTACGCGGTGATGGACGACAGGGAGGGCAGCCGCCTGCTCACGCAGCACATCTTGTCCCTTGGACACCGGCGTCTGGCCGGTCTGTTCAAGACAGAGGACAAACAGGGTGTACTACGCCATGCAGGTTTCATGGACGCCATTTCGGCGTGTGCAGATGCGCAGGCGGTGTCTGTCGGTGAATATGAAACGATGAACATGTACGACTATCCTTTCACGTTCGCTCAGAACCTGCTGAAAAGCACGGACCGCCCCTCGGCAATCGTGTGCTACAACGACCAGTGTGCGCTGCAGGTTCTGCAGGCGGCAGCGGAGCGCGGACTCAAGGTTCCGCAGGATCTGTCGGTGGTGGGTTACGACGATTCGCTCACGGCCCACAGCACCGCCAGACTGACCACAGTGCGCCATCCGATGAAGGAGATGGGGCGCTGCGCAGCCCGTTTCATGGTGGGTATGCTGGAAGGCCGTGACGGCATCCCCTGCCGCGTTTTCCATCCGGAGCTGATTGTGCGGGATTCCTGCCGGCAGCGGCACAGCGGACTATAACCTGCGTGAACCCCCCAGAAACAAAGCGGGCAGCCCGATATTGGCGAGCTGCCCGTTACTTATATAAAATTTCTGTTTATCCAAACTCTTTATATGACTTCAACCGCCTTGCGTTCGGCCTCCAAACCGGCTTGATATCGTTGCATGAACGCCCCGAAGCCTTCAATATCCGCAGCCTCCGGCGCGACGGTGGTGCGTTCGCTGTCCGTAAACACGCTGTTGCTCAAGTAGTCCGCAAGCGTTGCACCCTTCTTGTTCATCATATAGGCGGCGAGTATCGCAATACCCCAGGGACCGCCTTCACCGGCCGTCGCCATGACGGTGACCGGAGCCCCCATCACCGTCGCCATGATGCGCAGACCAACGTTTGTGACCTTGAAGAAGCCGCCATGTCCTGTGATCGAATCGATCATTGCGCCCTCTTCCTCTATCAATATTCGCAGGCCCATTTTGAGCGACGCCAGCGACGAGTAAAGATGCGTTCTCATGAAATTGGCGAGCGTGAAGGATGAGTCCGTCGTCCGCACAAACAACGGCCTGCCCTCTTCCAGCTCGGTCACATGCTCACCCGAAATGTAGTTGTACGACAACAAACCGCCGCAGTCGGCGTCTCCTCTGAGCGCCTCATTATAGAGTTTTCTGTAAAGCGCATTGATATCAAATTCAGCGCCCAGCAGCCTGCCCGCCTCGCCCAGCAGCTTCACCCACGCGTCCACATCTCCGAGGCAGTTGTTGCAATGCACCATCGCCACCGGATCACCCGCGGGGGTGGTCACCATGTCCACCTCGGCATGCAGCTGCTTCAGCGCCTTTTCCAGCACGATCATGGCAAACACGCTGGTACCCGCACTGATGTTGCCCGTCCGCCGGCGTACGCTGTTGGTCGCCACCATGCCTGTTCCCGCATCACCTTCCGGCGGGCACATGGGAATTCCCGCTTTCAGTTTACCGCCGGGGTCCAGCCTCCGCGCGCCCGCTTCGCTGAGAGCGCCTGCCTTTTCACCCGCCATCGCAATGCGGGGCATTATATCCGCCAGCTTCCAGAGAAGCCCGGCGTTCATCTGATCAAATTTACCAACCATGGCGCTGTCATAGGCATGCGTTTTGTCGTCCAGCGGAAACATACCTGATGCGTCGCCGATGCCGAGCACCTTCTCTCCAGTGAGCTGCCAGTGGATATACCCGGCCAGCGTGGTGAGGTATTTGATCTCCGACACGTGCGACTCGTTGTTCAGTATGCTCTGATACAGATGCGCGATGCTCCAACGCTGGGGAATATTGAATCCAAACAATGCCGTCAGCTTTTTGGCCGCTTCTCCGGTTATGGTGTTGCGCCATGTACGGAACGGGGCCAGCAGATTATCCTCCTGACCGAACGCCATGTATCCGTGCATCATGGCCGAGACGCCGATTGCTCCCACCTGCTCCAATTCAATGCCGAATTTTTGTTTCACATCCTTGGCCAGGTTTGCATAGCAGTCCCGAACGCCGGTCCAGATGTCGTCCAGAGAGTATGTCCATTTACCCTCCTCGAAACGATTCTCCCAGTTGTGGTCGCCAGAAGCAATCGGACGATGCGCTTTGTCGATCAGCACCGCTTTGATACGTGTGGAGCCCAGCTCAATGCCAAGATAAGTGTCATTCATATTCATACTTACTTTTTCCTTTCTGCAAAAGAGACGAACGGGATGAACCACGGTCGCTCCGCACATAATATAAAGCCGTGAAACATTAAAAACAGGAGAAATTGTCGCGTACATCTTGTACGGACATGTTTGTTTGTATTATACTTGAACCAGATTATTTTTTCAACTTAGAAAACGCCGGACATATCTTGAAAAGCGTTCATGCAATAACCTTCAGCGGAAACTATTGAGTAACCGCCTTAAGGGCGGAAGAAAGGACTTATTGAGGCATGCTTGAGCAACTGAAGAAAGAAGTTTGTGATGCGAATTTAAAGCTTGTTGAATACGGGCTCGTGATACTGACCTGGGGCAACGTCAGCGCCGTTGACCGCGAAAGCGGTCTCGTGGTCATCAAGCCGAGCGGTGTATCATACGATGTGATGAAACCGGAGCACATGGTGGTGGTCGACCAGAACGGCAAAGTGGTGGAAGGCGACTACCGTCCCTCCTCCGATACCGACACCCATGTAGAGATATACAAGGCCTTTGAAACCGGCGCAGTGGTGCATACGCATTCCAAATGGGCCACCATCTGGGCACAGTCGGGGCGCAATCTGCCCTTCCTTGGCACCACACACGCAGATTATTTTTACGGCGACGTGCCGGTAACGCGCAAGCTGACTGAAGCCGAAATATCCGGCGGTTATGAGCTGGAAACGGGCAAGGTCATCATCGAGACGTTCAAAGATCAGAACATAGACCCTGCGATGGTTCAGGCGGTGCTGGTGAACAACCACGGACCGTTTACATGGGGAAAGGATGCGGCACACGCCGTGGAGAACGCACTCGTGCTGGATTTCGTTGCAGAGATGGCCCGCAACACGCTGGCGCTCAGCGGTAAAGCACAGATGAGTCAGACCTTGTTGGACAAGCATTACCTCCGCAAGCATGGTAAGAACGCGTACTACGGACAAAAATAAGAAAATGCTCTGAGAAGCAACTGCAGCCGCGGCCGTCTGATAACAGCCGTGGCTGTTACTGTTCAATTCATATAATCGTAACAATTGATGCCGATTCGTTGACATTCCATGAAGTCTCACTTATAATATTGGGCGGAAGTGAATCAGACAGGAGAGTGAAACGCCCGGTTAGCCGCGAGGCGTTCGGTTAAATAAATGCTTATTTTTTTTATTCCAACTTTAGCTGCGCTGGCGCTTTCATTGGGCTTGACCCCTCTGATGATATTAGCATCCCGAAAGCTCAAGATTCTGGACATGCCCAACAATCGGAAAGCACACCGCGAACCCATGCCATTAATGGGCGGTGTTGCCATCTTTCTGGCAACAATTATCGCCACCGTTATTTTCGTCGTTTTTTTCGTGGAAGGCCTCAAGACTAACATTGTGATCGCCTTTCTGATCGGGATCTCCGGTGTCACAATGATGGGCCTTATCGACGACATACTAGTGTTGAGCGCCAAGCGCCGTCTGGTCATACTGTTCATACTCGCACTGATCGTACTCATCGGCTGCCTGCAGTTCTATTTCCCCGCCGATCTGCTGCACCGTGATCTTGGGCTCACACTATTGACCTCACTTATCGTTGTGATTTGGATCGTGGGCATCACAAATGCCATCAACCTTTCGGACGGGCTGGACGGCCTGGCCAGCAGCCTGTCACTGGTCTCGGTGGCCAGTTTTGCGCTGATATTCTATCTGCAGGGGCGTTCGCAGCTCGCGCTGCCCACCGCGCTGGCGTTGTTTGGCGCAATAGCCGGCTTCCTGCCGTATAACATCAGCCCCGCCAAGATATTTATGGGCGACGCGGGCAGCATGTTCATCGGCTTCATGCTGGGTATACTGTCTATCATGAGTATGTCCGAAAAACCGATAGAGTTTTTCGTTGTGCCGGTGTTCCTGATATTGATGCCAATACTGGATATGTCCATGTCGATACTGCGCCGGCTGCTGCTGCGCCGCCCGGTGCTTGAACCGGATAAAATGCATTTTCACCACACACTGAACAAGCGGTTAATAAGCCACCGTATCGTCGTCATCATATTGGCTGCGTTTCAGCTGTTGTTCGCAGGCGTGGGAATTGCCGTATATCTTACGGAATGGTTTACCGCCGGCTGGATCGTGCTTGGGTGCATCGCTCTGGGCGCTGTGATATATTCCTTTGTTGCTGCGCGTCGGTTGCGCAGCAATGGCCAGTCAGCCCCCGGCTCTGCTGATAATCACCTGTCCGAAAAGCCTGCCGAATAGTCAGCTTCCTCCGCAACACTTGACCATCCACCTGATATGTTGGCCGTCCTGTCAGAACTCATTTTTTAAATTTCTAGAAAAGAGCATCTCAAGAATGCTGGCTGGCTCTTTGTCACAATAGAGTACTTGATATACCGCATCACAAATCGGCAATTCCACGCCGCAGATCGTTCCCATATCGATCAACGCCTTTACCGTGTAATATCCTTCGGCGAGCTTGTCATACTTTTTGCCCTGCACATACTGTTCTCCATAGGCTCTGTTCTGGCTGAAGTGAGAAAACACCGTTGCCTCGTAATCTCCCAAATGGCAAAGACCATATACCGAGTTCTCATTACCTCCCGCCGCTTGAATCAGCCGCCCAATCTCCCTTGTGCCCCTGGCCATCAGAGCACCCTTCAGCGACGATATACCCAACCCATCTAGCATCCCTGCGGCAATGCCGATTACGTTCTTGGCAGCTGCCCCTATCTCGTTACCCACCAGATCGTTTCCGTAATAGAACCTGATCAGTTTGCTGGTAAACGCGCCGATTATTATATCCTTTGTGGCGTCGTCACTGCTGTCAATCACCATGCAGTTGGGAACACCGCGGCAAAATTCTTGAACATGACCCGGCCCCAGCCAGACAGCCGTTTTGTTGCTGGTATCTATTGCAGCCTCAATTATCTGAGTGGGGCGTTTTCCGGTTGATATTTCTATCCCTTTCATACAGAGTATAACGATTTTATCAGTCAGACCGACACTTCCCAACTGCCCGGATACTTCCTGAAGCTTCTGCACCCCCACAGAAACGATAACGATTTCCGCGTCCTTCACACAGTTGATGTCACAGGTCAGCTTGACGGATTCCGGCAGTGTCAGATGCGCGTTGCACCTCGTCTGTGTAAGCTGCTTCATATTGGCGGAGCTTTCCCGTCCATACAGCGATACCGCGTGCCCCAGTCTGTCGAGATACCACGCGATAAAGCTTCCCCAGCGCCCGCAGCCAACCACGGCAATCTTTCTGGTCTTCCTATCGTTACTGTAAAAATCCATCTAGCCCTTTCCTGTTCCGCTATTCCTTATAAGCGATATTTTCTCATTATATCAGAAAAGGCTTGTATTTCAACGGAATTTAGATGCACAGCAAGTCGGTTTATCCATACGCCGCATTATTAATCGGATGCAAAAGGCCAGCGCATACCGGCCTCTTGCTCACTTTCGGTTCGCATGTGTTACAGCGCACGCACCGGCCTTGCTTCAATGTAACCGCGATAACCCATCGGAGCCAGCTGAAAGTTCGGGCTGTCTTGGTCCGCCCACTCAAAGCCGTACAGCTTGGGGTCGTAAGCCTTCATCAGTTCCCATATATCGCCGATCGCGGTCTCGAACTTCTCATCGTCGAACGGCGGCCCCTGGAACACCATCATTTTACAGGCGGGCAAGCTGATGATCTCGTACCCTTCCGGCACCGGCCCCGCGTAATCCGCCGCCACCTCAACGCCCTGCGCGTATTCCGATGTGCCCGGCGCGATCAGCTTCTCGGGCAGCCACATGCCGATGGGCTCATACAACGCCTCGCGAATGCCCGTCAGCACATCCCATACCTCGCAGCCTGCCTCCTCGCAGTACTCAAAGTAGTTCGTCGCCTTTTTTCCGCGTTTCAAGATCAGCTTTCTCTCCGGTCTCTCGACCACCTGCACAAACACTGTGTTCAAATTTGCCATCGTCTTCTCTCCTCTCTGTAATGTGAGGTAATAGTCGCGGGCCTGCGCGGGCAGAAAGCTCTCAAGCGGCGGGCGTTGCTGAGCGAAGCGCTTGGGCGGCATACCGAACTGCCGGGTAAACGCGCGCGTGAACCCCTCGTGCGAATCGAATACGAAGTCAAAAGCGACATCGACGACCTTTATGCCGCCTTCTCTCAGCCGCTCAGCCGCTTTTGTCAGCCGCATCGTCCGTACATAGTCGAAGGGTGTATGCCCGGTCAGTTCCTTGAATATCCGCGCCGCGTGCCACGGGGAGTATCCCGCCTTTCCGGCCAGCTTAGCCAGCGTAATGGGTTCTCCCAGGTTCGCTTCGATATAATCCTGCATATGCGCCACCGCCATCACCTTTTGCCAATGCTCCACACGAATCACCTCCTATGCCCCCATCATACATACCGGAGTGAAATATTTCTTGACCGTTTTTGCGGTGGTTCCTTTTGTCATATTCTCATTTGGTATAAAAAAAGTCAAACTGCCTGTTGACAACTATATCGTCTGCCGATATAATTTATTACGTCAACCGATATATCGCCTATCGTAATATAAAGGAGGTGCCAAATGGCAGAAGGTCAGAGCGCATTAACGGAAGCGGTTTACTATATACTGCTGTCGCTGATCGAGCCGATGCATGGTTACGGCATCATGCAGAATGTGAAGCAGCTGAGCAGCGGGCGGGTTTCGCTGGGCGCGGGCACGTTGTACGGCGCAATAAACACGCTGGTGGAAAAGGGTTGGATAACACCCTGTTCACAGCAGCGGGACGAACGCAAGAAGGAATATGTTATCACAACCGGGGGCCGCGACGCGGTGGAGGCGGAGATACAGCGGCTGGGCGAGCTGCTGCAAAACGGACAGCAGATCATGGGAGGTTCACCGAAATGAAGCATATCATTTACAAAGCTTACTGGAATTATGAAAAAGAGGAGAAGTGGCTCAATGGACTGAGCGCGAAAGGTTTGGCGCTCATAGACTACAGCTGGATACGCTACGTATTTGAGGACTCACAGCCGGGTGAATACACTTTCCGCATACAGCTGCTGAAAAACCTGGCATCGAATCCGGAGAGCCGCAAATACATCGAGTTTGTGGAGGGTACAGGCGCGGAATGCGTTGCCACCTACCTGCGCTGGGTGTATTTCCGCAAGCGCGCCGCCGACGGCCCATTTGAGCTGTACTCCGATATCGATTCAAAGATACGCCACTACAAGTTGGTGCGGGCCTTCTGGGTCGCATTCACAGTGCTTGAATACGCTGTCGGGTTGATGAATATCGCAATCGGCGTTAAGGAGGCCATTTCCTCCACGAACATCGTGCTGGGCGGGCTGTTGCTGGCACTGGGCACCGGTTTTTTAATCATGGTATTGAACCTCGGCAAAAAGATACGCACATTGAAAAAGCAGCAGCAAATCGTCGAAGCATAAAAAAGACACTGCGATGGCGGGAATGTAATTTCCCCCATCTTTTTTTGTCAATATTTCCATTATCGCATCTGCCTCAATAACGCGGCTGTATTCGGGAAAAATAGAGATAAGATACTGAAAGGTGGTGAGCGGATAAAATGGATGCGCCGAAAATTCGCGTGAGATGCGGTGTGGAGAACTGTCAGTATAACAAGGGGCACATGTGCTACGCCCATAAGCTGGAAGTGAACGCCATGGGTGACGGACACGCCCATTCCAGTGAGGGCACAAGCTGTTCAACGTTCGTAGAAGCCCAATAGAATGGAAGAAGGAAGCTGCTCAACGCCGCTTCCTTTTTAATTTTGTCAATTTCTTAAAAATAGCGCTATCTCTTCGGCTATCTCGTCAAACGTGTTCACAGCAGTGTTGCGGGATTCGAGATCCGTGACCGCTGCGCAGAATTCCAGCGCTTCCCCCCGCATGATGTCGTGCCAGAGCGGCAGCAACACCTGCTTTCCGGAAAAAGATTTCACTGCCAGCTGGGCGATGCCGCCTTCCACCCAACCCTGCTTCACAAATGAACGGGATATTATCACGATACCAAAGTTACAGCTGTCTATGCCGCCATTCACCTTCTGGTACAGGTTGTCACCCGGGGTGATTTCAAAATCGTCGTAGGCCACCTTAAGGCCTTTCTTTCTGAGCGCAAACGCGAATGTTCGTACCAGCGCTTTATCCTCCGGTACGTGTACGATGAACACATCCAGCGCCCGGCTGTCTCCGCGGCGGCCCAGAAACAAAGAAGGCACCGCCGTCAGCGTTGACGCTTTAACTGGCACAAGCTGTCCCGGCAGAATGCGCACGCCCGACCTCAGCCGTCCGGGCTGTCCCCCCAGGTCCAGCACCACATGCCAGTGACCGCCCGCCGGTATCGGCACACGAAAAGGCGACTCCGATACAAAGCCGCCTAAAAAGCCATGCCGCCGTCCGGCCTTGAAGTCCAGATAGCTGGCATGATCCATGATGCGCACATTCGCAGCGCTGTCCAGCGCCACTTCCACCACCCGTCCTGCTTCGACGTGGTTCAAATCATAATGCTGATGATGCAAGACATCCTCCGTCAACCAAAACCGGAGCCCCGCATTTCACGAGACCCCTTCTAATATATATATCGGACGGAGCCGCCCTATTCTGCATACCGATTTGAATTATATTTCTCCGTTTTGTGATATCAACGACAATAGCTGCGTCATCGTCACCACCTCCAGCTTGCCGTCGTTGTCTTTGATATATCCCAGTGTCTGTTCCAAGAATTCCGCTTCAATCTGCATGTGCGTACCGTCCGTGACCGGTTCCACCTTGTGCAGCATGAATATCACTGTGCTGCGGTTGTTCATGGCCTTGTCCGCCGCTGCTTTGACAGTATCAAAGGACATGCCGCTGATCAGGTTACACACTTCGGCATCCTCCAGCGAGCTGCCGCTCTTGGCAAGCCATAAGCTCTTTAAGCTGCGGCCTGCGGCAAAGCCTTCCCTTTTGATTACGTCCAGCGTGGTCTGGTTAAAGGCTCCGCCCGGATAGACCACAATGTCCGACCCGCTGCTGAGCCCTTTGTTCCTGAGCCACGCCCGCGTACCGTCCATCTGTTCGAGCTGCGTCTCTTCTGAAAGCCCGGCCAGGTTGAAATGGTTATAGGTGTGGTTCAGCATATCCCAGCCATCCAGATAGAGGTCGGCCAGCTGCTTATAAGACATGTATCTGTCCGAGCCCACCGCGGCGGGGATCACCGCAATGCAAGCCGTATAGCCGTATTCTTTAAATAGCGGATACGCAGCCGTGTACTGAGTCTCCCACCCATCGTCCATCACGAAAACAACATGCCCTTTTTGATCCGCCTCCTGCGGAACGGACATAATGCGGTTCGAAGCGGCCAACCGGACATGCGTCCATGTATCCTCCGCCCACGTGGATGTGTGCCCCAGCGCAACAGGCGCGAGCAGCACGAGCAGTACCGCTGCCACGGCGATAAAAACAAAGAGCTTGATCAGAGACTTGTCCATTTATCCACCTGAGTTTAAGTGTGCGGCGCGTAGTACGGCTGCCGGCTGCGCGCCACCCGGCCCCAAATTTGGGCGCTGCGGCGGCTCCAGAAGTAGGAAACCGTACCGCCCAGATACATAAGAAGCGTAAAATATCGGTAGAACACGATGTCCAGCAGCATCGCCGCCAGCAACCAGCCCCATACATGGCCGGGATACCGGTGATACCGCACGGATACCGCCAGCGCCGCCAGCGCACTAACCAGACTGAGGCCGGTACAGATCGCATAGTAGAGCAGAAAGGTCTGCAGAGACGCCGGCTCTGTCAGCGCCAGCAGCGGCATCAGTGTAAGCGTCACCAGCGTGAACAGGCACGACAGATGACCCACGGCCAGCGCCTCCACCACAAAGTGAAAGCTCAGGCTCTTGAACAGCACCGTCCTGAGCAGAAAACGCCGGTGATGCACCGCACAGTCGATAAAGCCCTTCTGCCAGCGAATGCGCTGCTTTTTGAGATCATCCCAGTTCTCCGGACATTGCGTGCAGCACAGCGCCTCGGGCAAATAGAGTATCTTCTTTTTCGTTCGGTGTATATGCTTTTGTATGCTGATGGTGATATCGATGTCCTCACCCAGTGTGCGGCGGAAACCGCCCGCGTCCAGCAGCGCCTGCTTCCTAAAAGCGCCGAATGCACCCGAAATGATGGCTGTCGCGTTCTGTTTGGCCAGCGACAGCTTGTAGATATAAAAGCCCTTCAGATATTCCAGCATCTGCAGCGCCACGATCACCGCGCGCGTCCGCCCCAGGCGGCGGAATACGGACCGGGGCGCATAGCCCTGCATGATATGGATCGCGCCGCCTGCGGCCGCCACGTTTTCATCGTCGAACGCGTGACTGATGATTTTGAGCGCATCCCTTTGCAATACGCTGTCCGCATCCAGCGTCACCACAATATCTGAACCGGCGAACGCTATACCGGCGTTGAGCGCCGCACTCTTGCCGCCGTTCTGCTGGTTTAGCACGTAGAAGTTTTCGTATTTGGCGGAACGATAGGCCGCCGTCACCCCCGGCGCATCGGGGAGCGGACAAAGGTTCAGCATGTCATCCAGCTGCTGCATCGTACTGTCGAAGGAGCCGTCGTTAATGTATATCGCATCAAAGTTGTTGTAGTCCGATCTCAGCAAGCCGGATATGGATGTCCTTACCGTATCCTCTTCGTTGAAGCAAGGCACCAATATGCTGATTCTGCGTTCCGGACTAATCACGGGCTTCATCTTCCGCCGCCGTCCGAACAGTGCGTTGAGAAGGTGGAACAGCGGTAATATGGTGCTCAGCAATATCAGCATTTCAATAGCTATCATCTGGCTCCCCTATTTCAGCCGTCCCGGACGGCATGTAATACCTTACGTAATCCACAGCCAGGCAGCTTGGGAACACCGTCTTTCTGTTGGGGTCTCCCGGCCACACGCCGCCCACGGCCAGCGTCAGTATCAGATACATCTTCTCGTCCGGCACACCGCATTTGGTGGTGTAATACAGTTCGTCGTCTACATACCACTTCAGCGACTTCTCATACCACTCCACGGCATAGACATGGAAGGCCTCGGAATCGTCCACCGTGGTCATCCCCACGTTCTTATACAACTGTCCCTTTTTCATGTAATGGTTAACGCCGTAAACCAGATGCGGTTCGCTGCCGATCATTTCCAGCACATCGATCTCAAAGCTGTCTTCATAAGCCAGCAGCCAGAACGCCGGGAACATCCCCTTACCCACCGGGAGGCTCATTCGCGCTTCGAACCGCCCGAAGTGGAAATCCAGCTTGTCTGTCGTTTCCACCGATCCGGAGGTGTACCGCTTGCCGTCCCTCTCCTCGTCGCGCGCTTCCAGATACAGCATACCGTCCTTTACGTATGCGTTAGCTGGTGTATAATACTGCAGCTCCTCATTGAAATTATCCCGGCGCTCCACTTTCGTCCAGAATTCCATGTTGAGCGACGGCTTGTCGAACTCGTCCGCCCACACCAGCGTCCACTTTTTCGCTGGTTCCGGAGATGCGCTGGGCACGAGTGTGGCCTGCGGCGCGGTACTCTGAGCCGCAGAGGTTGGCTGCGGTGCTGCAGCCGTCGTTTCGGGCACCTGAGCGTGCGCGGTTTTCGGCTCCATCAAGCTCGCAGCGTTATACGTTGCGGCTTGTTCGTCATCCGCCAAGTCCTGTTGCTGGCCCAGCGTGACGTCCCGATGAGGACTGAAGTCAATGATATAGAGGGACAGGCAAGCGATAACAATGCATACTGTCACCAGAAGTAACAGCCGTCTCATCTCCATCCCTCCCTGTCCGTCGCATGATTACAGGGTCTTTTGGTTCTTGCGCAGAAAAAAAGCACAGCGAACCGCCGCGTTTTGCCGCCGCTGTTTTCGCCGTGGGTCAGACTGCCACCACCTGCCCCGCTTGTACAGTCATATCATAGTCCACGTGAACTTCGCCTTCCATTGGAGAAAAGGCAAAACGATGGGTGCTTTTGGTTTTCCAGTGGAGGTTCTGTCGAATCGAATTATGTCGCAAATTCTCCGGTTCAGAATTGAGGCATAAAAAAAGACCCACCGTGCGGTGAGCCTTGGAATCAGTCTGTTAGTGGACAACCGGTATCAGGCCGGAGGATTCAGGTAGAGCGTGATGGTGGTGCCCCGTGTCACGACAGTGCCAACATTGATAGACTGCGCGACAATTATATCTTCAGCATAATCATCATCATGCTGTTCAGCCATTGCAAAGACTATATTGAGTTTATCCAAATAGTTATCTGCGAAGGTCTCTTCTTTTCCAATAAAATTTTCGACTTCATGCATTTGAATTGTATCAAATATGAGGGTGATTGTGGAGCCTTCCTTGACCTCCTCACCGGGATTGATGCTCTGGGACCAGATTGCGCCGGGCAGCACGCCGCCTTTGCTCTTTTCCTTGAAAACCGGCACCAGCTTTAATTCCTCACATATTTCGATTGCCTGTTCTCGCGTAATAGCCAAACTATAATTATTAGAATAAGCGCCCGATATGAAGTCAGGCATATACACTACCTTGCCCTTAGACACCGTAATACAAATCGTTTTACGCACGCCAACTGATGTGTTGGCTGGGGTTTGATAGATAATCGTACCTGCGGCTGAACTGCTGTTGGTTGTTGTCGCCTCAATCACAATGCGCGCACCCTGCTCGTTGAGTTCCAGCGCCCAGCTTTCAATGGCGTCCCGCGTCTGTCCCACAAACGAGGGCACCACGATCTTGTTGCCCAGTGAGTAGGTCAGCTCCAGATAGTCTCCCTTCTCGTATACCGTGCCGGCATCAATGCTTTGCGATATGAGCCGTCCCGCTGACGAACCGGAATACTTCTCAATAATAGTCACCGGTATGCCCAGCTCCGTCGCGACGGACGTTGCCAGCTCCTTGGTGTAGTCCGAAAAGTCGGGGATTTCGATCATCTTGCCCTTGGAGGCCACCAGCTTGATCTCCGTACCCTCGGGCACCTTCTCCTTTGCCTTCACGCTCTGCGAGATGATGGAGCCATCGGGCACATAATCGTCGTACTTGTGCTCCACCACAAGCACAATGCCGTTGTCGTTGGCGAATACGTAGCATTCCGACAGCGTCATTGTCTTGAAGTCGGGGACTTCGATCTGCTCCACGGTGGTGTCGATGCCCTTGGACACGATGACGTATATCGGCGTGTCGCGGCGTACCTCGTCGCCCACCACGGTGCTGTCGTTGATCTCGTAGCGGATGACTTTGCCCGCCGGCACCGTGGCATTGAACTCGGTGGTCACGCGCACCTTGGTCATAAAGTTTTCTGCCGCCCACGCGTCCACCTCGTCCTTGGTCATATCCAGCAGATTGGGCAGCGGCAGTGCCACAGACAGGTCCGGCCCCAGCGAAACGGTGACATACACAAAGTCGCCCTTCTTCACCTTGGAATCCGCAGCCGTCTCCTGCGAGATAATCACGCCCGCCTTCACCTGGTCGCTGTAGACCTCCTCCGTCTGCAGGTTCAACTCGTTCTGGCCGGCCCACAGCTGCGCTTCTGTCAGCGAACGCCCCACAAGGTCGATCACCTTGATGCCGCCCGACAGCACCAGTATCAGTATCAGCACGATCAGCAGCAGCGCGCCCGCGCCCGCCGCGATGGCGATGATCAGCTTTTTATTGCTGCCTCCTGTGGGCGGTGTGCGGTTCTCCTTCCTTTCCGGCGGCTTGAAACCGCTCTTCTGCTCATATTTGAACCCGGCATTAATATCAGCGTCTTTTACGGTTTTGACGCTTTTGACGGAAACCTCCCTGGGTGCGTCCGGCCCGGGGAGGTTCAATTTATCGGATGGCGTCTCGTCATCGCGCTTATTATATCCGCTCAAAAAGTTGTTGTTGTTATCGTCCATTACGGATTCCTCTCTAGTGCGTGATATCCTTTTTCTTAAACACCAGCATGGACACGACCACGCAGACTGCGGACAGCGCCAGCAGCATGATTATACCATAGGTCAGGCTGATCGGCACGCCATTTTGTATCATCGTCTGCACCGGCGTCATCATCCAGCCAGTCTGCGGACGGAAGAAATCGGATATCTGTAAGTAAGGGATGGGTGTCCAGGCCAGCCAGTCTGCCATGGTGGTGTAAGCCAGCACGGTCATGCCAATCACGCTGGCCACGAAGCATACGATGGGCACAGCGATGGACACCGCGATGTTCTTCACCAGCACGGACAGCATATACGCCACACAGTACGCGAACACGATGGTCACGATGCACGCAAAGAACTTGGGTATATAGTAGCCAAAGAAGCCAACTGCGCCCGTCACCGTGAAGTTGGGGAACGCAAAGTCGCCAAACCCAAAGCAGATGCCGTTGGCCACGATGTTGAGCACGATGCCCGCCACATACATGACGAGACACAGCAGCAGCCCCGCAACGAATTTGGACATCAGTATTTTTATACGCGTTTTGGGACGGATCATCAGCAGGCGGATGGTACCCATCTGGAACTCGCTGGCCATCAGCCAGCCGCCCACCAGTATGCCGAACAGCGCCACCAGTATGGAATAAACCAGGAACTGCACCGTGATGCTGCGCGCACCCGTCGGCACGTATTTCATATCGGGCTGCTCCGCATCCAGACAGCTCTGTGCGATGATGATGTCGTTGTTGTACTTGGCAATCTGCGCGTCAATGGCCGCGGAATAGCGGGCATACGTACCGTACTGCCTAGCGAGGTACGGGTCCTGATTGAATTCTTCCTCCGTCATCTTGGTCGTATACATGATGTTGTTGCGGTTGTTGGTGATGTCGTCCAGCGCGGTGTTCTGCCACACGTTTGCCATCGGCCTGATGTCGTGAGCCAGCCGGTACTCCAGTATCGGGATGTTGTTATCCTTCACCAGCTGGATCTGCTTTTTGATATCCTCAATCTGGCGGCCTAAGTTTTCTTCCTGATCCGGGTGTTCGGCAATATCCTGCTCCAGAATCTCGATCTGCTCCTCCATGCTCTTGATGTTGTCGTTTTCCTGCTGTATCTTCAAATCGATATACTTGGGGAAATTGTCGTTCTTCACAACGTCAAACAGCGCTTGAATATCGCTTTCCGCCTCGTCCAGCGCAGCCAGACGCTCTTCCGGTGTGATGTTCACATACTTCTTGTTGTACGCTTCATCCTCCATATACACGAACATCTGCATCGCTTCCTTCAACTCCGCAGGGTCTTCATGATCGATGTTCTCATAGATGAACTTATCAAACAGCGGCTGCTGGTTCCACCCAAGGTCCACGCGATAATCCTCGTATGAGGTGATATAGCTCGCCAGCTCCACGAAGTAGTTGAGCTGCACGTCCACCACCCGCAGCCAGATATCCAGCGCGCCGGGCGTGGTGAACCACGTCGCGTCCACTTCCGTCTGCTGCCGCTGCATTTCCTGTATGTTCCAGTAATACGGGTTGTCCGGCGTGATGGTCACACCGTTCACTGTGATGGGGTTTCCCTCGCCGCCGGGATAATACATATCCTTGTACGCATACTCCATTGCATAAGACCGGCTGGAGTAAATGATCGGCCCGCCGCCCATATTGTCCTCAGCGTTAGCCGACAGTGCAGAGATGACCGGGGCCGCGATGCTGACAGCCAGTATCAGTATGCCGAATATCAGCAGGAACTTAACCCGAAGTATATTTTTGAATTCAGTACCTATCTGTCTTAAGAATCCCATTGTCTTTGTCCTTTCTCCGTTATTGCGATATCCGGTTATCTGATTTGCGTCTTGGTGCCGGTCGTCATCGAAATGAAGTCCTGCTCCAGCGTGCGGTGAGAACGGTTCACCGCGTATATGTCGATGTCCATCTTCACCAGCGCGCGTATAATTTCGGGTATCTGGTCGCGCTTCATCACCACGGTCACGTTGCCGTTCTCGCGGTCGCAGTTGGCATCCAGGCTCTTGAAATATTCGTAAACCCTGTCGTTGTCGCCGGTGGCAAACGCGTAGCTGTAGATATCCTCGTCGGTCGCTTCCTGCACCTGATCGATTGTCTTCTCGCCGATGATCACGCCGTTGTCGATGATGTAAATGCGGTCGCACATCAGCTCCATCTCCGCAAGCAGGTGGCTGGACACGAATACGCCCACCTCAGCGTTCTTGGAAAGGTACTTCAAAAGGTCGCGCAGCTCCTTGATGCCGATAGGGTCAAGGCCGTTGGTCGGTTCATCCAGCACCAGCAGACGCGGCCGGTGCAGTAGGGCCTGCGCGATGCCCACGCGCTGGCGCATACCCAGCGAATAGGTTTTGACCTTGTCATTGATGCGTTGAGACATCTTGACCAAGCCGACCACCTCGTCTATGTGCTCCTTTTTAATGCCCTCGTGCAGCGCCGCAAAATATTCAAGGTTCTGCCGTCCCGTCATCCTCTTATAAAGGTCCGGGTTCTCCACAATGCCGCCCACGTTGCGCATTGCATTTTCAAAATCCGTCACAATATTATGGCCGCAGATGTTGATCTTGCCGGCGGTGACGGAGAACAGCCCCATCACGGATTTAATAGTCGTCGTCTTTCCGGCACCGTTAGGCCCCAAAAAGCCCACGATCTCGCCCGAGTTGACCGTCAAAGAGATTTCGTCCAGTATTTTTTTGTTCTTAATGACCTTTGTCAGGCCTTCAATCTTCAGCAGTTCCAATGACGTGTCCTTTCCCACACAGTGAAGTGCAATTTTTATCCTAATTTAGACGTCACAGAAACCAAATAGTTCCCCAAAATGACATCTTTTTTCCGAAATATTTTTCTATACTAATGGCTTGAAATCCTCTCTTACCATAGCTCACCAGAACTTTTATTTATACGATTGTTTACCTTTGCCGATGAATCTATACTTACCCGCCGACCGCATTTCCGCTGCAAGAAAAAAGGCGCTGCTGCGCCATTTCATTATACCGTGTCAGCTGCTCCGCTCTGCGTCTGCCGATTCGGGCAGACCGCCCCTCATCGTTTTCGAGAACACAGCGACGGCGGCCGCCGCCGCGCATATAACAGCGACGGATACCGCTGTTTTGGCGATATCATCCGCCATGCCATTGAACGAAAACGACGGCGTGAGTATGCCCGTCATCGTAATAGTATAATGATACAGTATCATGGCAAGCACACTGCCTTTGGTGCGGTTGTAGATAAACGTCATAATGACGCTGTGCGCCGTCAGGTTGACCGGCCCCAGCAGCAGAAAAATGGGTATAAACAGCCATCCGTACGAGCTGTATGCCATATAGTCGGACGGCAGGTGCCATACCCCCCATACCAGCCCCAGCAGCAGGCTGGCGGGCAGTATACCGAAGCGTTTCTGCATGGCCGGAAGAGCGTATCCCCTCCAGCCGATTTCTTCGCCGAAGCTGGAGAAAACCGGCCAGACGAATCCCATCACCATCATCATGCCCGGTACATTGAACATGACGCTTCTGCCGGTCAAGGCCTGCAGCCCCGCCTGCGCCAACGTCAGCAGCGGCACGGTCAGTATCGACGCTGCGTACCAGCCGGCCCCGAACCGGCTCTTTTTGATGCCGGACAGCAGTGCGCCCGCTTCCCTTCTGCCGCCTGCGAGCAGCGCCGTGGCGATACCGGCTATGCTGGGGCCGAAGCCTCCCATAATTGCAAAAATGATGAATGATGGCGGCATATTTCCGCTCAAAACCGCGTCACTCGCGGTTGAGAATATCAGCCCCGACCACCAGCCCCACGACCAGAGGAAAGCCAATACAAAAAAGATGAAAAGCCTGTGTTTTTGAACCCATGGTTTCATAGACATATCCCCCTTATGAGGGTCTAATTCGCCGCTTTTCGCGAAATTCCTTTACGCATTCACCATGCTTTTTACGGAACAAAAAAGGCGCAGCTGCTGCGCCAGAAAAGATTGCCGTTTATCATTCTTCCACACGGGCATCTGCCTTTTGGACGCACGCATCGCGTGACCCGGATGGTCTCGTCTTGATCAGCAGCAGGTGCAGCGTAACGCCCGCGCCCACCACCCCCAGCAGCAGATATATCCAAGGCTTTTCCACGAATACAGCGGAAACACCGAGCAGCACCCACAGCAATATGATGCCGCGCATCTTGGCTGCTTTGGTGACACCCCCACCGTTTCGGTAATGCTCGATGTACGGCCCGAAGAAGCGGCTGCGCAGCAGCATCTGATAAGCTTTCGGTGAACTGGCGGAAAAGCACCCTGCCGCCAGCAGCACGAAAGGCGTCGTGGGCAGCACCGGTATCACGACCCCCACAGCGGCCAGTGCCAGCAACAGACCTCCGCATGCAATCAGTATATATCGCTTCATGTCTGCTCTTCCGTTTCTTTATCAGCCACGCCTTTCCGACGCGGGTTTTCGGGGAACCAGCCCTTCTTCACGCGCTCCTCCTGCTCGTGCAGCTCCCGTATGCTCCACAGCAGCGAGCAGCCCAGTACCGCCGCCAGCGCGGGCAGCACAACACCAGGCAGCCACAGCGACGCGGCACAACACGCAAGACCAACCGCCAAAAAGGCCGGCCACACGCGCTTGCCGAAATGGTATTCCGCTTTGATGACGACCGGATGCAGCGCCCCGATGATCACGAACGCGCCCACACCGATCAGTAAGCCTTCATAATTCATACAATGTCCCTTTTAGGCGGCGGATGCTTTGCCGTGCATCCGCCGCCCTGCTTTACGTTCAGACGATATCAAAACGATCCGCGTTCACGATCTTGTTCCAGGCCGCGATGAAGTCCTGCACAAATTTCTCCTGCGCGTCGCCTTCACCGTAGACCTCCGCCAGCGCACGCAGCTGAGAATTGGAGCCGAATACCAGATCCACACGTGTCGCAGTCCATTTGAGCACGCCAGTCTTGCGGTCGCGGCCTTCGAATACGTCCTTATCGTCCGCAGACGGCTTCCACTCCGTGCCCATGTCGAGCAAGTTCACAAAGAAGTCGTTGGTGAGTGCTCCGGGTCTGTCGGTGAACACGCCATGCTTAGTCTGCCCATAATTGGCTCCCAGCACACGCAGTCCGCCGATCAACGCCGTCATTTCAGGGGCGGTCAGCGTCAGCAGCTGCGCGCGGTCAATGAGCATCTCCTCCGCAGGCACGGTGTATTTGGCCTTCTGGAAGTTACGGAAACCATCCGCCTTGGGCTCCATCACCGCGAACGACTGCGCATCCGTCTGTTCCTGCGATGCGTCGGTGCGGCCCGGCAGGAACGGCACAACCACATCAATTCCTGCATTCTTTGCCGCCTGCTCGATGGCTGCCGCGCCACCCAGCACGATCAGATCAGCCAGCGATACCTTCTTGCCGCCGCCCGTCTGTGCACCGTTGAACTCCGTCTGTATCTTCTCCAGCACCCCGAGCACCTTTGCCAGCTGCACCGGCTCATTGACATCCCAGTCCTTCTGCGGGGCCAGCCGCACGCGCGCACCGTTCGCGCCGCCGCGCATATCCGAGCCGCGGTAAGAGGAGGCCGAAGCCCATGCCGTTTTCACCAGCTCCGATATCGAGAGGCCCGATGCGAGAATCTTCGCCTCGAGGTCTGCGATATCCTGCCCGTCAATCAGCTCATGATCCACCACGGGCACCGGATCTTGCCAGATCAGCTCTTCCAACGGCACCTCTGCTCCCAGATATCTTGCGCGCGGCCCCATGTCGCGGTGCGTCAGCTTAAACCATGCGCGGGCGAAGGCATCCTCAAATTTGTCCGGATGCTCCAGATAGTCCCGCGCGATAGGCGCGTATATCGGGTCGTAGCGCAGCGAGAGGTCCGCCGTGGTCATCATGGGGCGCAGCTTCTTCTTCGGGTTGTGCGCGTCCGCCACCATGTCCTCTTCCTCGACATCCTTGGCCAGCCACTGGTGCGCACCCGCCGGGCTCTTCACCAACTCCCATTCGTATTTGAACAGCACCTTGAGATACCCCATGTCCCACTTGGTCGGATTGGGCTTCCACGCACCCTCGATGCCGCTGCCTATGGCATCGCCGCCCTTGCCGCTGCCGAAGCGGCTCTTCCAGCCAAGGCCCATCTGCTCGATAGGGGCGGCTTCCGGCTCAGGCCCCACCAGCGCCGCATCGCCCGCGCCGTGGCACTTTCCAAACGTGTGCCCGCCCGCCACCAGCGCGACGGTCTCCTCATCGTTCATCGCCATGCGCGCAAATGTATCCCGCACGTCACGCCCCGAGGCCACCGGGTCCGGATTGCCGTTGGGGCCTTCCGGGTTCACATAGATGAGGCCCATCTGCACGGCAGCCAGCGGATTTTCGAGATCACGCTCGCCGCTGTAACGCTCGTCGGCCAGCCACTTGCCTTCAGAGCCCCAGTAGATGTCCTCCTCCGGCTCCCAGACATCCTCGCGCCCGCCGCCGAAGCCGAATGTCTTAAAGCCCATGGACTCAAGCGCGCAGTTGCCCGCGAGTATCATCAGGTCCGCCCAAGATATCTTCTTGCCGTATTTCTGCTTGATGGGCCAGAGCAGCCGCCGCGCCTTGTCAAGGTTCACATTATCCGGCCAGCTGTTGAGCGGAGCGAAGCGCTGCGAGCCACTGCCCGCGCCGCCGCGTCCGTCGCCCAGGCGATAGGTGCCCGCGCTGTGCCAAGCCATGCGGATGAACAGCGGCCCGTAATGACCCCAGTCGGCAGGCCACCAGTCCTGAGAATCGGTCATCAGCGTATATAAGTCTTCTTTTACAGCTTTAAGATCGAGCTTATTAAATTCTTCGGCGTAGTTAAAATCCGGATCCATCGGATTACTCAGGGTTGAATGTTGATGCAGTATCTTGAGATTCAGCTGGTTGGGCCACCAGTCCTTGTTCGAGGTGCCGCCACCCGCGACAGCGCGCTTGCCTGTCATTCCCGTCACCGGGCACTTGCTTACTTTTTCCACTTCGTATCCTCCTTCTATGTTTTATTTTCATCATCCCTGCAAACAGGGCAGATGCCGTTGAAAAGAATGCGGTGTCCTTCCACCGCAAACCCCGTGGCTTTTTCCACGCTGCGGTCGATGTCTCCCAGACTGGCTTCATCAATATTATAGTAGCTGCCACAGCGCATGCAGTGAATATGCTGATGCGGCTCCAGATGGATATCAAATCGGTCGGGTGAATCCGGGAAGTTCAGCCGCCGCAACACGCCGTCTTCCGACATCTGGTGCAGGTTTCGGTAAACCGTACCCAGACTCATCCTCGGGTATGCTTTGCAAATTTCGGCGTACACGTCCTGTGCAGTGGGATGATCCACTACTTTAAGAGCATCCATCACCAGCTGCCGCTGAAAACTGTTCCGTCTCATATTGATTGCCGCCATTTATTAATAATGATTCTTATTATTATTATATTCTTATTTCATGACTTGTCAATATATTCTCAATAAAAGAACGGATAATTTTTCCGAATGTATACCATATGTTCATCAATACACCATCATAATAGGCATGCCAAGCCGAATAAAAAAGACCGGCTTGCAACCGATCTTTCATATAAGAACTTGATTTTAAAGAGCAGCCGGGCGGTTTTCCTTCATACCCCAAGTCGTCACGCACACTGTGTTTGCACACTGGTACAATGTATTTGATATTTAAGCGGCTTACAATTTGCCCTTCAACCCGATATCTTCAGCAGCTGCCTGCATGCCCTTGATGGTGTGCGTAATCAGCTCATCCAGCTCCATGGCCAGCATCGCCGCGCCCTGCAGCACCACGTCGCGATTGACGCCCGCCGCAAAGCCCTTAGTCTTCCACTTCTTTTTGACCGAGCTCAGTTCCAGATCAAGAATGCTGCGGCTGGGACGCATCAGCGCCGTCGCGGCAATCAGCCCCGTCAGCTCGTCGGTGGCAAACAGCACCATCTCCATCCGTTCCACTGGCACCACATCGCTCACCAGACCATAACCGTGGCTTTCTATCGCGTGTATATAATCCTCCGGAAAGCCGTGCGGGATCAGCAGCTCGCGCACCTTGTGGCAGTGCTGCTCCGGATACTTCTCAAAATCGATGTCGTGCAGCAGACCGATGACGCCCCACTTCTCCACGTCCTCTCCGTACATCTCTGCATAATAGCGCATCACCGCCTCCACCGTCAGCGCGTGGCGCACCAGATGCTCTGCCTTCACGTTCTGTAAAAGTATATCCATTGCCTGTACACGGCTGCAAGTCCATGCCATCTTCTCTTCCCCCTGTTGTCTTCGGTATAGTGGCTACATATCCGGCAAACGCCACAAAAGCGCTTCAATCTTCAACCTTTTGTTCTGCGTCTCCGGTTCCTGTCTGACATTTTACCACAATCCCGCATTTACAGCGACAATTCTTCTTTTCAGCGCCTGTTTTTACATGTCCAGTTCGGATATTGGCGTATTTTTCGGCTGCGGAAACGGTGTGCAAATTGCAGAACCGTTTCTATATATTCATCATTTTTTGCTTTTTGGAATCATGCCGGTAATGTTCAAATCTATGAGCTATTTTTGTAAAACCGATACGATACCTATCGTATCGTATTTAAAGCAATTATACTTTATATTTTAGTTGCTATTTATAATATCGTTTCCCTGTTTCATTTCTACTTTTACCGTGTATAAAACGGTCGTCGAAACGTTTTCTCTTGACACGTCATACGAGCCGCTTTATAATGGAGAAAAATATGTTATTTTATGGGGATATGGATATGAAAAAAGCCGCCACCATCAGGGATGTCGCCAAGGCGCTGGGCGTCTCGGTATCCACAGTCTCCCGCGTGATGAACGGACAGGACCGCGTCAGCAACGAAATGCGCAAGAAGGTCTCCGATACCGTCCGCCGGCTCCATTACGTTCCCAGCCATGCCGCCGTATCGGTCGTCAAAAAGCAGACGCGCATTATCGCTGTGCTGCTGCCCGACCTGCAAACGCCGCTGTATTCGGGCATACTTGAAGGCATCGAACAGACGGCTCGTGCAAAGGGTTATTTTACGATGGTCGTGCTCACCAACGGCAGCCGCGACGAAGAACAGCGTTTTATTAAAAGTACAATGGGGCATTCCGTAGATGCCATTGCCGCTGTTCCCTGCTCGCCCGACCTTTCTCATTTTTACTCGTTTTCCAAGCCCAGCGTTTTCATCGAACATGTTGGAGATGATGCGGACTGCGACAGTGTTGCCATCGACAATTTCAGAGGCGCTTACCTGGCCACCGATCATCTGCTGCATATGGGCCACTCAAAAGTCGCCATCATATCGGGCGACCGGACGTTCAGCGCCGGTCAGGAACGTTACAGGGGTTTTGAGCAGGCTCTGCGCGCCCGGCAAACCAAAATCAACCTGCAGTACGTATGTGCAGGCGGCTGGGCCGAAAAGGACGGCTATGCAGCGGCTTTCAGGCTGATGAACTTAAGCGACCCGCCCACCGCCATATTCGCCGCTGGTGAACAGCTCTGCCGCGGTGCCATTCTGGCGGTACACGACCTGAAGCTGCGCATCGGCAAAGACATCTCCCTGATCGGCTTTGAGGACAACGATCTGGCACGCGTCAGCAACCCGGCGGTGACGGTTATCAGCCGCCCCACCGCAGAAATGGGGAAAATAGCTGCCGGCATACTGGTCGAACGCATATTAGCCGGCACGCCGCCTGTCGTTCGCCAGAAGGTCAGCCTGCCACCCCGTCTGGTCATACGGGGTTCTGTTCGCGAGATCAACGGTCCCGGGCTGTAATCATAACCATGACAAGCCGGTATATTTAATTTTGCACACAAAAAACGCCCGGCCTTCTGAACCGGACGTTATACTGTACTCGTGTCTATTTGTCTGACGGCGGCCTTGCTGTCAGCGGCACACCCTGTTGTGCCAGTCGAAGATGCGGCGCGATATCTCGATCAGCGGCAGTTGAAACTGCACCGCACCGATGTTGTGCGCTACCGCCGGCATACCGTAAACGATGCACGTCTTTTGGTTCTGTCCAATGGTTTCGGCCCCCGCGTTACGCATTGCCAGCAAACCCTTCGCACCGTCGCTGCCCATCCCCGTCAGTATAACGCCCAGCATGTGGACGTCTTTAAGCTTTGCGACAGATTCAAACAGCACATCCACCGAGGGGCAATGCCCGTTTACCTTCTCGCCTTCGCGGCACTCCACATACATGCCGCTTTCACGCTGCACCACAGTCATGTGCAGGCCGCCCGGGGCAATCAGCGCCCGTCCCGGTACCACCGCATCCCGGCTAACCGCTTCCTTGACCTCCATCGCGCAGGTTTCATTCAGACGCTCCGAATAAAGCCGTGTAAACACGGGCGGCATATGCTGCACGATCGTGATGCATGGCAGATCGCCGCCCAGGTCTTTGAGTATCTGGGCAGTGGCTTCGGTGCCGCCGGTCGACGCTCCGATGGCAATCAAACAGCCGCTGGCTTTTTGCTTCGAGGCAGTGTTCTTTGCGATCTGGCTTCTCGCCTCTGCGTTCTTATGCTGTCCCACCTTGGCGATGGAAGCGATCTTGATCTTGACGACCAGCTCGGTTATAAACTGCCGTTTGTCAGCTTCCGACCTCAGCGCAGTCTTGGTGATGAAGTCCACCGCGCCGGCGTTCAGCGCGTCGAAGACATTGCCGCTGATAGCGCTCACCACCACGACAGGCAGCGGATACTGCGGCATCAGTTTCCGTAAAAACTCTATGCCGTTCATACGGGGCATCTGAATGTCCAGCGTCATTACATCCGGATTGTATTCCATGATCTTATCGCCCGCCTCGAACGCATCGGCAGCCTTGCCCACCACCAGCAGCCCCGGGTCCTTAGACAGTTCCGCTGCGATAAACTCCCGCATAAACAGCGAATCGTCCACCACCATTACGCGAATTCTTTTATCTTTAATCATTACGATATTACCTTTTTATACACTGAGGGCATCACCAGCTTGAACTTTCCGTCCGAACGGTCAATAGTTTCAGACTGCCCGATAAACAAATAGCCCCCGGGCACCAGCGCCCGGCTGAACTTGTCTACCAGTTTGGTCTTGGTTTCCTCATTAAAGTAGATCATCACGTTGCGGCAGAATATGACGTGCAGCTGTTTCCTGAAGGGAAATTCCCCTTCAATCAGGTTCAGCCGCCGGAATATGACTTCTTTTTTAAGCGTATCGCTGACTTCCCATTTTCCCTCGGGCAGCTTGGTGAAGTAATTCAGCTTCCAATTTGCCGGCACGCTTTTGAGCGCGTCGTCCTCATAGACGCCCTGTCTGGCCGCATCCAGCGCTTTCATCGAGATGTCTGTCGCCAGCACCTTGGCGTCCCAGCCAAGGCAATGCTCCGACGCAAAGTCGCCGATGAGCATGGCCAGCGTATATGGCTCCTGCCCCGTCGAGCAGCCGGCGCTCCATGTGCGCAGGTCGTTGTCCCGGATGCCTCGCGCCATCTCGGGCAGTACCCATTCGTTGAAATACTTGAAATGATCCCATTCGCGCATAAAATACGAGTAGTTTGTCGTCAGGAAATTGATCATCTGACTGACTTCCGCACCCGTCTTATCGTTTAAGGCATAGTCGATATAGGTTTTATAGCTGTTATAGCCGTTGCTGACCAGATAGTTGTTCAGCCGGCTTTCGATCAGCGTTCGTTTTTTAACAAGGTTAATTCCAAACCGATCCCTCAAGTACCCGGTCAAATAATTAAAATCATGGTCGCTCAGCTGTATCATGGATGTCACCGCCAATTAATAGTGTATAATGTTTCAGAGAGATTCCGTTTCCCGGATCTGTTGTTCCTCGCTTTCGTCAAACAGCATTGCGCATTCCAGCAGCAGTATAACGTCTGCGCTCACTTTTCCGATGCCTTGCAGGTATTTGTTTTTGATGCCCGTTTTATAGTTGGGAGGCGGAACCACATTCTCTTCACCAATGGTCATAACCTCCGATACCTTGTCCACAATCAGCCCGACCGTCATGTTATCGGTATCCACCACGATAATGCAAGTCCTGTCGTTATAATCAATGGGCGCTTTCCCGAACTTGAGCCGCATATCCACCACGGGGATGATCTTGCCGCGCAGGTTGATGATACCCTTTATGTATGCCGCTACTTCAGGCACCTTGGTAATCGGTTGCAGGCCAATGATCTCCGTCACATACTCGATCTCAATACCGTAAATCTCTTCATCCAGATAGAATGTCAGGTACCGGCCGTGCTGGGTGTCTTCCTGCTGTCCAAACAGCTCGCCTTCTGTTACTTTCATCTTCCGCTCCCCCTTTTGTACATGCAAATAGTCAGCGCCGCCGCGTCCTGCGGCTTTCAAATATTAATAATATTTAAACGCATTTTTCAATGAATAAACCGACCTTTGAGAATTGAACACACCTCAGCGCAAGTTCGGCGCTGTAAAAACCTAACCGCCGCATACCTTAAATAGCGATCCATTATAAATATCGGTAACCGCAGGCTTTGCCTTTAGACAAATGAGCCAAAATTCGCAGGCGCAAATAAAAAACCCTTAAGGTATCGCCGATAAACAACCGATATAAGTTAATGAGATTTTGGCTGCAGCCAAGCAAAGGAAGAAATCATGTTTGATATCAACAGCACGAATCAGTCCCAGCTGGATTTTTTTCAGGAACTGGAGAATATTGGCGCCAGCCATGCCGCCACTGCCCTCTCGGTGATGATGGACCGCGAGATAACCGTTCACGTACCGCGTGCGCAGCTCTGTCAGTACAATGAGATAACCACCATCCTGCGCGGACCGGAAAATGTGGTAACGGGGCTGCTGGTGGGCATCACCGACGATGTCAGTGGTTTCATACTGCTGGTGCTGGACCAGGCGGATGCCTACATGCTGACCAAAACGATGCTGGGCGAACCGGCAGACGCACCGGATGAGAACGCCGAGTTCAGCGAGATGCAAATATCCGCGCTCAAGGAACTCGCCAATATATTGATCGGATCATACATTACCGCGATATCCACGCTGACCGGTCTTCGGATCGACGCGTCGGTGCCCGAGCTGGTGGTGGATATGGCCGGCGCCGTGATGAACCTGCTGGCAGCGGCTTACGGTGAATACGGAGACCGCGTTCTGTTTTTGGAGACCAAGTTCTCGGACAAGGTGCAAAGCCTGTACGGCCACTTTTTCCTGATTCCGGATATTGATTCATATAATACTTTGATGGCAAAAATGGGAATTTCATAATGGCAATATATACAATTGGCATCGCGGAAAAAGTGATTTCCAGATCGCCCGATAAACTGGTGACTCTGGGGCTTGGCTCCTGCGTCGGTTTAGTGCTTTACGATCCTATCCATAAGGTGGGCGGGCTTGTTCATATTATGCTGCCCAACGCCCCGGCAGGATCCGCAT
The DNA here is from genome assembly GCA_023416745.1 of Bacillota bacterium. GTDB lineage: Bacteria > Bacillota > Clostridia > Christensenellales > SZUA-584 > SZUA-584. The sequence continues at coordinate 37,339 of JAEZHF010000083.1, forward strand.
CGGAAAACAGGTTCAAATTTGCGGATACGGCTATTGAAGATATGATCCGATTGGTCACGCAGGCAGGCGCAGCGCGCCATAATCTTCAAGCCAAGCTGGCGGGCGGCGCGCACATGTTCAACAATGCCTACAACTCCGACGTGATGGGAATCGGCAAAAGAAACGCAGAAATCTGCCAGAAGGTACTGAAGGATCTGCGGATACCCATCACCTCTCAGGACTTAGGCGGCACCAGCGGACGGTCCATTGAATTCTGCTGCGAGAGCAATATGCTTCAGATTCGTACCGTTTCGCCGAAATCTGTGCGATTAATATGATGGATTTTGGTTTATTGATATATATCGACTATTCAGCAGGGGGAATGAATCCGCTGTTCTTTACATAAGGAGGTCTGACAGATGAAAAAAGTACTGGTGGTGGATGACGCCGCTTTCATGCGCGTCTCCATCAAGAACATGCTAAGCAAGCATAACTATGAGGTTGTGGGCGAGGCAGAAAACGGCAAGGTTGCACTGGCAAAATATCAGGAGCTCAGTCCCGATATCGTCACAATGGATATTACAATGCCGGAAATGGACGGCCTTGAGAGTCTGAAGAAAATACTTGCCCTCAATCCGGCAGCCAACGTGGTCATGGTTTCCGCTATGGGTCAGGAAAGCATGGTCCGCGAAGCCGTTCTGACAGGCGCAAAAGGCTTTATTGTCAAACCGTTTAAGGAAGACATCATACTTGCCGCGCTGCAGAGCCTGAGCTGATTTCTCATACCTGCAAGTGATTTATCATACATGGTATCTTGTGTATATTGGAAGGGGTCCGTATGGCTAACGATTCATTATTGGATGTCTATTTATTTGAAAATATGCAGCTGCTCGACAAGCTCGAGTCGGTGTTGCTGGAATGCGAAAAAAAATCAGGCTTTACCACAGAAGATATCGCCGATATCTTTCGCATACTGCACACGGTAAAAGGTTCATCCGCGATGATGAACTTCGACAGCATCGCAGGCTTATCACATGCGCTTGAAGACCTGTTCGATTTCCTGCGCGGCCATTCCTCGCGCCGGGAGGATCATCAGAAGATCAGCGACCTTGTGTTTTCCTCTCTGGACATCATTAAAGCTGAGATCTCCAAAATACAGATGGGCGGGCTGCCGGACGGAGACGTTTCGGGCATTATCAAGCAGGTTCGCGATTTTCACGAGGTGCTGACCGGCAGAAAGCCTGAGCCTTCCACCCCTGCAGCTCCGTGCGCGGATACCGTCCCAACCGGGGGAACTGCGCTCACCGGAGAGGAAAAAGGCTATAAAGCACATGTGCTTTTCCAGAAGGAATGCAAGATGGAGAACATCCGGGCGCTGGGTCTCGTCAAATCCATTGAACCCATGTGCGCATCCATCGTCACCGTTCCAGAAGACCTGCTGGGAGAGCACAGCGATGACGAAATCATCTCAAACGGGCTTGTTGTTTACATATTGTCATCCGAATCTCAGGAGAACCTGTCCAAAAAGATTCGTGAGACCTTCTTTATTCAGAACTTCAGCATAGACGAACTGGACACAGAAGAGTCTGGCGGCATATTCAGTGTCAGGCAGGACGAAGCAATGGCCAGCGAGACGGAAACAGAAACCGCCGCTGTGCAGAAAACGCAGGAGACGGCCGGCGCTGCCAAGCAGAGCTATCTTTCTGTGAATCTCGCCAAGCTGGATCTGCTGATGGACATTGTGGGCGAGATTGTCATCACCGAGGCCACGGTCACCAAAAATCCCAAAGTGCTGGATCTGCATCTGGAAAGCTTCGATAAAGCGTCCCGGCAGCTGCATAAGCTGACTGAAGAACTGCAGGACATCGTCATGTCTATCCGCATGGTGCCGGTATCGGCTACATTCCATAAGATGGAACGCATCGTGCGCGACATGTCCAACAAGTTCGGCAAAAAGGCGCAGCTGGAGATCATCGGCGAGGACACCGAGCTGGACAAGAACGTACTGGACAACCTGTCTGACCCGCTGATGCACCTGATACGCAATTGCATGGACCACGGGCTGGAATCTGCCGAAGATCGCGAGCAGATGGGCAAGGCTCCTGCCGGTACCATCCGCCTGGAAGCGCGCAATTCGGGTAGCGACGTGCTGATTACCATCAGCGATGACGGGCGCGGTTTGAACAAGGACGCACTGATTGAAAAAGGCATCGCCACGGGCCTCATCAAAAAGCCCAAAGCGGAGGTGACTGACAAGGAAGCTTACGGGTTAATATTCGCCCCCGGCTTTTCCACCAAGGAGCAGGTCACGGAGTTTTCCGGGCGCGGCGTGGGCATGGATGTGGTGATGCGCAACATCGAGAAGATCGGCGGTTCACTCTCAGTGGACTCCACTCCTGGCCAGGGCATGGCTGTCGTGATGCAGATACCGCTGACGCTGGCCATCATCGACGGCATGCAGGTATCCGTGGGCAGCTCGTCTTTCATCATCCCGCTGCTGTCCATCCGGGAGTCCTTCAAGCCCAAAAAGGGCGATTGCTTTGCCGACCCGGACGGCCGGGAGATGATCTACATACGCGGCAACTGCTATCCGATCATACGCCTGCACCAGGCATTTAACATTGATACTGACATCACGGAATTTGAGCAGGGTATATTGGTGACGTTGGAAACACAGTCCCAGATGTATTGCCTATTTGTCGATGAACTAGTGGGCGAACAAAAAACCGTCGTCAAGCCAATACCAGTTTATATTACCCGGGCGCTCAAAGGCACCAAGTGCCTCTCGGGCTGCACCATACTGGGCGACGGAAGCATCTGTCTTATTCTGGATATCAACGGGCTGCTGCAAAAATAATCTTTACAGGGTAAGTGTATGAGATATGTATCCACCAAGTATCTGAAGCCAGGAGATAAGCTGAGTACAGACCTGACCGTCTCTCAAAACCGTGTGCTGCTTCGCAAAGGCCGGGAGCTGTCTCAAACCATAATCAAAAAGCTTGAGATGCTGGGGTTTCAAGGTGTATATGTGGACGATAAGCTTTCTGAAGGCATCACCGTCTCCGACATTATCAGCCACGAGCTTAAAACCATTGCCCGGGCTGAAATGCAGGCGCTTTTTTATAATGGTGAAAACAACCGCCACAAGAGCGTGAGAAAACAGCTTCCCTCCATCAAAAATATCGTACACAAGATCGTCAACGAAGTCGTGCATAACCGTGATATCATGGTCAATATCATCGATATCCGCGCCTATGACGACTATACGTACAGCCACAGCCTGAATGTATCCGTTCTTTCCGTTGTAATGGGTACGGCGCTGGGTCTATCCAACAAACAGCTGTATGATCTCGCGATGGGTGCGCTGCTGCACGATACTGGCAAAATGTTTATTAACAAAGATATACTCAATAAGCCTTCCCGTTTAGCGCCCGAGGAATTTGAAGAGATCAAGCTGCACAGTGAGCGCGGCTATCATTACCTGTGCGAACAGTTGGAGATACCCGAATACGCGCGCCTTGTAGCGCTGCAGCACCATGAACAATACTGCGGCAACGGTTACCCGTGCGGTCTTGAAGCCGACTGCATCCATCTCTACGGGCGCATCTGCTGCGTCGCGGACGTATATGACGCGCTGACATCGGACAGGCCGTACCGGAAAAGCATGCTGCCCTCCGACGCGATCGAATACATCATGAGCGGTTACGGCACGCTGTTCGATCCGAAAGTGGTGGAGGCGCTCACCAAAAAGATCGCGCCTTATCCGGTGGGCACCTGCGTGCGCCTCAGCACCGGCCAAACCGGTATCGTGATCAAAAACTATCAGGAGACGAGCCTGCGGCCCCGTATTCGGCTGATCGAAGACGGTGAGCCCACCGAAAAATACATCGACCTATCCGAGGACATGACCGCGCTCAACATCACCATCAATGGTATTGTGAGCGGTTAAAGCCACAATGAAGCACAGTTGCTTTTTGACTGAACCCTAGAAAACGGACAATGAGAAAAAGGCCTCCTGTCGTAGGATAAAACGGCAGGAGGTTTTATTATGGGGAAACATTTTAGGAAGTACATTATTGAACAAGTCTTAGGGATGAAGAAGCAAGGCATGACGCATCAGGCAATCGCAGTGAAATTCGGATTAACCAAGACGCGGATTAAAAAACTAGGGCAACACCGCAGAATTAACTATTTCACACCGTGGACGCAAACGAACTCCACAAAAGTATATAGTTTGTGGAAAACTTGGTCGCACGAGAATCCCTATCAAGCCGACAGGCAGGGTCTGTCA
>JAEZHF010000090.1 GCA_023416745.1 Bacillota bacterium
GTACTGCACATGTCAACATTGAATGTTCTGTTTAAAAGCTTGGCTAAGCAACGCCCGTTAATCGTTCATAAAAAATATATTGGAAATTACTAGAGATAGAACTTAATATATATGTCTGTCACAGCTAATGTAACTATTTATTTTTCAATGTTACTCTGCACTCGTTTGTCTGTCGTCCGGTATTTTCTGAACGGTGATCACCGCGAGATAATTGAGGTCGCTCTCCGTAATGGTGAGCGATATTAAATACCCCTGATGCTTGATGTAAACCGCGTCCGCGTCTTCAAACAGTATGCTGTCGGTATAATTGGCCTCCAACTCCTTTTGGACTCCGGTCAAGTCATCCTTGGACCCGGAATATCGGTACGCAACAGAATAAATGGGGTATCCGGCATATGAGTAGTTGGACAGCTCATCGTCGTTATACATCACATATCCGCCCAGCTTTTCGCCGGACAGAATGCCCGCAAACTCCGGCACACTATCCACCGCTTGCTGCGGGAATTCTTTGATCAGCTTTTCTTTTATCTGAGCAGCTTTATCCGCGTCGATCGTTATCTTAACATCAAACGCATTGAACATATCGGCTTCGTAGTTGGTGATATCGTACATTTCACCGCTCTTTTCGCCCATAATGTTCATTCTCATCGTTTCGCCGGCTTCATTGTCCACCGAACCGGGGATCTGCTCAAGATAATATTTTTTAGCGTCTTCCACGCTGGACGACGAAGCGTAAGCGTAGGTGATATAGGCTGTATCCTTAGAGTATACAAAGGAGGAGTTGATATCGATGGTTTTTTCCGTGGGTTTGATTCGGTTATACGACATCTCTTCAATCCACGTACTGTTGTTGAAGTCAAGGGAAGTGAGAATCTGCCAGTCCGGCTTGCCGGCCAGGCGGGGATACAGCACAAACACGCTGACACACGCAATGGCGATGACGAGCACAACAATTAACATCGTAAGGATCCGTTTTTCTTTGTTGCTGATAGGCTTTTTCTGCTTGCTCTTTGCAGCCGTACCCTTGTTCTCACCCGACATATGGTATCCTCAGTTCGTATATGATTGAATTGATGGTACTATCGGTTTATTAATGCATTTTCTAATGCATTTTAGTTTAAGAATGGCTTGACGTTAATCCCAGTTCATTCATGCATTATAATATATTTAAGCTAAAAAGTAAAACAAACATCATTACATTTATGTTAAATAAGTTGCGATTAGCATACTAATCGACTTAAATAACAATACCTTTTTCATTTTTCTCTGTGTCTGTAATCAAGGTTTAGCATCTCTCAAGCTGAATGCTATTATAATTGATTCATTTAAAAAATACAACATAAAATATTATTCAATTTTATTTTCCATAAAATTTAATTTTATTTTAGACCTGGGCAATTTCCACGTTAACGCCCATGCGGCTAAGTTCGGAACGGATGTCTTCTGAGAGTCCGTCATCCGTGATAATCAGGTCTATCTGAGCAAAATCAGCGAACTTCACAAACGAGGCTTTGCCGAATTTGGAGCTGTCCGCCAGCAGTATCACCTCGTCTGCCGCTGCCACCAGCCCCTGCTTTACCTGAGCTTGCTCGATGTTTGGCGTGGTGATGCCGCGCGTTAAGTGCACGCCGTTTGCCGCCATAAAGCTGCGGTCAACGTTCAGCCCCTTGATGGATTCCAGCGACAGCGCCCCCACCGTGCTGTGGAAGTTTCGCCGCACCAGGCCGCCCGTCAGTATCGTGTCGATCTCCGAGAACTTCTCCAGATACGTCGCGATCTGCAGGTCGTTGGTGACCACCTTGATATCCTGGTTGGAAGCAATCAGCTTGGTGAGTTCAAACATGGTGGTGCCGGTGTCGATGGCGATGATATCGCCGTCCTGCACGTACTTGGCCGCTGCCCGGCAGATGGCGGCCTTCTTTTCGATATTCTCGACCTCCTTCTGGTAGGAGTTCAGCTCGAAACTGGCCTTGCGGTTGCTGATCGCGCCGCCGTGCGTGCGCTTCAGCAAACCCGCGAATTCCAGCTCCCGAAGGTCGTTGCGGATGGTGGCGGGCGAAACGGAAAACCGTTCGCAAAGCTCCGCCACCGTCGTTTTTACTTCCTTGTTGATCAGGTCGACGATAAGATGCTTTCGCTCCTCAGCGAATATGTTCTCGTCAGCTTTCTTGCTCAACCCGCAAAACCTTCCTTCATATAGACTTTATGAAGCAGTTCGATAACATCCTTGTATACCTCGAAATACGGCGCGTACTTCGCGTGCTTCGCCATATCCGGCTGCATAGTCTGGTCGATCTTGGTCACTTTGAGTATCGGCTCCTCGATGCTGCTGAACAGGCCCACACCGTAGCCCGCGATCACCGCTGAACCAATCAGCGCGCTGTCCGATGCCTGCAGCTTGGCAACCGGCACACCGAGCACATCGCTCTTGATGGAGAGGAACAGCGGGCTCTTTGCGCCGCCGCCGATGGCGTACATCACCTTTAAGTCCACACCGGGGTAAAGCTGCCCCGCCACTTCCTGATAATACCGGTACTCGTAGGCGATGCTTTCCATAATCGAGCGCCACATGTGTGCGCGCTTATGCGTGAACTTGAGGCCCACCCAACTGCCGCGCACATACGGATCATTGGGCGTCACGCGCCCGCCGAAATGCGGTACAAACACCAGCCCGTCCGAGCCGGGGTTTATGTCCTTCGCCTCCGCGGACAGGTCATCGTAGCTCATGCTGACGCCCGCTCCCGTCAGTTCATCCCGGAACCACCGCAGGCACAGCCCGCCGCCGTTGATGAAGGCCAGCGGCTGCCATCCCCCGTCGATGACGGAACGCATCTGCAGGAATGTGCCGGTCTGTGTGTCCGGCTGATAGCTGTCGGCGAAGAAGCTGAACACCGATGCGGTGCCGCCCACGTCGTAGGCCATGCCGGGTTTGATGATGCCCGCCCCCAGCGCCGTCGCGGCCTGGTCGCCCGCGCCTGCCACCACCGGCATGCCTTCCAGAAGGCCGGCCAGTGCGGCGAAGTCCTTACTGACCTTGCCCGCCACATCGTACGGCGCCTTGATATCAGGCATCTTGCTCCGGTCAATGCCGAACGGCTCCATCAGCTCGTCGGCCCATGTCTTGTTCAGGTTGTCCGCAAAGCCGGTAAAGTGCAGATTGGTATAGTCGATATACGCATCGTCCGCTTTGAGGCCGCACATGCGCCCGATCACGTACACATTGGGTTCCACGTATTTCGCCGTTCTGGCGTATACGTCCGGATGCTCGTTCTTCCACCATACGATCTTGGGGCCGTGGTCATACGTCACCGGCGCGCCCGTCAATTCCACCGTGCGGCGGCCGATGCGCTCCTTCATCACGCCCATGTATTTCTCGCAGCGCACGTCCAGCCACGAGTCGTAGTACATGGAGGCGTTCCAATCCCGATCCACGCCCATGATACCGGACATCTGGCTGTCAATGCCGACGGAGACGATATCGGCGGGGTTCACACCCGACTGCGTCAGCACCGCTTTGACGGTGTCCACCACCGATGCGAACAGCTCGTCCGGGTCCTGCTGCACTTCGCCCGGATTGGGGCTGATGAGGTTGGACTGTACGAAGCTGGTTGCGATTTCGTTCAGCGACTCGTCGAACAGTGCCGTCTTGGTGCCCTGTGTACCCATATCGATCGCGATCACGTATTTGCTCATGTCTGCCTCCTTCGTTGGCTTGGCGGTAAACTTCGTTTTCCCCAATTTTTCGGCTTTGTCTTATTAATCAGTTTTACATATGTATGACGTTTTTCAAACCGATTGCTTTTTCCGCCTGCTCAAACGCCTTGTGGATATCCTTCAGCTCGAACACGCCGGTCACGAGATCCTTCACATTCATCAGACCGTCGCCAATGAAGCCCAGCGTCTTGCGGAAGTGCGTGATGTTGGCGCGCGTGCTGCCTGTCACAATCAGCTGCCTGTAATGGATAAGATTCGTTTTAATCTCCACATTTTCCTTGTTTTTGGGAAGTCCGCCGAAGAAATTTATTCTGCCGCCGTAATCCATCAGCTCCAGCGACAGCTGCTGTACCGAGGGCACCGGGCACGCCGTGATGCAAACGTCCAGTCCGTCGTACGTGTTCGCGAATATGAATTCCTTTAAGTTGCCGCCGTGGTACGTGATCACGCGGGGTTCCATCGCTTTCAGCGCGGCCAGCCGTTCCTCCGACAGGTCGTTCACGAACACCTTGCCCGCGCCCGCCATCAGCGCCAGCTTGACGTGCATGATGCCGATGGGGCCGGCGCCCACCACCAGCACGGTATCGCCCGGGCGGATGTTGCACATCTGCGAGCCGTTGTACGCGCAGGAAAGCGCTTCGTTGATCGCCGCTTCGTCGAACGACACGCTGTCCGGCAGCAGCTGCAGGTTGCCCTGGCGCAGCGCCTTTTCGGGCACCTTCACGTATTCGGCGAACGCGCCGTCCATATTGATGCCGAATGCCGTGAAGTCGGCGCACAGGTGGAAGTCGCCCCGCACGCAGCGCACGCAGATGCCGCAGCCGATGTTGGGCGCGAGGCTGACGCGGTCGCCTTCCTTGAAGCCTTCCACGCATTTGCCTTTCTTGTCAATCACGCCGCTGAACTCGTGGCACAGCGTACGCGGGTGCTCCGCGTCGATGCCCGTGTAGCCGTTCTTGTACATACGTATGTCCGTGCCGCACACCGACGCGCTCTTGACCTTGAGCAGCACCTCGCCGTCGTTGATCTCGGGCACGTCCGTCTCCACCAGTCTCAAATCCAAAGGCCCGAACAACCGGGCCGCCATCATTTTGCTCATTACATAATCTCCTTTATTTATTTTTAAAGACCTTGGAGGCTCTGCCTCCAAACCACCGCTCAAGGGATACATCCCTTGAGAATCCCACACGCAATACCTTTCGGTATTGCTTTTCATTTTACTTTAGGCTCCCTCAGACGAGGGAGCTGTCGCCGCAGGCGACTGAGGGAGGGATATCATCGAATGATCTACTCCCTCCGCCCCTTCGGGGACCTCCCTCATCCGAGGGAGGCTTATTCACTCTCCGAGGAAATGCGAAGCATTTCCGATAAATCTTTTGCTTCTTTTCTTAAAGAAAAGAAGCGGGAGTTTGAGGGCAGCGCCCTCAATCCAATATCTTCTATAGTGTCACAATGCGTTTCTCGAGTATAGACGTGTTACCGGCGCGGACCACCTGAACGGCCATCTTGCCGTCTATGCCGGTGACCTCGGGCTCCTTGTCCTCGAGTATGCAATTGACGAAGCTCTGGTCCTCGGCGACGTACGCGTCCTTGTATAGTGAACGCCAGCTGTCCACGAACGCGGACGTGACCGACTTATCCTTCCTGATCACCTTCATGTGATACGCGTCGGTGCGCCCGATGTGGATGAGGCCCTCGGTGCCCAGCAGCTCCACGCGCGCGTCGTAGCCGTACTGCGAATAGGCCGCGCCGTCGATGCACGCCTGCTTGCCGTTCGCGAATGTGCCCGTCATCACCACGGTGTCGTAATAGTCGGGATATTTCTCCGCCGCTTCGGGGTTCTTGTAGTTGCCGCCAATCGCGTATACGGAGGTCAGCTCACTGCCCGCAAACCAGCGTATCGTATCGATATCGTGGCTGTTCAGCTCAGCCAGCACGCCGTTGCTCTTGGCGAGGTCGTACATCCACTCCATCGGCTTGCTGGGCCCGCGCGTTAAAGACTTCACCATGATCAGATCGCCGATATCGCCGCGGTCCAGCGCTTCCTTGGCCTGCCGGAAGCTCTCGTCAAACCGGCGCATGAAACCGAGCTGCAGCTTGATATTGTTTTCCGCCGCCGCTGCGATCATGTCGTCGCATTCGCTCTCCACCATCGCCATCGGCTTCTCGCAGAGCACGTGCTTGCCCGCCTTTGCACACGCCACCACGATCTCGCGGTGGAACTTGGTGGGCGACACCACGATGAACGCGTCAATGCCGCTGTCTTCTACGGCCTGCTTATAATCCAGATAATATTTGTCGATCTCCAGCTCCGCGCAGGCCGCCTTGGCCGCGTCCTCGAACGGATCCACCACCGCCACCAGGTCCGCGTGCTTGATGCGGCTGCGGAAGTTCAGCGCGTGTATCATACCGGCGCGCCCCGCGCCGATCAGCCCCAGTTTCACGTGTTTGCCCATTTTTGTCTTTACCTCTTGAATTCTCGAATTTGTTATCGTTTGTTTTCGTTTGTTGTTTATTGTTATTATACCGCCCGCTTTATACGTTGTCAATTGACCTTGGCGCCAAAAAATATGTATTCAAAAACATTTGCTAACACTTTGACATTAAATTTGACTGTGAGCCGCTTATGCATATATAATCGGTGACGGCGGTCTTGTGCCGGAAAAAACAGAAGTGGTGATGAATTGAAGCTTTCATGTGACTGTATCCATTGCATATTCGGCAAGGCAAACGAACTCTACGCCCGCAGCGTCGCGAACGAAACCAAACGCGTGCGCTTCATGAAAGAGACGATGCGCATCGTGGCAGATGCCGCGGAAGACGTCCCCATCCCCTACCTGACATATCTGGTGATGACGCACCTGCACAATGAGACGCGGGTGGACGATTATTATACGGACGAAAAGACGACGTTCAACAATCTGATGCTCTCGGTGGAAGACAGTGTGATGGCGAAGATATCCGCCAGCGCCGACCCGCTGCTGTCCGCGCTGCGCTATGCCATCACGGGCAATATGATCGACTTCGGCGCGCTGAAGACAGTATCCAAAACCGATGTGCTCGCTACGCTGGATGGGTGCGGGAAGACCGCGCTGGACGCGGACACCTGCGACGCATTCCGCCGCGATCTTGAGAATGCCAAAACGCTGGCCTATCTGGCCGACAACGCGGGCGAGATCGTGATGGACAAGCTGTTCGTGCAGGTGCTCCAAAAGCTGTATCCGCGGCTCTCTATCCGTTTCTTCGTTCGCGGCAACCCCACGCTCAACGACGCCACGGTGCAAGATGCACAGGAGGTCGGTCTGACAGCCATCACTGATGTGTACACGAACGGCCTGGCCATGCCCGGCACCTGCCTCGACTACATGGAGGAAGATATGGCGCGGCTGGTTCGCGAATCGGACGTGATCATCTCCAAGGGCCAGGGCAACTTCGAGTCACTGAACGGCTCCGGCCTGAACATATACTACCTGCTGCTGTGCAAGTGCGGCCACTTTGCCCGCCGCTTCGGCATGGAGAGCATGCAGCCCGTGTTCATCCACGAAAAGGACGTCAGGGATTTGCTGAGCCCGTAAAGCTCCGCTACGGCCACACTGTCATGCAGAGCGCAGCGAAGCATCCCCCCCAGCCACGCTGTCATGCAGAGCATCGATTTATATCTACAGATCAAAAGAGCAGCTTTCGCCGCCCCTTTTATAATCCTATTATCTATGGCCTATACCAGCCCGATCTGTTTGATGCCCGGATACATCCGCTTATACGCCTGATACTTCTCCATATAGATCTCATGCTTTTTCGCATCCGGCTCGAACGTGCGCTCGATGCCCACAAACTGCGCCGCCGCATCCTTGAGAGATTTGTAGTCGCCGCACGCCACCGCGCACAGCATCCCCAGCGCAATGGTGCCCGACTCCAGCACTTTGAGCTTCTTCACCGGCAGCCCCATGATGTCCGCCTTGATCTGCAGCTGCATGGCGGACCGCGAACCGCCGCCCGCGCAGGTCACGCTGGAAACACGTGTGCCGCACTGCTCCAGCAGCTCGGCGTTCAGCATCATCTCGAAGCAGTTGCCCTCGATGCACGCCTTGTATATGTCACCCCGCGTGGTGGACAGCTTGAGCCCCACCAGCGCGCCCACCGACCCTGAATCCATGTAAGGCGTGCCGCTGCCCGCGAAGTGCGGCTGCACCAGCAGGTCAGTCGGCCCCTCGGGGCACTCGCTCTCCATAATGGCGTATATGTCCGCGCCCGCCTGCGACGCCGCCTGCCAGCGCTCGCGCTCGATGGTGTTGCGGTACCACTTGAGCACCGCGCCCGCCGTGTTGGAAAAGCCCAGCGTCACGTATTCGCCAGCCACCGCGTACGGCTCGATACAGAAGTTATTGCGCCTCATTACATCGAGATTTTCAAGGTCGCGCAGCATGACCGTCAGACATTCCGTGGTGCCGATGCCGTCCACGCTGTCGCCGCGGTTCAGCACCCCCGCGCCCAGCGCCGCGCATATCTGGTCGTGGCCGCCCGCCACCAGTATGACTCCAGCCGGAAGCCCCAGCTCCGCCGCCACCGAGGGCAACACCGTGCCCACTACCGTGCCCGACTGCACCGGCTCGGAGAACTTCGCCTTGTCGATGCCAAAAGCGTCCATGATGGTGTCCGACCACTGGCAGGTGCGGTAGTCCAGCATCATCGAACGGGACGCCAGCGAATAGTCCAGCTTGCGCTCACCCGACAACCGGTACGCGATGAAGTCGCAGTACAGCGGGAACATTTTGGCGCTGTCGTACAGCTCACGCTGGTTCTTTTTCAGCCACAACAGCTTGTTGAGGGAGTAGATGGTGTTGATGGGCAGCCCCGCGATGCCGTACACGTCCGCTTCGCTGAACTGTGCCAGAATGTCGGCCACCTCGTCGGTGCCGCGGATGTCCGAGAATATGATGCTGTTGCCCAGCACCCGCCCGTTCTCGTCCATCGGCACAAACGCCTCGCCGAAAGACGCCGTTGCGACAGCGGCCACCGGCTCAGACGACGCGGCCACCGCCTTTTTGATCACCGCCTGCACGCTCTGCCATATCACGTCGCCGTTCAGCTCGATGTAGCCCGGCTTCGGCATGATCAGGTCGTATTCCGCCTGTGCGGATGAGATCACGCCGCCGTCCTGCCCGATCACCGTTGCCTTGCATGTCGTCGTCCCTATATCCAGCCCCAGATATGCCATATGTCTCCCCCCTGTATGCGATATGTTCTGATCCGTTAACCCAGCTGCGCGCCGCACTCGCCGCAGAACTTGCGTCCCGGCTCACACTTCGCCCCGCAATCCGGGCAAAATGCCGCTACAGGCGCGCCCAGCTTGGTGCCGCACTCCCGGCAAAACTTGGTGCCCGGCTCGTTCTCCGCACCGCAGTCCGGGCAGGTACGCTCAAGCAGCGCCTGCTGCTTCTGTTCCGCCGCCCGCGCGGCCTGCTCCGCTTCCGCCTTCTTGGCGTCAATCTGCGTCTGCAGCGCCTCCGCCTGCGCGCACAGCGCGGCGAACTCCGGGTACCGTCCGGACTGGCGGTGCGCTTCAAACGCGTCGCGCCCGATGCGCGTCAGCACTTCGTTCTGCTTGCCCTGCAGCTCGCTGACCTCGCCCTTCAGCAGAAACGCGTTCATCGACTCGTCCTTCTTGGCTTCCTCGCCCATTAGCGGCTGCATGCCCTTGATCAGGCCGCTCAGGCCGCTCAGAAAATCACTCATGGGAAACCTCCTTAAGTTTAATTGGATAGTTATCTTAATAAGGTAAAACTAAATCTCCAGAACGGTTTTCTCATCCTTTAGTTCCGCCGAAACGGCGCGGCTTTGCCGGATTGACAGTATATTGTAGACGACGACAGTGATCAGTACCACCACGCCGCCCGCTACGGCAAAAGCCCCCGGCTTTTCACCCGTCGCCAGCATCACCCAGATGGGGTTCAAAAGCGGCTCCAGCGCCGCGATCAGCGAGGCCGTTATCGGGGTGGTGGTCTTGATGCCGATGCTGAACAGCACATAAGCCAGCCCCAGCTGAAATATGCCCATCAGCGCAATCACCAGCCACGGCACCGCCTCAAAAGTCACGTTGGTGGCAATGAACGGCGCGCAGATCACGATGTTGATCAGATATGCCAGCAGCATCGCCTGCTCGGGCTTCGCCCCCGGCATCCGGTTCGCGATGAACACCCCCGAGAACGTGAGGCCGGCCAGAAACGCCAGTATGTTGCCCAGCAGCGCGTCGGCCTTCAGCTGGTCGAAGAAGAACAGCATCACACCCGCAAACACGATGCCCACCGCCGAGATATCCAGCGCTTTGGGGCGCGTTTTCAGCAGCAGCGCCGATATCAGTATCACGAATATCGGTGCGGTATACTGAAGCACGATGGCGTTGGCCGCCGTGGTCAGCTTGTTCGCGATTATGAAAAGCGCCATCGTTGCGGATAGCGACAGAGCACCCAGCACAACCGGTTTGGTGAAAGTGATGCGCGGACGGCGCATGTAGACCGCCATCACCAAGGCCGCAAAAGCGGATCTCAGCCCGACGATGGTCATGGCGTCCCAAGGCACCAGCTTGATCAGTACGCCCGCCGAGCTCCACAGCACAGCGGTCATCGCAATCAGTAGGGGCCCTTTGTATTTCGTATGCATCGTTGCAGCTCCATGAAGCAGATTCAAATCACCGCATCATGATATCATACATTCCGAGCGGCGGCAACGCATGGCAAGGCTCACTCATCCTCCGGCACCGGCGGTGAAACGTCCGGCGCTTCAGTGGGTTCCTCCGGCGCTTCCGTGGGCTGCTGAGGCGCTTCGGTGTCCTGCGGCGTTTCAACCGGCTCGTCATCATCCGGCGGAGCGGATGGCGTCAGTTCCGGCGCGCTCGTCTTCTTGGGCTTGTCGTTTCCGCTGCGGTGCAGCACGTAGCTGATATCGTGCTCCTCGTCAATACCGATATCGATGCCGAAAATCTGCTTAACGAGATCCGCCTTGCCCTGCTGGTCCAGCAGATAGAAATAAACGCCGTAAGCTGTGTGGTATTCACCGGGCAGCGTATGCTGTCCGACATCGTCCCAATCGTCAAAACCCGCCCCGAACACGGCCAGCGCGCATATCTGTTCCAGCGTTAAGTTGGTATACACCATGTCCTTGAGTGAACGGTATATGTCCGGCAGGTTCCCGATCTGCCCGCTGTTTGCCATCTGGCTGAACACTGCGATGAGCAGCTGCCGCTGGCGCTCCTGCCGGTCCACGTCTGTGCCAAAGCCCTTGCGTACGCGCAGATAATCCAGCACCTGCTGGCTGTCAAGGTGCTGATAGCCCTCGTATATCGTGCCGCGAGTGCCCTCAAACTCAATATCCATGTCGTAGTCCACGCCGCCCATTGCGTCCACCAGCGCCACAAGCCCGTCCATGTCCACGCCCACGTAATAGGGAACGGGTATGCCGCCGAACACGCCGCTGATGGTGTCGCACGCGTTTTTAAAGCCGCTGTCGCAAAGGCCGCCGCCGAAATACGCCGCCGCGTTCACCTTGTAAAGCTCGCCTGTCGCATTGGTGACATGCACATAGCTGTCCCGCGGTGTGGTGATCATATCCACCCTGCCGGTATTAAAATCGATGGTGACCAGCAGCATCGTGTCGGTGCGAAAGTCCTCGCGCTCGGTGCCCAGGCGCTGCTGGTTGGAGTCCATGCCCATCACCAGTATATTGACGCGGCCCTTCATGAAGCCAAAATCCGGCTGCACCGTCGTCTGTGCTTCCCCCTCAGCAGTCTGCTGCGTCGGCTGCGGCTCCGGCAGCGTGAAAGCCGCTCCCGGGTTGATGACCGTGCGGTATAAAAAAACGGACAGCATAACCAGCGCCACGCCTCCCAGAAGCGATACGGCGATGATAATGATATTCCGTCTGCTGAACCTGATATGATTATCGTTCCTGTCTTTGTTCATATTTGCTGATGCCATTGCCTTTTCATAAAAATCTCAACGCATATTATATCACACGCGATGGATTCTGGCAGGCTGGTCATATAATGTTTCCATTTTATTATATTTTTAATCAACTCATACGGCAGCAATCAGACTGACGAAAACGAAAAAGCAGCCCCTGTCTGAGGGCTGCCTCTCAGTAAAAAACGCGGGCTACTGAGGCCACTCGCTCTTCGGCACGTTCATATACACCTGCTCCACGGTATAAAAACCGTCCTTGATCACTGTGTCCACGATGTTGCCCAACGTCACCGGAATCGGCTCATATATGATGTA
Source organism: Bacillota bacterium (assembly GCA_023416745.1). GTDB lineage: Bacteria > Bacillota > Clostridia > Christensenellales > SZUA-584 > SZUA-584. Next base: position 11,985 of record JAEZHF010000090.1, read on the forward strand.
TGGAATATCATATGTGCCGTCGTCTATGGTCTGCGTGCTGCCGATATCCTCATTCAGCGCCATTTTGACCGCGATCTCCGCAGCGCCCTCGGCCAGCTGGCTGATGGGCTTGTACACCGTCATATGCTGCGTGCCCTCAACGATGCGCTGGCACGCTGCCAACTCCGCGTCCTGCCCGGTCACGTACACGGTGCCGGCGAGACGACTCTCGCTCAAAGCGTTCACCGCGCCCTCAGCCAGCCGGTCATCTCCCGCCAGTATCGCATCCACCCTGACGCCCTTGGTGATCAGGTCGTCCACAAACGCATAAGCCGCTTCGTCCCGCCAGGCCTCAATCCAGGTTTCCCCCACGATGCTCACCGCGCCGTTGTCCACCAGCGGCTGCAGCACATCCTTGTAACCGTCGTTGATCATGAAGCAGTTGTTGTCGGTAGCCGGGCCGTTCAGTATCAGGTAGTTGCCCCTGGGCACAGCTTCTGTTGCCGTGGACGCCATCAGGTAGCCCACCTTGTAGTTGTCGAATGATATGTACAGATCGGCATTGGAGTTGGTGATCAGGCGGTCGTAGGCGATCACCTTGACGTTGTTGGTATGCGCGTATTTGATCAAATCGCCCAGCGTATCCTTGTCATACGCCACGATGACGAGTACATCAACGCCGCTGTCCACCATGTCTATACCGATCTCCGTCTGACGCGTGCTGTCCTCGTAGGCGTTTTGAACGATCACCTTCGCGCCCAGCTCTTCGGCTTTGGCCACAAAAATGTCGCGGTCACGCAGCCACCGCTCCACCGTCATGGATTCGGAAATAAAGCCGATTACGATTTTGCCGTCGTCATTTTTGTACGTCTGTTTCGCCTGGCATCCGGCCAGAAGAATTAGAATCACCACCAGAAGGATTATCACGAGTTTCTTCATTTGAACCTCCGTTAGTCCTTATTCACATCACATTTGCTTTTGGTATGCCGACGGGGATACCCCTTCAAACTTCTTGAACAGCCTGCTGAAATAATTGGGGTCACTGTATCCCGACATGTAGCAGATCTCTTTAATCGAATACTCACCTCTTTCCATCAGACGTTTCGCGTTCTCGATGCGCACGGACGTCAGCTTCTCAATGAAGTTGACGCCCATCTCCTGCTTGTAAAGCCGGCAGAAGTACTGCGGGCTGATGTAGAGTTCCTTGGATATCTCATCAAGCGTCAGATCCTCCCGGAAGCGCTCGCTGATGATTTTGTTGGCCTTTTCCACGATGATGCCGATCGTCTTTTGCTTGGAGCGGCTGATGCTCCGCGCGATGGCGCCGATCCTGTCGATCATTGTCTGCTCAAATTCTTGCCTGGTGGTGCACGCCAGCAGCTGGGTCAGGTAGTCCGAATACCCTGCGGATTCTTCCTCCACGCCGTTCTCTATGGCCAGCCGGTGCGCCACCACCATCATCTCGATCAGCCTGTTGCGCACACCTTCCTGTTCCATCAGGTTCACATAGCGGCCGAAAACACCCGCCAGTATGCCGATACAGGCCGGTGCGTCACCCTTTTCCAGCGCCTTGAACAACCGGCTTTCTTCGGGAATCAGCTCCGCGCCCGAATTGACGCTGAGCGGCGCCACATCGTCGATGTGGACGATTTTCTCGCCCTCCGCGTGGTTCAGAGCCCGCAGCGCCTCCTGATACGAGATCATGATATCTCTGTCGCCGCGCACCCGGCCGATACCCACCTTGAAATCCATCTCGTATTTGTATTCCAGCCGCACGATGATATCCTCCAGGAAACCGACGGCCTGCACACGCTGCTGGTAATCATCCTCAACGCTCTGCGCTGCGTATACCACCACGCGGTCCAGCATCACCGGTCCCACGATGCACTTGCTCTTGTGCTTTAAACTGTCTCGAAAGAACGTATAGAACTTCTGGTTCTGCACGCTGTCTCCCAGCACGCCGCCGCTGCCGCGCGCCCTGGAGCCAAACGTCAGTATGAATATATAGCCCGCACCCGTTCGGATGTCGAAAAGCTCCTTGTAATGACCGATATCCGCCTGCTGAGAGAGCATCAGCGAATAGATAAAGCTGTTTTCCAGCACGGAGAGCATCTTGTCCAGCTTTTCGCGGGTCTCCAGCTCCTGGTCGTACTTGCGCCGTTCCTCGTCGAGCTCCCGCACGATGCGCTCCAGCGTCTCCACCAGCCGCACACGGTTCACTGGCTTTGTGAGGTATTCGCACGCACCCAGCTCAACCGCCTGCTGGGCAAACTCAAAGTATTCGTACACCGACACGATGACGAACTTGATGTTGTTGTGAATCTTTTTGATCTCCTTGACGGCTTCCAGCCCGTTGATGCCCGGCATGCGGATGTCCGTCAGTATGATGTCCGGCCGCTGCTGGCGCACCTTGTCTATCGCCTCGCGCCCCGACCGCGCAGACATCGTCACCTGTATGTTGGAGAATTCATTTTCCACGATGTGCTTGACCGATTCGATGACAATCTGCTCGTCGTCGCAAACCATCAAACTGTACATATGTCCTCCTTCGTCGGATTGGCGTAAAACCTTTTGGTTTCCCGTCAGTTATCCGGCTTTGTCCGCTGCGCCTCGTTCCGCATGGTGCGCAAGCGAAATTTCGCATAGCCTACCTGGGGTCCCCGAAAAAGTCTTTTTGGGGTGGGTTATGGTGTGGGCTGCGCAGGCCAAGCCCAACTTGCCCACTCAAATCAATTGTTTAGGGCTTCACCATTTGATGGAGCTTTATCGGCACGGTTGGGTATCTTCAGCGTGACGCGGGTGCCTTTGCCTGGCTGGCTTTCAATGTCGAACACGTCGTCTTCGCCGAAAAACAGCCGCAGCCGCTGAACGACGTTGTAAACGCCGATGCCTGTTGTATGGCCCGTTTTCTCGCTTTCAAAGGTGTGGCCGCGCAATATCTTCAATCGCGTCTCCTCACTCATGCCCACGCCATTGTCCTCAATCGTTACATGCGCCCACCCGGGCGGGCCTTGTTCCAGCGATATCGTGATAGCACCACCCTGCTCCAAGTTGCCCACGCCGTGTATCGCCGCGTTTTCCACCATCGGCTGTATGATGAGCGGCGGCACGTCGATATCCAGCAGGCTGCAGTCGATGTTGTAGGAAAACTGTATGATGTCGCCGAAACGAACATGAAAAAGGTTGCCGTAAGCCCGCACGGTATCGATCTCCTCTTTGATCTTCACCTTGCGCGACAGGCTCTTCACATTATACCGGAATATGCGCGCGATGTCGTCCAGAAAGCCGGACGTGCGCTCCGCCCCTTCCAGCATCGCCAGCTGCACACCCGCATTGAGCGTGTTGAACAAAAAATGCGGGTTGATCTGCATCTGCAGCGCCTTGATCTCCGCGTCCACCAGCAGCGACTGTATCTTAAGGTTCTCGATCTGCTGCTCCAATAGCTGCGACTCGGTATCCGCCTTGTCGTGCAGTGCCGTAATATAATCGCGGATGCTGTGCTTCATGCCGTTGAACGCGTCCGCCATCACCGACAGCTCGTCCTGTGAATGCACGATGATGTCGTCGGCATTGAAGTTGCCGCGCGATATCGCCTCCGCCGAATGGGCCAGCTTCTCAATGGGCCCCGTCATGTTATATGTCAGGTGCGAAATCACCAATATGTTGAGCCCCACCACCGAGAGTATCAGCACGATGTTGGTGAAGCTCATCTTGGTCAGGTCCTCCGCCATGCCGATATACTGCGCGGTATTGATGCTCACCTTAGACAGGTTCAGCCGGTCAGCATAGGTGTGGATATACGACGAGATCTGATTAGCCTCCGCATACCGCGCGATATACTCGTCCGCATCGCTGAAGCGCTTGGCCTCCACCGCTGCGTCCGTCTGCTTCAGATACGAATCCACCATGTACACAATGTCCTTGTATATCAGGTCGTCCTCACTGTAGACGCCGTGCGATGCGTCAAACATCTTCTGAGCCCGCTCACGGAACGCGTCGCGCTGGCGGTAATAGTTCAGCAGGCTGTCCGAGTTGTCCGTCATCAGGTAGCTGGTCAGATATGTATCGAGCTGTTCCATGTTGCCCATAAACTCTTCGATCTGGACGTTGGCCGAAAACATATCGTCCATCTTCTCGATCAGGTTGCGCGACGTGATGAGTATGAATATGCTCGTCAGGCTCATCAGTATCGTCGTGAACACAAACACAGCTGTCATTCTTGTTTTGATGCTCCGGAACAGTTTCCGGCGAAGTTCCTTTTTTATCATCATCAATGCTTCTCATATGTCGATATATTCACGATGGTGTACCCCTTGGCATTCACATCCACATAGCTGGACTTGAAAGTATCTCCCATGCTGTCATAAAGCGTCGCCACGCTCCGGTAGCCCGCCTCATAGCCGTCTCGGTCCACCGTGCCTTCAACAACACCCTTTTCGATGTAATAGGCAATTTCGTCGTTGATATCGGTCCCCACGATCTTCACCTTGCCCACGAGGTTGCGCTCAACGATGACATGCGCCGCCGCCACCGTATCTTTGGAATTGGTGCACAGCAGCACATCGATGTCTGGATGCTCCGTCAGTATGGAGCGTATCAGGTCTTCCGCGCCCAGCAGGTCGTTGCTGCGGTACAGCTGGCTCACGATGTTGATCAGCACGCTCTTGAGGCCGTTCATCATGATATCGTTCTGCGACGTGGATACCTTGTTCGACTTGTCGTCGCCCTCGCTGGAGAGAATGACCGCCACATTCACCTTGATGGCGTCGCCGCCCGCCTGCGCGATCAGCCGCGCGGCCTCCACGCCGTACTCGTAGTAGTTGGTGCCCACGTACGAGAGCCGGTCGGAGTTGATGGCCTCAAATTCACCGACGACGATATTGATCCCATTCGTCGTGGCTTGGTTGATCGCATCTTTGTAATCCTCGGTGTTCTCCCCCGCCACGATGATGCCGTCCAGCTGAGACACGCTGGCGATGTTGATGTATTCCACGATCTGGCTGTTGCGGTCCGGCTGTGTGACAGGGTTGAATTCGATCGCGACGTCAAACACCTTGCACGCCTCGAATGCACCCTTCTTGAAGTCCTGCCAGTATATATCATCCTCAGCATTCAGTATCAGTGAGAAATGGTATTTTGGCGTGTCGTCCCGCATCACATAGGCTGACTCGCGTGTATTAATGTCGTTGACACTTGTGAAATAATACAGCGACCCGACGGCAGAGGCAATGATTATGGCCAGCAGCAGGCCGAATGTGATTTTATATACCCATTTCATCCTTCATATCCTTAATGAGCTGGCTTATGTCAAACGAGCTTCGGACTGCCGTGCACACGATAGAGTCATACATATCCCGCTGGAAAAGACCCGACCCGAAAAGCGGCGTACCGGTGCACAGCAGATTGCCCAATTCCTGCAGCGTTTTGTTCGGGGCAATGCCTACCGCCACATCGTACTCCAGCAGCGCGGACAACGCCCCGTCGCCCGGCACAGCGCCCGCTGGCAGGCTGACCATTATGAGCATTTCCCGCCGCTTATTCTTCCTCGGCGTATAGCTGAAACCAAACATCTTCTGCGGGTTGGATGCAACCGGCAGCACGAGCGGCTCCAGCCCGTCGTTTTTCAATGCGGTCAATACGTCTTCCGCTGATGAGTCCGTGAGGCGTTGGTTGGTATCCACCATCAGCACCGTTTGGTCCTGCGCTTCTTTCAGTACCTTTTGCAGCAGGTGACTGCGAAACCGCATCTTGTCGGGTATGGCGTAGTATTCGATTTTCATCTGCCCTGTCTGCCGGTCCAGCTTTGCTTTAATTTTCATCAGTTGATCTCTCTTTGCGGATTGTTTTTTAATTATATCATAACACCCCTCAAAGTGACAAAACATATACGCCCCATTTCACGCAACAAGCCTGAAGGCCGGGCGGCAAGCTGCCGCAAAGCCTCAGGCTGTTGTCTTCCCGGGTGGCTGAATACCCGGGAAGTACGGTGGAGGATTGAAAAGAAGTCTTTTATTTCACCCTGGATTTGGATTTTGAGTATGTATCGAATGCCACCGCCAGCAGCACGACAAGGCCTTTGGCGACCGACTGCAGGAACACGTCAAAGCCGATCATCGACATACCGTTGTTCATAACACCCATGATGAAGCCGCCGACCATGGCGCCCCAAATGGTGCCGATGCCGCCATATGCGGATGCACCGCCGATAAAGCATGCGCCGATGGCGTCCAGCTCAAAGTTGACGCCCACGTTGGGCGAGGCGGCATTTGAACGGCCCGCCGTCACGATGCCCGCGATGCCCGCCAGCAGGCCCATGTTCGCATAAACCAGAAACATCATCTTGCGGATATTGACGCCTGAGAGCTCCGCTGCCTTGGCGTTGCCGCCCAGGGCATACAGATGCCGCCCCGGTATCGTCTTGGTGGCGATAAACGTGTAGACCGCGAACAGCACAGCCAGTATGATCAGCAGTATCGGAATGCCTTCGTCCATCGCCAGCCAGTAAGAAAACAGGTTTATGATGATAAAGAACCCGATAGCTTTTCCGATGGCCGAGTTGAGCGACGCTACCTCATATCCCTTAATCATCTTGCTGTTTCTGTTTATAAACAGATAGATGACGTAGATGACGGACAACGCCAGCCCAACGATCAGGGTGGTCACATTCAAAAACTCGGGCTTGTTCTGCAGATTCAGAAAATCACCGATGTGCAGAAAGTCCGGGATGGTTTTAGGCGCTATATCGGGTACAGACCCCGCTCCGATGGAGACATACAACTGCGGCAGCGGCAGCGTCTTCCCGTCGAGTATGATGTTGTTGATCCCGCGGAACACCAACATGCCCGACAGCGTTGTGATAAAAGGCGGCACCTTGACGAACGCGATCCAGAAACCCTGCCACATGCCGGCCAGCAGACCGGTCAGCAGACTGAGAATGATCGCGATCCAGGCGGGCCAGCCCAGCGTCGTCGCCAGCAGGCCGGACATCGCGCTGACCAGAGCGACGAGCGCACCGACCGAAAGGTCGATGTTGCCGCCGGTCAGTATGCAAAGCATCATGCCGATGGCGAGTATCAGCACGTAGCTGTTCTGGCGCACCAGCATCGAAATGTTTCTCGGCCAGATAAGCTTGCCCTCCGTCAGAAAACCAAATATCAGCATGATGACAATGAGCGCAGCCAGCATCCCGTATTGCCGCATGTTGCGGTTTACAAATTCTTTGACTTTGTTCATTTTATATTCCCCCTGTAGCCTTCAGCAGAACTTTGAATGATCGTGGACATGATACCCTCCTGGGTCGCCTCGCTGGTCTGCATCTCACCGACGATGCGCCCTTCGTTCATGATGTAAAGGCGGTCGGTGATGCCCAGTAATTCCGGCAGCTCCGACGAGATCATGATCACGCATTTGCCGGCCTCCGCCAGCTGGATGATAATCTTATATATTTCGTATTTGGCGCCGACGTCGATGCCTCTGGTCGGTTCATCCAGTATCAGCACGTCCGGGTTGGCAAATATCCATTTGGAGAGCACCACCTTTTGCTGGTTGCCGCCCGACAGGTTGCCCACCCGCTGAAACACGCTGGACGATTTGATGTTCAGCTTTTCGCGGTAGTCCTTGCCGATTACGATCTCCTCGTCTTCGTTGGTCATGAACCTGTGTATCGAATTGAGTCTGGACAGCGTGATGTTCCACTTAATATCCTGTATGAGAATAAGGCCAGCCGTCTTTCTGTCCTCGGTCACATAGGCGATGCCGCTGTTGATCGCCTGATTGACCCTGTGCAGCACCAGCTCCTTGCCATCCTTTATGATCTTGCCGCTGATTCTCTTGCCATAGGCCCGGCCGAAAACGCTCATGGCCAGCTCGGTGCGCCCCGCGCCCATCAAACCCGCCAGACCAACGATCTCCCCCTTGCGTACGTTTATGTCCACATGATCGATCACGACGCGTTCCTCATTCAGCGGATCGTGCACCAACCAGTCCTTCACTTCAAACCCGATTTCGCCGATTTTGGCTCTGTGCCTCGGGAAACGGTCCATCAGCTCGCGGCCGACCATGCCTTTGATGATCCGGCCCTCGCCGACCGCTTCGCTGTTATCCAGCGTTTCAATGGTTTTGCCGTCCCGCAGCACCGTGATGTTGTCAGCGATCTTGATCACTTCATGTAGCTTGTGCGATATCATGATGCACGTGATGCCCTGTTCCCTGTTAAGCGTTCTCAACAGTTCGAGCAAATTTTCCGAATCGTCGTCGTTGAGCGCGGCGGTCGGCTCGTCGAGTATCAGCAGCTCGCAGTTTTTGGACAGCGCCTTGGCGATTTCCACCAGCTGCTGCTTGCCGACTCCGATGTTTTTTACCAGCGTGGAGTACTTCTCTTTTAACCCCACCTGCGCCATGAGCCGGCGCGCCTTTTCATTGGTTTCATCCCAGTTGATGACGCCGCCCTTCGCTCTTTCATTTCCCAGAAAAATATTTTCCGCTATCGTCAGATAGGGACTCAGCGCCAGCTCCTGGTGAATGATGGCAATGCCGGCCGCTTCGCTCTCACGAATATTATTGAACCTGCATACTGATTCCTTAAATATGATATCCCCGCTATATGAACCAAATGGGTGTATCCCGCTGAGCACACTCATCAGCGTGGATTTCCCCGCACCGTTTTCACCAACCAGCGCATGGATTTCGCCTTTTTTAACCTGAAAGGTAACGTCCTTTAGTGCTATGACGCCTGGGAACTCTTTCGTGATATTCTCCATTTTCAGGATGTATTCCGACATGCGACCACTCCTTGCTTAACTTGACTTGAAGCTCTTGATAATGTCTTTACCCAATACCTTTAAAAAAGCCTGCGGCTTTTGTCAGGAACCCCGTCACCAACCATCCCAAACCGTCTTTAGGGGATGTCTCATGAAAAATGGCGGCAGCAGCGCTGCCGCCATTTCCACAAAGCCTAATCCAAATTACTCGGCATCCGGAATGTCAGACAGCTGATAGTATCCGCTGTCCACCAGCAGCGCCTTCCAGTTGCTCTTGTCGGCGAACTGGATTTCGCAGTTGAAGGACGCAACACTGGTCACGCCATTGTCATATTCCGCGTTAACCGGAACTTCCTGGCCAGCCAGCAGAGCCTTGGCCATCGTGATGACCTGCTGTGCAAGCACGCGGGTATCCTTAAATATGGACATCGCCTGCTCGCCGCGGATGATCTGGCCAACGCTGATCTTGTCGCAGTCCTGACCGGTGATCACCGGATAGGGTTTTTCTTCCGAGCCGTAACCAGTAGCCTTCAGAGAAGCCACGATGCCCTGCGCCAAGCTGTCGTTCGGCGAGAGAACCACGTCGATGTTCTCGTCAGCGTAGTATCCGGTCAGCAGATTGTCCATTCTGTCCTGAGCGCCCTTGGACTCCCAGTTGACGATAGCGATCTGATCCGGGTGTTTGGTCTGGCCGGATTTAACGACCAGTACACCGCTGTCGATGTACTTCTGCAGAACGTCCATAGCGCCCTGATTGAACAGCGTGGCGTTGTTGTCGCCCGGGTCGCCGCCGAAGCATTCCATCGTGAAGGGGCCGGTCGCGCCGTCTGCCAGACCCAGCGTCTTCTCGATGTATTCACCCTGCATTTTGCCGACGCCGTAGTTGTCGAACGTGGCATAGAAGTCGCACTTGTCAGTGTTGGTGATCAGTCTGTCGTAAGCGATAACCGGAATGTCCGCCGCTTTCGCCTGTTCAAGAACGCCGCCCAACGCGCCGCCGTCGATCGAGGCGATCACGAGGAGCTTGCAGCCCATGGTGATCTGGTTTTCAATCTGGCTGTTCTGCACATCCTGTTTGTTGTCGGCATACTGCAGGTCAACCTTGTAACCTTCAGCTTCCAGCGCAGCTTTCACATTGGTGCCGTCTTCGTTCCATCTCTGGAGAGACTTGGTCGGCATCGTGACGCCAACAAGCACTTCGTCGGCCGCCGGTTCAGCGGGAGTTTCCGGCTCAACAGCGGGAGCTTCCGGCTCAGCTGCGGGGGCCTCTGTTGCCGCAGGGGCTTCCGGAGCCTTCGCGCAAGCTACGAACATTGCAATAACCATGGCAAGAGCCAACAAAAGGATGCCAATTTTCTTAGACATCTGGGGTTCCTCCTTATTTTTGATAACCCCATGTTAGCCTTTAACCCATTTGCATTGAATAGCGTAAATTAAGGTGCATATGCGCTAAATTGTCCGCCTGTATCCGAATACCGACTATTCAGCATTTTTTTGTCATGTAATATAATCGCTGGATTTAATTATCCGTTAAAATATTCCCCTTGCCGGAGAAACAAATTTCATCCATTTGATGCTATGTCAGAACGGTATAAACCTCCCCGCCGCTGCTCCCGAACAGGCAGTTTGTCCGTTCGGGGCGCGCTTTTTATATTGTCGGGGATCTCTTAAACGCAGCCGAAAAAGAGAAGCGTTTGGGTATTGTCAATATTATTGTAGCAACGAGGCCGTCTGAAAACCACAGATGTTGATAGCAGTTTATTATCAACCTGACAATTTCCAATGCAATTTTGTCTATATAGGACGAAGTTGTCTGACAAGCTTTATGCGTATAACGTTTAGGATATGCCTAAATCATAAATACAAAAACCGCCCATCACTTTCCGAGCTTATAGGATGTGATGCCCAATAATTGAATGTATATCCTTTCCGGGAATATTATATTCCGGTGCATCCTACTGCTCGGGAATATACTTTAGTAAATCCTCTGCCCTCAATCAATAAGGGTGTTTAACAGTCAGTTTTTATATTGACAACCTACAGCGATTATATTAGAATTACTAAGCGCTAAAAAAACGGGTGCCCGTAGCTCAGCCGGATAGAGTGTTTGACTACGAATCAAAAGGTCGTGGGTTCGAATCCCTCCGGGCACGCCAACAAAAAGCCTCATAACCAAGCGGTTTATGGGGCTTTTGTCATTTTGAGAATACTTTTATTGCGCCAAAATGCAGCAGCTGTGCAGCAACCGGACCGTTATTCATTATATATATTGAACGCATTTACGCCATTTGTCATCGAAGTGCGTTAAGCTTGGCTTCGGGTATGCGCTTTTTGTGTAATAGTCAAGGGTGATTTGTGAAAACGAATATGCCATAAACTGCTTCGTCATTGCGGTTTCACACCAGCTTCCGCAGCCCGTGTGCCGAACGTATGCCGTAAACCCCGCATAGATGTATTCGGTACACCCCTTTTTTAAATTCATACTTTATTGCGCGCTCAATATTCTTTCCATCGTGTACGGTATTTTGCATGAACCTATTTATACAAAATTAACACCCGACAGCCGTATGTTTGCACAGTGTTTATGTCGGTGAATGTATACTTTTGTTATGGGGGTGTTCGCATGGACGTGTTGCTCATCTTTGCCTTTGTTGGAGCTGTTCTTCTTGGTTGTGTTGCTGTGTCCCGTCTTGATCGCTTCTTTGCCCGCGGCGGGTTTACGAAGGAGCCGGATGCGGTCGTCACCAAGGAGATTTTCTTGTACGGTGCTCAGGAAGTCGTTGAAGCACTCAGTGAGGATTTGAACAGGGCAAAAATTACAAACGACTGGGCAACAGAACCGGAAATGAACGCCGGTGTGAACTATCATTGGATCGGAGCTTTTTCAAGCAACGACGAAGATAACCTGCTGGCATGCCTTTCGGCGAAGAGGAATCAATCCGTTTCTTGTATTTTTCATATAGCTCAGCTGCCTTCTCCGCCAGAATTATTGAAGACCCCCAGTGGGGTACACCGTCTTCTAAATATGCCCCGCACCCACCATGGCAATCAAAGAAGCAAGGCACTGAAGTACTACCAAGTTTGTGAGCCCACAACCAAAAGTACTCAGAAAGTACAAGGTGCTTCATTTTTGTTTGGGGCTCATAGTTCCAGAAGAAGAAATCGTATCCGTCAACTTTAATGTTCTTAGGTTTCAAAACAACCTCCTATGAACGAATTGCTGTTACTATTATAGCACATAAAATCAAAGTATGTTATAATTTGTAAGTATGCCATGTTATTTATTAATTACCACAAATGCTGTACCATTATTTGGACAAGAAACAACCGTAGCACTTGTCACCTCACAAAAACTATGGCATTAATACCAGCTGCATCTCCATCAACTTATGTTTATCATTTTCACTCAATTCGCTACTTAAGAAAGATAGCAAGTCTTCCTGCCGTGGTTGGCCGAATGCCAAACGATAAAGAGTCAATATATCTTTTAATTGATCATATCGGCTTACTTCCTTACTGTAAGGAAGTATGGGAATTGTCCTTTGAATATGAGCATCACCTTCTTCAAATATCCAGAACGGGATTAGATCATTGCTATCCTCAGGCTTTAGCATTGATGCTTGCTCAAAAAGCCATTGCCACACATCCCCTGTTTTCTTCCAGTGCGACCTGATATGGGGCAGCCCGTATTTTTGAACCAGATTCTTTCGAACCGCGAGCCCCTTATATCTTTGCACACGTCCTTCGCGCTGCTCCAAGTCCACCGGGTTTGAGGGGAGATTCCAGTGTACAACCGCATGACACCATGGATGAAAATCCAATCCTTCCTGCCCAATAGAGGTACTGACAAGTACAAAAGGTCTGAATGGAGAGTTGAATGCGCTCTGTACGTCCTGTGCCCGTGTAAGTGAGGCCCCATTATCTCCTTTGAGTTCCCCAAACCTAAGTGCGAAATTGCATCGTATATTAAAATGGTCAACGGAGAGACTCCCTGAGTCTGAAGAGAATTGATCCAATTGAACCCTTGAAGTTTTTAGCTTCAACGCCTCCATAAATGGGCGGAATGTTTCCTTGATATCCTCGTTATTTGGATGATCCTTCGACTTGATATTTTCAGCATATAGATGGAATTGTTCATCAAGCACTGACTGTAAATTACCATCCATAGAATATTGCAAAACCTGACGCCAGTAATCATCTGAGGAAGTCTCTCCGCGAATCAGCATAGTGTTTTCTGGTTTATTGAAAAGTGTCCTAAACCCATCACCGATATCCGCAGCAAGTATAAACGCATTTTTCAGATCTATGTTTTTAACAGTTCGTTTTAGCGCTCTCAATGCACAAGTTCCTGGCCCTGCCAATGCGATTTGGGCTAATACAAATGCAAGATCCCCCGGCATTCTGCCCAAAGACAATGTCTTTAAATCACGAGAGAGATCAATATGCTTTGACAAACCCGTATTCGTTTCCGATCGGCACTTTTTCCACTCATTTATAAACGGGTATACCTCTTCGTCCTCAAAATATACGAGTGCTGCGCAATACCATAGATAATCTTCGGATCCGGTAACCGTTGGAGCTTCTATCGCATCAAGTTTCTTCTGTATCTTTTTTCGGGCTATCTCAAGGATCTTGTCTTGTGTTAATATCCCATCATACTCTACCGTAATATTTAAGGGGTCGATTTCTCTTGCCAGCCAATTACACGGCATCATCCATGCAAGCAGTGGCATCGTAGCCGGTTTCTCCTCCACCAAGCGAAACTCCAACAGTGATGCCAACTCAGAGAGCTTGCTATATTGCATATTCTGTCTGAAGGACTGCACCATTCTTCGCTCAGCTTCATAAGAAAGCAAAGTCGATACAGCATCGGGAACTGCATTCCAGCATGAAAATACAATCCTTTTTGATAGTTTTTCTGTTCCAGCATACACTCCTTCCAATGCATAGTAAGGCATCGATGGCGGCAACCATAATAGTTTCCACATATCTTTGCCAATGGTTTCGTCCATAAGGTATCGAAGCCTTGGGTTGGCAGGTTCTATTGGATAATAATCTTCAATCTGGCTTTTTGTTATTATCTTGTCTTGCGAATCTTCGATAATATCCGTGATCTTCTCTGGGGTGATCTTAATCAATCTGTCGACTTTATCTCTTAATTGGTAGCCTTTAAGGTAATTTAATAAGTACGGGCTCGACTTCCAATACTCTATGATGTTATGGGATTGCACAGCTTGCGCAACTTTTTGAAAACATATGGCATGTACAAAGTCATCAGCTTTCACTGATGCGATTTCGATATATTCCTTTAGCATCGCGTTGTGATTTTGAGTGATGTTCACCCTCTCCGTTCGGCACATCACTTCCATCAGTTTTTCTCTCAGTTCAGTAACAGCTGCGGCGGTAGAATCATTTGGAGAATTCATCGCGTGCCGGTAAGATCGAAGGGATCTATTAATAGATTGAACCTTCAAATCATCGTGTTTAAACAGAAAAGATAAAGTGGTCATGAAATCCTGATAATGGTCTTCATCCTCTGCATTTAGTGTCATCATTTTATATGGCGTAGCTGAAAGAAGGAGCAACTTAACTTTGCCGTTTTGGTCGCTGTAATCAAACAATCTGTTTGCCAGTAACGCAGCATCGTCTTCACCATCGAGTATATTCCTAAACCTTTGAAACTCATCCATAATTATCAGATCCGGTTCAAGTGCTTGTATGCAGATACCCGCAAGAATGTGACGCAGCTTGCCAACCAGAATGTTTGCCTTATTGTTATGCTCACTTGGCCAACTATTTCTGTTATATCTAAATAGGTATGTACAATCTGAGATTTCCTCCAGTAATACACTGTCGTTTTTGATTGTTGTGTAGTATTCTTCGGCTAATTTAATGTCATATTCAGGCTTTTTATCTAATTCAGTATCCCAGTTTTCTCGTGCAACTCTACGCCTCAGAAGATTTTTCAGCCCTTTTCGATTAATCCTAGGTAAGTTTTTCAGCATATTATAGATAAGCTTTCGTTCATCCCACCTACCATCACTATTTCCTAAATTAAGTGATGTGTTCGGGGAAAAACTGATAAAGTTAACCTTGGAACGATAATGCCCTACGTTTTCATTTAGCTGATTAACCGCCGTTGGCATCATTGTAAGCCTGTCTACATTCACAATAGATTGATTCTCCAGCACATTGAGCTTCTGAATATTTTGACGTGCAATTGCTGCATTTGAGCAAATATATATGATATCAAAACGCTCGACAGTATCCTGACAATGCTCAATCGCTTTTGCGATCACTCCACGCGCTACCATAGTTTTACCTAATCCAACTTCGTCAGCAACTAGAAATCTGTCTGTTTTATCAGAGATATAGAGCTGATCAAATATATATTCAACTGTATTCCTTTGAAAGTCCTTCAATGGTGCAAGCGCTTTTTCAGCATTAAATCTGTTTTCCATTACACGATCTCCACCAGTTTTTCAATTTCTGCCCATAACAACTTAAAGTCCTCAGGTATGATGTCATTTTCAACTGAGGCAATCTTCTCTACCACAACCTTAATGTTGTAGAAGTTAGCTTTATCTTTTGCTAATGAATGAACCATTTCCTCAAGTAACGGGAGCTGGGGCATAGATCCATTTGATAACCATTTATTGTTGGATTTACGAAGCTGGCTTAATATATCATAGGCAGACAAGTCATCCTGACCACACAAAAGAAGATAAATATAACGAAGGAAATTCTGCTTGTTTGATATAATATGATTTATCAGCGCACCTTCTCTGTCCGTCGGTGCATTCACAAGAGGCAGATTAAGAACGAACCTCAGTATATGTTGGTTATCCACCTGAATCTTGAACGCAATCAAGCCCGTAACAGCTATTTTACTCATATACCCGAGGGTGTTTACCGCATTGTCTTCAATTTCCCTTTGATTCTGTTCCCCCAGTGTTATAGGCCATGCAAATATTTTGGCATCACCTTGAACAATAATATCATGCGGTTTATCAATAACAAGACTCAATTCCCATCGATCTTCATCTGCCTGATGACAGAATACCTGTAAGTGCTTTTTTACGATAATACTGCGGATCGATTGCATCAGTTCTTCCTTTGGATCCTCTTCCAATAACATGTCATCCCTGCGCTGATAGGGAAACAAATATTCTGATAATCCTAGAAACCCCTCTTCTATCGTTCCGCCCATTTTTGACTTCTTCCCTTTTAAGCACGCCATCAGCTCGACATTAATTCCAAATTGCATTGCAGCATCTGTTGCATTTGCTGACCCCACATACATAGTTGAATAATACCCTTGGTTATACACCATAACTTTGGCGTGAAGCCCATTAAGTGCGTTAGCCTGTTCATCTGTTTCCTCGATTATATTATTGTCGGCTAATGTAAACACACTTCCGAACATCTCTAGCGTCTTATTGGCCAGCTTATCGAGTGTTTCATGCCGGGATATAAGGATATTCGTTTCTCGGAATTCATTATTCACAAGGCTAGATAATGCTTTGTTGCTACAAAAAGGGGAAATAATCATCCTTGATGTGCCTTGGAGATTAGGGAAGACTGGTTTATCCTGCAACCCAAATACCATGAAATCTATTTCTTGTATGCCATCTGGATATTGCCAAACGACCATATCCAGTCCCGATAATAATTCCTCTATCTTCTGCTTTCTCTTTGATGTAATATGCTTGTTATTTGCTAAGACTGCCCCAAACAAATCCTTAATGGGCATGTTTTGCTTAGTGTTTTCATGTTTCATTGTCCTGTTCTCATCAAGACAAAGACACATATCCCAGCTGTTATCAAATGTAATATTCCGAGATGAAATAATTAAACGATGCCAATAGTTGTTCGGATAATCATTTTCAACATACCGAATCAGCCAACATTTAGGATGAAATGCACCGCCGTTCGGGGCAAAGCATTCGTGTAGCATCGGCTCCAGTAAGCTGTACATCTCGTGAGTGACCCTTGGGTATATCATCCTACCTTTATCGATGAAAATATCTATTCTGTCCGCTGTTCTGCGAATTGCTTCATATAGCATAATTCCTTCTTTAAAATCTTCGGCAATATCAAACGCTGCGAAATGAAGGGGAATCGTAAGCGCCATCAATGGATCAAGCGAAAAGCTTGTGGCTACCGCCCTATCCAAGCAGTACCCTACGGGCGGTTTTATCATCATCGAATATAGATTCCTATTTGAAGGGTCTAGCACTCTGACTCACCCCCTAAACCATCATACAAATCATTAAGGATGTTTTGAACGTTATCCCATCTGTTATCCATAAATCTGGTGCCAGAGCCTCCGCTCCAGTTATCCAGCATATGAAGATTTGAGAAACGTGATCGTCCCCTCTTCAATTGTGCCTCTCGTTTATATATCAATTCTCTCGCGGTTTGATTATTCGCTACAAAAGAATTGCTTGTTGAAACTTTATACCACTCTTCGACAAAACTCCGCGTAGTTGGCGATATACTATGAGGTGATAGAGGATAATTACAGGTATTCCAGAAATCCTCCATATCCCAATCAACACCTTCGCGAATGCATTCTTCAAATCCTATTAATTCCTTTGTATATAAATCGATTAAATCGTCTCTCTTTATTCTCTCTGCGAGCATAAGATTGTACAAAAATGCAGCGCCTTGCATAAAAACTGCGAAATTAAAGGCATGATCAACCTGAGCCTTGTGATTGTTTGTAAAATCATTATAGAGCGGATGGTCTATGGGATGGTCAATGTCCGTTTTACAACCATTTATCACCAGCCATGCAAGCAAACTGTTGTTTTGTGTGAGTACAATTCGGTCCTTAATATACTCTGCTTCTTCTAATGAAAGCCTGAATGAGGCTTTTTGAGGGAAACCTATTGGGACAGGCGGAAGCCCTTCATTCCATGTCCGCGTCAGAATACTCCTGTCATCTTGCCAATCATCTCTGTCCTTTCGCGAGAGTTTAACTTCCTCATAACAGCTTTTTGCAGTGTATACGTTATTGATTATGGCATGGTATTCTTCTCTTGATTTCTGCAGTTCGAATATTCCCCAGCTTCGCAACCCTGACCAGTAAATTAAGCTTGGAAGTGTCTTTAGCCCAACACCTACTCTTGATCCGATAATTCTCTTAGTATCGTCACTGTTTTTTAATGTCTCGATCAGCGTACGCTCATCTCTATCAGCAAGCTTAGCGAAATATTCAGGCTTTGCTTTTCGATTTTCTAGGTCTTTGTATATCCAGGCAATAAATAGAAAGTATTTTAACCGGGTTTGCAACGTACTTACGCCAGGAAACATTAGATCAGAGATACTATCTCTTATCGCCCCAATTCCCATCTCATCCCGACTATCCTGTGCCTGAAACATAGCAAGCGCCTTCATACTGTCTTCGCGTTCTTTACTGCTGTAGTCAATCCATGATAGAGTCGATGTTGGTGCCATTCTACAGACCTCTTTAGCTTTTTTATTTGAAGGAGCTTATTATAGGGTGATAATTACTGGCTAACTATTCATGGCTGGGCAACAAGAATACGATCCATATCAGAGCCACGTCGACTGCCGCTCCCCTAATCCTTATTCAGTGTCTGTGCCGTTTTAAGCGCTTTTTGCCATATAGCACATAACGCGTAATAGGCCATAAATGCAGGCATACCTTCTGCCGCGGGGTGATAGTAATCTAGAATAGTGATGCCTTTGTATATATAAAAGCAGTTTGGGTTATAGTTACCCTTCTTGTTAATGGCATTTCCACAATAGAAACTGTTTAAATGCCCAAATGTATACCCGCAAATTATCACCGTTGGATTTATTAGATCAATTTGCTCCGTTAAAAGATCGGCATCGGCATCAGCGTAATGCTGAAGATCAGTTTCTGAAGACGACTTTTGCCCACCGCTCTTCTTAATATTCACCACTGCGATGCGCTGAATCTCCGCTTTTCTTTTTTGTTTATCCTTATCGTTATAAATTTCGGTGAAGTCTGCAATCCTTTCCTTCGTTGTGTTGCGAATTCCATAGCTCCATTCGGCGACACGCGGCCACATCACATCCCAAGGACCGTAATCGCGTAGTTTCTGCGACAAATCAAACGTATCATAAGGCTTGGTATGATACGCCTCCTTAAGTAAAAACAAAACCCGCTCATCCTGTTTGAACCATTCCTCAGGATTTACTATCCCGTCTTTGTTAAACGGCAGAACATTTTTATGCAACTCGCGCTTTTGCCAGCGTCCGAACAATTCCTCACGACGTTGGTTATATTCAGCAGCATTCATGCCAATACTCTCCTTTCTATGATCATACCATTTTATTCCTTGCGCAGCAACAGCAGCGTCAGCGCATCACGGAAACGGCGCCGTGAATGCCTGTAAGAATAGTATGCAGTTCGGATTTCTGTCCTATATCCGGCGGGCTCCAGTGTATAGATCGATCCGCCGCTTACGCTAAGGCAATCAGCTACACCGTTTTCTATAGCGGCATAATCGAGCAGAATAAAGACATGTGGGGCAAATTTATGCACGATAGATGCGGCTCTGCACGCCATATCTATTTGCATTTGTGAAAATGGATCATCCAATATAAGCGGAATAGGAAGCTGTGGCGTATGGGATGATATCCATCTCGATAGCGCCAATGCATATGCTAATCTTAATGCACTTCGTTCACTGCATGAAGCATAATCTGTAACATCCTCACCGAAGGCATACAACCGTGGCTCAAATTCTTTAGTAAGATATGTTGAATGTTGTTTTTAATGCACAGATTAGCTTAAACGTTTGATTTAACGTCCTCGCAATAGCTCGATATGCTTCCTCTAATCCATTGGCTCCTTTAAGATCGATTAGCGCTTCCCTTATTTTTTCTACTTTTGGTAATGAATTTTCGCCATCATAAAACAATATTGGTATTAACTCTCTAGGCACAATCTCTTCAAAGCTTTGTTTAATGAGTATATTTGGTCCTAAGTCCATCCAATGGCTCTCATCAAGTGCTTCAGGCCCATTTTCTCCAAACTGGTACCTTATTGATGATCCATAGCCCACTAAACCATAGTCGCCAAGATAATGGACTTGCGCCTTTGCCTCTGTGTACTCAAACCTATGGTTAATACCCGAAGCACCCAGCAGCTTCTCTCTTGACCATTCACTTGGCAGGTCGCCATAGAATGCCCATTCCATAGATTCTCTTAGCGTGCTTTTTCCTGTACCGGGTTTTCCAAAAACGACTGTAACATTATTATGCACACGCCTTGACACTGCGGGGTTGATGATCTGTGGAAGCCTATCTGTTTCACCACCATTATCATCCGCCGCGAAACAGTATATGTTCTCCAACTGTATACATGCGATGTGAAGGCCTCGTGCTAATCGACCGGCGTGTGTCTGAGCATTCATGCCTGTTCTCCCGATAGTATTTATAGCAAAGCATAACAATGTATCTGTACTAAATTTCGTACTATCTCGAAGTGCTATTGAGATCATGCCACTATTTGTGCCACTACAGGCCACCAAAACAGACAAAATGCCACTAAAACAGACAACAATACAGGACAGTGGCAGAATGCCAGAATGCCGATGAAACCTGACGATTCTACACCAAAACATACCAAGGAATATCTGCTATATAAGCCTACGAATCAAAAGGTCGTGGGTTCGAATCCCTCCGGGCACGCCAAAATCTACAATAGGACACAAAAAAACAAGTTCCTATCAAAAGTTTAGCACATCCGGTTTTCGGATGTGCTATTACTATATCACCATAAAAATCGTATATCAATGTTGCGCAGATTTAATCATCAAGGGCAGCGCAGTATTGCCCGATCTCATCCCTGAACTTAAAGTTGACCGATATATTCTTGTCGCCATCCACATAGATTTCATCTACCAACTTAGAAAGCACTTTTCGGTTAATATCAGTAATATCCTTGAATCTCATGTAATGCTGCACAGCCTCACATGGCATATCACCTGTCGTTTCAAACGAGCATATTTGCTCCCGTATACCTTCTCATTGACGCAAAGCAATTGAAGTAATATGTGTGTACCACCGGGTAATTGAGAATCCCCAAACCCCATATATCGATTTAAGCGATAATCTACACCATATCTAACTAGTACACAATTGCGCTATTTGCTACTGCCCCAAAACCATCTAGCATCGTTCGAAATACAGTATCAGCGCCGGTTGTTTGCTCTTAGCCTGTCAAGCTTATTTAACGCATATCATATCCTAATTATCAACATCAAACCATTTTTCTGAAAGTTGCTTATCTATTTCATATCCCCCCTTTTCAGCCCATTCCACAATTTTAGGACTAGGGCAACACCGCAGAATTAACTATTTCACACCGTGGACGCAAACGAACTCCACAAAAGTATATAGTTTGTGGAAAACTTGGTCGCACGAGAATCCCTATCAAGCCGACAGGCAGGGTCTGTCA
>JAEZHF010000096.1 GCA_023416745.1 Bacillota bacterium
TGACAGACCCTGCCTGTCGGCTTGATAGGGATTCTCGTGCGACCAAGTTTTCCACAAACTATATACTTTTGTGGAGTTCGTTTGCGTCCACGGTGTGAAATAGTTAATTCTGCGGTGTTGCCCTAAATAGTTATTCCTGACGTAACAGAAAAATAATGGAATATAACAAGTGATGTATTGTATGAATGAGGAAGGTATTAGAAAAGCATGGAGTAAATTGGATAAGCTGTTCGGACCTGATTATTCTGGGCGGGATATTGCGCTGAAAAATGCGGCTCAAGCTTATGCTGAATCTGTTTTGGAGTCTAAAGACAAAGTCAGGATCGAAAAAATAGGAAAAAAGCACTTGAATCTCGTTGCTCAGCAAATGCTTGGTGGTAAGCAGTTTTCACTATTCCTGACGCATGTTATCCAATATGAGCGCTTTTTGGGGTGGGATTAATCACTATATTATATCTCCCTCTTACTTATCTCAGGAGGTGACCCCGCATGACCCCATCCCCGGCTGAAATTCTATTCCGATACCTCGCGGTGGCCGATGAGCCGCGTCCGGCGGATATCATCATTGGCTTCGGGCACTTCGATATGGAGATACCGCGGCAGTGCGGGCGGCTGTATCAGGCGGACTTTGCGCGCCATATACTGCTGACAGGCGGCGTTGGCGCGGGCACGGCGGACTTGGGGATGCCGGAAGGGCTGGCATTTCGGGAAGAACTGCGCCGGGCATTCCCCGGCATACCGGACGCGCACGTGACGGTGGAGCATGCGTCTGCCAACACCTCCGAAAACGTGACGTTCAGCGCGGCGTTGCTGCGCAAGGCGGACGCGGAGTTTTGCTTCGAGCGCGGTATCCGGCGCGTGATCGCGGTGGCGTCGCCGTACCGGCAGCGCCGCGTGATGCTCACGCTGAATCAGCTGTACCCGGAGATCGAGGTGATCAATGCGCCGCCCGAGTCGCCGTACGAGGCACAGCGGGCGCTGTTCGCGGGCAAGGGGCAGGAGCTGGACGCACTGCTGGCGGGCGAGCTGGAGCGGCTGGTGAAGTACGCGCAACTCGGCTATATCCGCGGGGAGCCGCTGCCGCCCGAGATCGACACCGCTTGGCGGGCATTGAAAAGCCCCGAAGCACAGTAGCGCAGACGGGGCCTGTGGGATGTGGGGGGACTCTGTCAGTCCGTCCTTCGGCTCAGCATGGCGCCGCCGATGATGTAGAGAACCGGCAGTACGAAGCCGATCAGGCTCCACACCGAAAAGTCCATGATGAGAAGTATCAGCATCACGACCGCCGCGATAATACCGGCGAATACAAAAAAGCCGGAACGGCCGCTGTCGTCGCTTTTGCGGAAGCCTAGCGCACCGAATATCAGCTCCAGCAGGCTGGCGATCAGCAGCAGCACCAAACCGGTCGCCCAGTAGTTGGCGGTGCCGTCCGCGTTCACCAGCGCCACCACGGATATCACGGCGGCGATCACACCGTAAATTACCATCAGCAGGCTGGTTTCCTTGAGTAAAAACTTGCTTTCAGACATGAGTCCTCTCCTTTCAAGGGTATTTGGCACGACAATATAATGCCATATTTATTGTTTGAATTAATCTGCAAATTATACGGCGCTGAATTTGATGCGTTTTAGAAGTGAACAGATATAAACAGTCTTTGCCGTCTTGAGTGAGCCTTTTTTCATTGTTATTTGTCCTCCTATCGTGTTATTCCGCCGCTTCCGGTTCGGCCTGCGCCAGGGCTGCGCTGCGCCGGGGCCGGAACGAATCCACCAGCGCGATGACGACACCCGTCAGCACGGCCAATACGCCCAAGGCTGTTTTCATCGATATGGTTTCCACCTGTCCGTCAGCGCCGGGAATGATCAGCGCGAACATCGTCGCAAATATCGGTTCCAGCGTGTAAATCAGCCCGGCTACCGAGGGGCGCGTGTATTTGAGCGCCACGATCTGGCCCACAAAGCCTGCGGACGTGTTGACAACGCCCATGAACACGATGCCCAAAATGAATGCCGGCTTAAAGCCAGTCATATCGAAGCCGAAAAAGCCCCACAGCGCCACGAACAGCACCGCCGCGACGATGATGTGCATGCAGCCCAGCACGTCGGCGGGGTGTTCCGCACCGTACTTGGCACTGAACAGTATCAACAGCGAGAAGCCCAAAGCGCACAGCAAGGTGAGCACGTCGCCCAAGTTCGGCTTCAGCGACAGGCCACCCGATAGTATGCCCACACCGCCGAACGCGACGATGCAGCCGACCCACAGCGCGGGGGAGAGCTTCTTCTTGAAAAGCAGCCGCTCCAGTATCGGCACGATCAGCACGGTGGTGCTGGTGATGAACGACGAATTGGTGACCGAGGTATAGTTGAGTCCAAATATCTGCAGCGTCATTGAGACGAATAGCAGCCCGCCCAGCAACAGTGAGGCGCGCACAAACGCGGGCGTGAGGGCGTCGCGCAGCTTGCGCACAAGCAGCGGCACCACCACCAGCGCGGCCACGATGAAGCGCAGCGCAAGGTAAGCCAGCGTCGGCATTTCAGCGTTGATATTCTTGGTCCATATGAAAGACAGGCCCCACATCATCGTCTGCACAAGCAGGTAGCTGTTGGCAAAGGCGCGCTGCCTGATTCCGTTTTCCAGCGTGTTTTTCATGGCTCCTCCGGTTTGGCATCCAGCGAAGTATTATACAACGTTTGGCGGTGCTTGTGTAGCCCCAGTTGCATCTCTGAGCTATAGTGACAGTTACGCTTTTATGCCGCTGGCCATCAGACTTGAATATCAATACAAAAAGCGCCGGTGATTTCCGGCGCTTGCTTGCGGTATTGGGTGCTATTCCTCCGCGCCCACCAGCTCGGAATACCCGAACAGCAGTGCGTCCGGGACGCTGCGCTGGCCAGTGAAGGAGCCCTGGTATTTGCTGATATTCTGACCCATGAACGTCATCGTCGCAGAAGCGCCGCCGTCCAGGTTGTAAGCCACCTCACATCCATACGGCTCGAACACGGCGGCCAACTCATCGTACGTCATGCCCTTGCTGTATTTGCTGGAGCGGCCGTCCACCACCACCAGCAGGAAGTGGTAAGGCTCAATCATTCCTATGGCGGTGCGCGGCTTGCGGCTGGACAGCCGATTGTCCATCAGGTCCGGCTCCGTCACACCGTCGCGAATCAGTGTGGGGCCAAATGAAAAGGTGTTCCTCACACCGTGATCCAGCAGTTGTTCTGCAAAGGTTTCGCCGGGGTGAAACACACACATCGTGCCGTCGGGATAGAAGGCTAAAGTGTCTGCCGCGTCGTCTGCCACGTATATTTCGCTGTCACGAATGATGAAGCCTTTGGGGTCGCTCTCCACGCGGTCCATGTAATCGCCATTCACCGCGATAACAGCCTTGTAAGCCTGAGCGATCTTGTACAGGTCCTTGGTGGAGCGGCCCGGCGTTTCCGGTTTCGCGAATCCGGCAATCTCCTTCTCGGATTCCTTCATGCGTATCTCGGCCACGAACCAGGTCTGAGGCTCGTCGTTGGTATGACGTTTCACCTCTACAAACAACGTGGGGGAACGGTACAGCCAGTAGCCGCCCTCTTCATCAACCGTCACTTCCTCTTTCTCGGGGAAATAGGGATCAGGCGTCGGCTCCGGTGTGGGCTCCGTTGTGACGACGGGCGAAATCGTGGGTGTTGGGCCAGGAACTGCCGACGCAGCGCTGCATCCGGCCAGCAGCAGAACCGCTGCGGTTAGCAGCAGCAGAAATTTCTTAATGAACATTTGAAGCACTCCGTTGTTTTGTGATACTATTTGCGCACAATACTTACATTAAGGTTGCCGGTATGCGCTTGTCAAACAAAATTTTAGTGAATGGGACAATAGCCGACAAAAAAACGCCTTTGACGGCATTCTTTTGTGCTTTGTTCTGTTGACAGGCAGATTAATCATCCACCAGATCGGAGGTGCCAAACATCAGTGCATCGGGCACGGGGCGCTGTCCGGTGGTTGAGTAGTCGTACTGGTTGATGTTCTCGCCCATGAACGTCATCGTGGCCGACTGGCCGCCGTCCAGATTGTATGCGATTTCGCAGCCGTACGACGCCATCAGCGCCGCCAGCTCGTCGAACGTCATGCCGCGGCTCCACTTGCTCTGGCGTCCGTCTACCACCACCATTATAAAATGGTAAGGCTCAATCATGCCCACGGCGTTGCGCGGCTTCCTGTCGGCTATCTTTGAATCCATTAGGTCGGACTGAACCGCGCCGTCTTTCACCAGCGTGGGGCCAAAGGAAAAAGCGTTCATCACGCCGTCCGCCAGCAACGCATCAGCGTTGGTTTCACCCGCTTCAAACGTGCGCATTGTGCCGTCCGGAAAGATCGCCATCGTCTGGTTTTCGTCGTCGTCCACGAACACCTGACCGTCGCGGATGATCACACCTTTGGGGTCTTCGGGATGATGGTCCAGAAAATCGCCGTTCACGGCTATCACCGCTTTGTAGTATTGCGCAATGGTATATAACGCGATGGACTTACCGCCCGGCCTTTTGGGCGTGGAAAAACCGCCACGATCCTGCTCCGGCTCCTTGTATCGCACATCGGCCACAAACCAGGTCTGCGGCACGTCGTTGGAATAACGGTGCACCTCCACGAAAAGCGTGGGCGAGCGGTACAGCCAGTAGCCGTTCTCCGCATCCGCCGTCACCTCTTCCTTGTCAGGAAAGTAAGGGTCGGGCGTTGGTTCCGGCGTGGGCTCCGGAGTCGGTTTAGGCGTGGGGGATGGCGTGGGCTCCGGTGCGGGGGATGGTGTGGGCTCAGCAGTTTCTGCGGGCGCGGGCGTGCCGACGACCACCGTCGGCTGAGCGGAACAACCGGATATCATCATTGCCACAGCGAGCATCAGTATAAAATGTTTTCTAACTTTCATGTACAAGTCTCCGTATGTTAAACGTTCGATTTATTGACGCACATAGTATCACATTAGTTCCCGCCAACATGATTTGTCAAATTATTTTTTGGGGTAATTCGTTTGCTAAAGGGGAACCTGCGGCTTTTTAGGGAATATTATCACATAAATGAAAGGGGATACGGCATGAGGATTATCGTGCTGGCAGATACGCATATACCGCGCCGTGCAAAGGCGCTGCCGGGGTGTATTCTGGCGGCGCTGACGGACGCGGATCACATCATCCATGCGGGTGACATCACAGGTATGGAGGTGCTGGATACACTGGCTGCGTTTGCGCCCGTGACGGCGGTGGCGGGCAACATCGACCCCCCGGAGCTGCGGAACGCGCTGGGCGAAAAGAAGCGGCTGCGGCGCGGCGGCTTTGTGATCGGCGTATGCCACGGCCACGGCAGCAGAGGAACCACGCTGCAGCGCGCCATCGCCGCGTTCGAAGGGGAAGAGGCGGACATGGTGGTGTTCGGACACAGCCACATCCCGTATCTCGGGCATCATGACGGCATGCTGCTGCTAAACCCCGGCTCGCCCACGGACAAGCGCCGGAGTCCTTATTACTCCTATGGCGTTATCGAGACAGGAGAGACGCTTTCAGCGCGCTTGGTTTATTTTTGACAAGAGCTGCATGTTACATATGGTTCCGGGTTTCTGAAAGCCGATTCGCTATCAGCCCGGCCGGTTTGATTTCAACGGCTTTGCAGGTGTTTTAATCCGGTCCAGCTCACCGAAACGGCGCGTATACAGCCAGTATCCCGCCATGTAGATGAGAAAGTAGATGGGCAGCGAGTAATGGTGTTCCCATGCGGCGGGCTCGTAGAAACCCAGCCAGATGAATACGGGCTCCACCACATAAGCCGCGATCACGCCGAATGCCAAACCCTTCAGCCACGGATTGATCTTCGGAAGGAACTGATAGAACAGCATGGAGACGACGGGCATGATGGTCCAGTCCCACGGCAGATATTCCGTAAAGAATGGCAACAGCCAGGTGTTGTAGTTCCAGCCGTTTTGAGATACGCCCATCGTACACAACACCGTCGCGACAAAGGCGTTGAACAGGCCCGCGTACAGCAGCCGATGCGTGTTCTTTTTGTCCCGGACGATGAGCCACAGCACCCACGGCAGCACCGCCAGTCCAAGGTCAATCCACCAGTGCCACGTGAATACCATATGCTGCGCCCAAATGCGTTCAACCTCATCGTGTACCTTCTCATATTGTTCGGTAACGCGGTCTACCGCTTCAAGCAGTTCCGGGTCGTACATCAGATTGTCTCCCTCATCTCATTATTCGTCTGGCTGTAGTTTGCGCAAAAACGCTCGACTTACACAGAGCGCTTAATTCGACGGCACCGGGCCTGCCCTGCAAGCACTTGTCCATGATTGCCGTCCAGCCGTAAAATGCGGCCAGATCAAACGGCAGGATGATGGTCTCCCAGCCCGGCCTGACCACCATCACGCCGGACGCAAGCAGCCCCCACTGGCAAACCAGCAGCAGCACAAAAACGGGCAGCTTTTGCCACCATGCTGATCTCCATTTGTGAAGGGCAATCATGATGATGATCAACACCGGGGCGTATATAAGCGCCGCCGCAGTGTGATTCCTGGAAGGATCGGGATAGAAGTCGGACTGGAATATCCTCAGACCAAGCAGCTTAAGCAATGTGCCTGACATGTTGGCCGAAGCAGCCCACGCGCTAAAAAACAGAGTCGGGTTATGCAAGCGCTTGGCTGGGCCGGGTAATATCCGTTTGAACCAATACTTCACGATCAGGCCGTAGACGAAGAATCCGCCCAGCGTGAATACCGACCGGTACCAGAAATGCTCATAGATACCCAGTTGTACAAATAACACATCGACCAGAAAATAGGCGGCGGAGAAACCGGCCAGCCACCGGTTTGACAAACCGAGAACGCAGATCAGCACGGCGCTGGACGAGACGGAAACTTGGGAGAATATATTGCCAAGCACCGAGTCAAAAAACGGGTCGGCCGGCTTTATCATCGGATAGTACGTGTATGCGTCAAAAAGCAGCAGCAGGGACACTTCCAGACAGTAGGTAAAGCCCAGCACAGCGAACCAGAACGCGAACAGCTTTTTGCGCTCACGGCTTTTTTTAAACATCATAATAAGAACGGCGACGCTGGTGGTCGCCAGAGCAATATACCATATCGTATTTGTCATAAACGAGCTGTTCATGAAGCTATTGTGCCGCATACTGCCGCGGACTATCCCGCAGATCAGTCGGGTGCCTCAAGCGCTTTCTTGCTGACGGCCATAATGCGCCGCATAATGAAACGGCTCGCGATACCGATGAAAAAATAAATGGGCAGACCGTACCAGCTTTTCCATGCCAGCATTTTATAAATGCCGCTCCAGACGAATATGGGCTCGAATACGAAGCAAAACACCACGGACATCACGGCAGTGGCGATCAAAAAGCCCGGCCATCTTTTGGTGTATTGGTAGATCAGCATATAAAGCAGTGGGAGACATGTGATGTCGATCGCCGTGATTGGCGGGAACAGCGGGATGATATCCGCCGTGTAGTACCACAGGCTGGCTTCTTCGCCCAGCTCATCCATCACAATCACCCATATAATGATGAGCGCTGTGTATATGGCCATCTCGCTTAAACGGCGTTTATCCGCCAGCTTAAACCAAAGAAATAAGTTGATCAGGAACAGCACCAGCAGAACCCACCAGTTTAAGTTGAACAGTCCATTTTTCCACTCATCGATTCGGGTGAGTGTTAGCTGCCATTGGTCCAGTACAGCCTGTGCCAGCCCGGCTGCGGAGATAGGCATAAATCAGCCCCCCTTACCGCGCGCTTGGGCTGTAACTTTCAGCAGCACCGATACGAGCAGGCGAACGAGCAGCGCCATAATATAATAAAGCGGGAAGCTCATCCAATATTGCCAGTTGAGCAGCTCAAAGTAACCGCCCCAGGAGAGCAGCGGCTCTATCAGGAAGCAAAACGCCGCGGATATGACCAGAACAGCCGAAGCGTACATGCGGGGGGAGGTGAAATATTGATACGCCAGTGAATAGATCAGCGGCAGCAGCAGCAGGTTTACCGAGCTCAAGGGGGGGAATATCGGTACCACGTCTGTTGGATAATCCCATAATAGCAGCTCCTGCCCGTATTCGTTGATGGTCAGTACGGCAATGTAGGCAAGTACGGTAAAGAGTGAGATTTCCTTCAGCCGACGCTTGTCCAGAAGCTTCCACCAGATCACGGCGAAAACGATGTAGATTGCGATCAGTGCCCACCAGCGCAAGCGCAGAAAATCCTCGGCCAGCCACTGTTCGATATGGTCGTGTGTCAGCCTGATCTGCATATCAACGCTCTGAGGCAGTTCGGTAGCTTGCGGCATAGTATTATATCATGCGCGACGCGGCACAGATCACCGGATTCGGTTGTTGTCGCGCCCCTTGCGTACCGAGCTGATTTTTGCTTGCTTTCGGGGCGTGGTTGTCTCCTGCCCGTTGATGTCAGTCTGCTGCGGCACTGAATAGATGTCGCCGTATGCTTCCGTTTCCTCTTCCGTGACAGGGGGCTTATACATCATGCCGGTGTAATCCGTGGTGGATGCGATATTGCGCGGCGCAAAGTCCTCTTCCCAATCTATATTATGTCTATCTTTCATACTGTGTTTCCTTTCCTGCCGGTTATACGATTAGCATTTGCGGCAGTGCGGGATATTATGTAGCGTTGCCGATATCGAGCTTCGCGACACCCAGCGCCGCATGCGCCCACATCGTGTCCTGCACCATCTGCAGCTGATCGTCCCGGCAGTACACCAGCACCACCACGGCGGGCAGCTTATTCGTCTGCTTTTTTTCTATCCGCTTAACGGTGAACAGCTTGATGACAAGGCCTAGCCCGAAGCCGAAGCCGGTGCCGATGAGCGCCCAGAGCACCGGCCCCCATGACAGCAAAAAACCGTAAATGAGCCCAAATAGCGCAAAAAGCGCAGCGAGTATCATAGGCAGGTCAATCATACTGCGGCTGTCGGACGAATGCATGCGGTCGAAAAGCGCCGGTGACGGCGTACGCGTATCCAGCGGCACAGCCAGAATACTGTCCGTTTTAATCCCCTGCATTTTTATTGAAGTCAGCGCCATCTCTATTTTTACGCTGTGCTCAAAAGTGGACACGACATACATTATGAGATATTCTCCTTATCAAACGGCATGGGAAAGGATGCTGACTGATACTGCCGCCGCAGGAACTTGCCCTGCTCCCATTCAAACAGCTTATTGCATTCAACTGTATTCATGTACGCATCGTAGATACCAAAGAGATAGACGGAGGGGATGTTGAGCAGCCACTGAATATTGACCACCTGTTTGGCCTCCTCAAACATGCCGTACAGCGTGAAATGGATGGCGGAAAGAACACGCGAGAAATAAAGTATTGCGGCCCACCACCCAATCAGGAAGAATGCCAGCACCAGCCTGTGGTTGATGAGCTGTCCGATGCCCGGTGTCAGCATCGACCAAAACACGGCCATGCGGGGCGGAGCCCTGTCGATATAGTTGATACCCAAGGGATGTATGATGAAGGAAGTAACGGAGGCATCTTCGCGTGCGGCTAGCACAAACTGGTTGTTGATCTTTGCGGCGCACCGGTGACTGTCCCAGATGGCGAATAGATAAACAGGAATGTAGAACATGATCCAGCGCATGTCCAGCACTGATTTGGCCAGCTCAAACTGCCCGGTAAAGGTGTAGAATATTGAAAGATTCAGCCGCGAATTGAGATTTACCACCACTTCCCAGACAAACAGTATGCATCCGCGTATGTACAGCGACAGCATCATGTGCCCCATGCCAGGAAATATCGCGGACCAGAAGCCGATTACGATTGGACTTCGCAAATGCAGATATGTGGTGCCGCAAATACTCACGAGAGCACGGTTTCTGCGTACAGATGGCGACTGTTGTTCTTTCATGTTACTATTATCTCCGATGAAAAACAAAAATATATAAGTAGCCCCAGAAAGCACATCTTAATTACTTTTGGCTCTTTGTTGTGTTTGGATGCACTGAATCACCCGCCGGAATGGAATTCGTCAGGCTTTTTTTATAGAACCAGTAACCGATCAGGTAATAAACAAGGACAATGGGGAACGAGTAATAATGCTTCCACTCCTTGGGGTCGAAAGTGCCAAGCCAAGCGAAGACGGACTGGAGGACGAACGAACCGAAGGCGGAGAAGATCAAGCCTTTATAATAAGGCTTGATGTTGGGGAAATACTGATAAAACAACATAGCCATTACCGGTATAACGGAGAAATCCCATGGGACATAGGCAGGGAAGAAGGGAACGACCCGTGAATGATATCCCCACAAGCCGAACGACATCCCGATCATATCGGAAAAAGATGATAGTACCAGTATGACAAAGCCCGCGTAGAGCAGATTGTGCGTCCGCTTTTTATCCCGCACCATGAACCAGTACGCCCAGGGGAGTATGGACAAAGCCAGATCCAGCCACCAGCGCCATCCGAACAGCATACAATCACGCCATATTCTGGCCATCTCCAAAAAGGCCTGATGGTATTTTTCGTTGGCTGCCTCCACGAGGCTGCTCCACCAAGGGTTCATTTAAGCACAAACACCTGCTTTCAAATATATAAGACTATTCTGTTCTGCTTGGAAACAGATTATTTTGTAAGGTTCGCGTTAAATCGAAATTACTTTAGGGCTTCAAACGGCAGGGAAAATACGAGCGCTGTAACCAATCCCAGCGCGAAGGAAATCGGCCAAGCCAGCAGCGGCTTTTTGTGATGCAACCGCAGCATGATAAATGCGCCCACCAGCAGTGCGAACGACCACGGTATACCCCAGCCGTGGTCGTATTTGAAAGTGCCGGCCAGCACGCCGATGTATTCAAACAGCGTGTTGGCAGCAGACCAAGCCAGCACATAAAGTGCTTGTTTGAACCATGTGGAGGGCCAGTGCGTCAGAAATAGTATGACGACGGAGGGAAACATCAGGAATGTCGCGATAACATCCATCGTTGTGTGGTTGAAAAAGCTGTCGTACAGCCACAGCGTGTGGTCGTGAAATACGAAGTTGTACCCAATGTCGCCGATGATCGCGTAGAGTATTGTGGGGTAGTATTCCCGCCATTTGCGCCACGCACCCCATTTGTAGCAGGCCGCCGCATAAAGAACCGTTAGAGTAATGGTAACCATGCTGCCGCCTTGAAAAAAGTTTATTGCAACTAGTTTGGCCTGCCGGCTGTATTGTTATTTATTAAAAACTGGGAGACAGCTTGGGATGCGTGTAAAGGGCTAAAAAATAATGGTCAGCGTGAGAAAACAATAGCCATGCATCTGTATATAGAGTATAATGACCAAAACAGCCGTTATTCAAGCAAAAACGTGAAGCCATATTTATTATAATCCGATGTTGTATTTTCTTTGCTGAATAATGCAGATTATTTAAGGAGGGTTTTTTATGGGTGTTGACGGAGCTCAAATCCAGATTCTGATTGCGATGATCGTATATGTTGCGATGATGGTCATCATTGGCATCGTGTACTTCAAGCGCAACAAGGGTGCTGACGATTATTTCCTGGGCGGGCGAAAGCTGGGGCCGTGGGTATGCGCAATGAGCGCGGAGGCGTCGGACATGTCCGGCTGGCTGCTGATGGGACTGCCCGGCGTGGCGTTCGCCATCGGCACTGGCGAAGCTTTCTGGACCGCGGTGGGCTTGGCGCTGGGTACATATCTGAACTGGCTGCTGGTTGCAAGACGGCTGCGCAATTATACCAGGGTGGCGAAGGATTCAATCACGCTGCCGGATTTTTTCTCCAACCGTTTCCATGATAAGCACAAACTGCTGATGATCTTCTCCGGCCTGTTCATCGTTGTGTTCTTCACCATCTATACGGCAACAGGCTTTAAGGCGGCAGGAACACTGTTCCAGAGCATATTCGGGCTGGATCAGACCGGCTATGTCTGGATGGTCATCCTAAGCGCGTTTATCATCGTTCTGTATACCGCGATCGGCGGCTTTTTGGCCGAGAGCGTAACGGATCTGATACAGGGCATCATGATGTTCTTCGCACTGATCATCGTTCTCGTGGTGGGGGTTATTGCCGTGGGCGGCTTCACACAGATCGGCGATAACCTCAGCGGCATGAGTGGTTTCTTCAACGTTATGGGCGTTCAGAAGGATGGCGCTTTCGCCGCATATTCCGCGCTGGACATCATATCCAACCTCGCATGGGGCCTTGGCTACTTTGGCATGCCGCACGTGCTGCTGCGCTTCATGGCCATCCGTTCCTCTCGTGAGCTCAAACGCTCCCGCCGCATTGCGACCGTATGGGTCGTCATCTCGCTGGCCGCGGCTGTGATGATCGGCGTGGTGGGCCGCGCGCTGCTGGGCGATTCGCTGCTGGAAAATGGCATGCAGGAGACGGTGTTCATCCAGATGGCAGTGAAACTGATGCCTGCACTGATCGCCGGTATCATGCTCTCCGGCATTCTGGCTGCCACGATGAGTACGTCCGACTCTCAGCTGCTCGTCACATCATCCGCAGTGGCGAACAACTTCTATCGTAGCTTCGTCCGTAAGAAAGCCTCCGACAAAGAAGTTATGTGGGTGGGCCGCATCGTCGTCATCATCGTGGCCATCGTGGCCGTGTTTATGGCGCTCGGCAACAATACGACGATTTTCGGCCTGGTGAAATACGCATGGGGCGGTTTCGGCGCGGCGTTCGGTCCGGTGATACTGTTCTCCCTGTTCTGGAAGCGCATGAATCTGCCAGGAGCACTGTGCGGCATGATCACGGGCGGTGCGGTGGTTATCGTCTGGAAAGAGCTGCTGAACCCGATGGGCGGCATATTCAGCGTCTACGAACTGCTGCCGGCGTTCATTCTGGCATCCATCGTCATCGTGGTGGTGAGCCTGCTCACTAAAAAGCCCTCTGACGAGATTGTCGCGGAGTATGAAGCGGCGAAGTCATATCAACTGGACTAAAAAGCATCAACTGCTGAATCAGAAAAACGAAAGCCGGAGCATGAGCCGTTAACGGAAAGTGCCCCGGCTTTTCCAATCTTGAAAGGTCGCCTCTGCAGAGGGGGCAACACAAACCATTGATTCTTGTCTGATGCTGTAATATGCTATAAGCAATCATACGAAGAGGGGGCAGGGAATGACAGACATTGAGCATTTCGTTGAGGAAGTTAAGGCGTTGGGAGCTTATAATGCCGGTATCGTGCCGGTCAGCAAAATTCCGTTTGAGCGGGAGCTGAGAAAGGCGTGCGAAGCCAACTACTGCGGCCATTACGGCAAGAATTGGACTTGTCCGCCGCTGGTGGGAGATATTGATGAGCTGATCGCGCAGGCAAAGCAATATGAGACGGCGCTTGTTTATCAGACGGTGGGGACGCTGGAGGACTCTTTCGACTACGAGGGCATGGTGGCGGCGCTTCAAAAGCATGTCGCGGTCACCGACACCATCACAGCGCATATCAAAGAGCGCGTTCCAGGCCCCATACTGCAGCTGTCTGCCGGGGGATGCCCCGTCTGCGAACGGTGTGCCGGTATCGACAAGCAGCCCTGCCCGTTTCCCGACCGGGCGCTGGCGTCGCTGGAGGCTTACGGCATCTATGTGGCCAAGCTGGCAGGGCTCTGCGGCCTGAACTACATCAACGGCCAGAACACCGTGACGTATTTTGGGGCTTATCTATTTACTTGATCCCCAGCACGAACCGCGTCACCCTGAAATGGCGGCATATCTCGAAGCAGGCCACCGATACCGCGAGTGAGCCCAGCATGATGATGATAAACTGCGGCGCGGCAGACACTCCAAGACGCACCGCGAAATATGCGATCACCACGAGCAGCGTCTGGTGCACTAGGTAGACGGGGTAAGACGCCCGCCCGAAATAGGAGAGCGCCTTGGACGGCTTGTTCAGGCAGGTGTCGGCGATGGCCATGACACCCAGCGACAGCAACCAGACGGCGACATTGCGGAGTATGGCGTAGCTGATGCCCGCGGCGTTCCAGCCCTCCGGCCAACCGTATAGCGCGGCAATCACGAGATAGACGATGCCGGACAGCAGGCCGCCTCCCAGCATCGGCCACTTATAACGGCGCAGTATGTCCATGAATACACCTGATGTGGCGAACACCGCGCCCAACAAGAACAGGAATCCGTAATAGAAAGGGTTCTTGCCGCCGATGTCGGGCAGCGCCTGAGAAAGCGTAATAGGCAGGATGCAGAGCAGCATCACCCACGGCCTGGACACCCATCGCAGCCTTTCGGGGCGCTTGCGCATGCTGAGCAGCACGGGCAGCAGCGTGCAGCTGATGACAAACAGGTAGAGTATGAACCACAGATGGGCGGGCGTGAATGCGCCGGTGTAGCCCGAGAGGTCCGAGAAATCTGTAAAATACGTGCCGAGGAACTGCAGGTAATTGCCTGTGTAGCCCAACCCCAGCCGCGCGATGTAGGCTTGAGGCGGCACGATCAGCAGCATGCCGAGCAGGAAAGGCACCAGGAGCCGCAGCACACGCTCCTTGATATACTGGACGGAAGTTCGTTTCGCCAGTGCGGTATAAGCGGAATACCCCGCGATGATGAACAACAGCGGCATGATCCAAAAGCCCAGCGACGCCACAAACCATGTGGAAAAGCCGCCCACCGCGCCTTTGACATAGTTGGGTTCCCACGCGTCGAACACGCGCGCTGTGTGAAACGGAAACAGCAGAAAAATAACAAAGATACGCAGCCAATCAAAACCGTAACGCCGCATTTAATCAGCCCTCCTGAACGAAAAAGTATAGCACCGCGCTGATGATCTCATCATATCACAGTGATGGCACAGTCGGAAGTCAGGGCATATTCACAGATGTATAAAAAACGCAGTTGCTATTATTCGGCGATTGTGTTATACAGAGTTTAAGGCTTAATGCCAAAGAATAGCGAGGGAGAAAATTTTATGCCCGACAAAAACCTGGTATGCAAGGACTGTAACAAGGAATTCGTCTTCACCGAGGGCGAGCAGGCGTTTTACAGAGAGAAGGGGTTCGATAACGAGCCTCAGCGGTGCCCAGAATGCCGCAGGGCGAAAAAACAACAGCGCGGCGGCGGAAATAGCGGCGGCGGCGGACGCAGCGGCGGTGGCTTTGGCGGCGGCGGACGTGGCGGCAGCGGCTTCGGAGGCGGCGGCTTCAGTGGCGGCGGCGGGAGAAAAAGCTGGTAACACAGTCTTAAAGCTATGCCGGGGCTTTTGCTCAAAGGCGGAATAAAAAAGGGCCGGATAAGGCTCTTTTTTTGCGGACTGAAACGCGCAAGTTGGCGATTGATACCCTGTTCTCTATGTAGACCCAAACCGCGGATTGGGTCTTGTGTGTTTGGCAGTGTGGCACGCATTCCTGCAATCATTAACGCGGGTTGGGTCCGCGGTTATTGCTGAAGCGGTTGTTCATATTGCCCGCGCCGCCCGCATTCACCGGTCCCTGTATCGGGTTCGCATTGGGCGCGGTTATCGGGTTCGGCGTTGGTCTGTTTGTATTGGTATGGGCAGGCGTATTCACCAATCCGCGATTATTGAAGCGGTTGTTCATGTTTGCCGTGCCACCCGCATTCACCGGTCTTTGCATTGGGTTCGTGCTGGGCGCGGCAGTCGAATTCGGCCTGTTCGCATTGGTATGCGCTGGCGCGTTCATCACACCGCGGTTGTTGAAGCGGCTGTTCATATTTCCTGCGCCCCCCGCGTTCATCGGCCCGTGCATCGGGTTGGCATTTGGTGCAGCCATCGAGTTCGATGACGGCCTATTCACGTTGGTTCTGGCAGGCGCGTTCATCATCCCGCGATTATTGTTATGACTGTTTGCGCCGCCCGCATTGGGCGTGTTCATCGGCCCCTGCGCGGGGTTCACGTTGGGTGCGGTCATCGGGTTCGGCGTCGGCCTGTTTGTTTGGGTATGGACGGGCGTGTTCATCGGCCCGCGGTTATTGTATGGACTACCCATGTTTGTGGCGCCCGGCATGGATATCGGGTTTTGCGCTCTGCCGTTGCCCAGACTGCGGCTGCTCATGCTGCCCGTGTTCGGTCCAGTTGCGGGCTGCTGCTCCGGCTTGTTCTCGTGGCTCCGCATACCCGCATTAGGCGCGGCCTGCATCGGCCGGTTTCCCTGATTCGCCGGGATCGGTTTGACCGTGAGATTGGCGCGGCCGGCTCCAGCGGGCGGGCTCATCGTTTTCGGCGGCTCAGCCGGATTGCGGCTGTTGCTTCGGCGCATCTCCATGTTTTGCACTTCCTTTCGTCATTTTGGTGATAGTGATATCAACTTATTATATGCAGACTGTAATCATGATGTTTGCCAGCCAACTTCCTAAACCTCGAGTGATTAATGATATGCTTCTGTTTTATTTATGCAGGCTGGGTCAAGCGATGATTTGAGGTGTGGGCTTATCGAAATAAGCGTATAACCGCATGCGGCATGGTTAACTTAAATGTGATATCAGTAAAGAGAGATGTTTGATGGGAAAACAGGGCAAAAGCTTCGGAGTATTAAAAATCAGTTCGGCATATATCGGCACAGTGGTGGGGGCGGGGTTTGCTTCCGGCCAGGAGGTACTGCAGTTTTTCAGCGCTTTTGGATGGCAGGGCCTGTGGGGTATCGCGGTATCCTCTCTGCTGTTCTTTTTTATCGGGTATTCTGTGCTGCTGCTGGGAAACAAGCTTAAAGCCAGCTCCCACGTGGATATCGTCCGATTCACTAATGGTCGGGTGCTGGGGTTTGTGATCGACGTGGTGATCACCGTATTCCTTTTTGGCGCGCTGGCCGCAATGATCGCCGGGGCGGGCGCTATATTCGTGGAACAGTTTCGCATCCCCTCTGTATGGGGCACGCTGGCGATGGCGCTGGTCACACTGCTTACAGTGGCAACGGGGACGCGCGGCGTGGTGAACGCCATCAGCTATGTAGTTCCCTTTTTACTTGCGGCGGTGCTCTTTATCTGCGTTTACAGCATCACCACCAATCCGCTGACAACTGAGGACATGCAGGCGGCGGCTTTGCTGGAGGGCGCCACGCCCAACTGGCTGATGTCCGCCGTCAATTACGCGTCATACAATATCGTCATCGCTGTGGCTGTGCTGGGGCCGATGGGTGCGGAGACGGGCAGCAGGCGCAAACTGTTCTGGGGGGCACTGTTGGGAGCGGCCGGTTTGGGCGTTGGCATACTGGCAATTGACCTGTGCGTGGTGACGAGCATCGCAGACGCTTCGGTGAAAGAGGTGCCGATGATCGAGATTGCGTCCAAAATATCACCTGTTTTCAAGCTGTTGTTTGCCGTGGTGTTGTTTGCAGAGGTTTACACCACTGCGGTGGGCAACCTCTATGGCTTTGTCCGCCGAGTCAGGCTTAAGCTGCCTAAAATATGGACGATACTTATTCCCACAGTACTGGCGCTTGCTGTCAGTCAGTTGGGGTTTTCCAATATGGTGCGCTATCTTTACCCGGCAGTCGGTTACGGCGGCATACTTTTTTTCGCGGGCATCTGCTATGTCTGGCTGGCCAAAAGGAGTGCACTCAGGTAGGCGGCGGTGCTCCTCCATAAAAGTTGATTGTTTATTTATTCTACAGAGCAGCACTTGCCAGGCTGCCTTTTTTACATCTCGTCAGCATAGGTTGTTGTCTTAATATGCCATAGGTGTATAATGTACTTATATACAGTCAGAAAACGGCGGAGGGGTTATGGGCAGGGATTCCGTAAGAGCGGTGTGCCGCCACTGCATCTATATCGAGGACGACATGCTTTCCACAACCGTAGACTTCAAGACGGATCTTGAGAATAAGCTGTTGTTCACGGACGATTTCATGGCGCCTGTATTCGTGGAAGCAGAGAATGCCAGTGTACGTTTTTTGAGCTACAACAACACTTTCCTTTTCGGCATCGTCAGCGCCGCCGCAGATATGGATGCCACCATGCTGGTGCTGGATACGCATACCGACCGGCCAGCGGACACCGGGCGTTTTCAGCTTGCGCAGTTCACTTATTTTCTGATCAACGTAAATGCGGGAATGATGGTCTCGATGTATAAACGTAACACGCCGAAAGCCGCGCGCGTGATCGCCCGCTGTTTTAATAATGCCCTCGTTCCCAAAGTATACATTCTGGACGAGCTGTCGGACACATGGAAGCAGCGGCTGGCGTCTATGAAAAGCGCGGAGGTTACCGCCGTACTGAGTGACATGGATACTGTCAGGCAGGGTCTGGCGCAGGCGCGCGGACTAGAGGGCTTTGTGAAGGAAGCCGACAGGGTATCGGTGACGGCGAGATGGGAATCACCCGGCGAACTGATTCCGACTATCGAACGTGCAGACAGGAGCCTGTATGACACATTAAAAGTCCGCGGGCTCAACCCCAGCGGCCGTTACGACGTGATCGACTTTCTGCAGGACGAGATATCGCTCAAGACGGAGATCGAGCTGACGGACGCTGAACTGCGCGCGGGCGGCTGGGAGGCCGTGCGCGATAAGCTGATCGGCGTGATGCGGGAGTGAGTCATCAACAACATGGTAGTAGGAAACATATTGAGTGGTGCCACCTCCGCCGTGGTTCTGGGTCTGTATCTATGCGAGAAGCTGGCGGGGGATGCTGCGCGCGAAGCGGTGCAGAAGCAGATGGACAACCCGTATTATCAGCCAATGGAGGAGATGGAATGAAGCTGGTGTGGAAGGGGATATACAAAGGCGAGGATCAACTGCCCAAAGGCGAACTGCCGCCTGATGCGGTGCCGTTCAAGGAGCCAAAAACACCAGCAGAGATGTCTGTCAAGGCCAGTGTGTGGGTGCTGCCTGTCGTTGCGCTGGCGCTGCTGCTGGTTTACTTAAAATCCCTGTTCATCGGCATCTGGGTGCTGCCACTCAGCCTGTGGGGTTTGCTGCTGGCGCTGGCTGCGGCGCTGCCGCACGAATTGCTGCATGCAGTCTGCTTTCCCAAGGACGCGGTGGTGGAGATGTACG
This sequence comes from Bacillota bacterium, assembly GCA_023416745.1. GTDB lineage: Bacteria > Bacillota > Clostridia > Christensenellales > SZUA-584 > SZUA-584. Next base: position 18,945 of record JAEZHF010000096.1, read on the forward strand.
CGTCCCCCAAGCACCTGATGGCGTTTGTGCATACCACGTATCCGGTGAGCAAACGCCGGTTTATCGGGCTGTCATTGCTGCCCGCTGGCGCGCTGGGGCTGCTGCCCATGCTGGTGTGGCTGGCCGTGCCGGACAGTGCATGGGGCGCCACACTGTATACGTTCGGCCTCTTTGGTTTAACGGTGGGCGTGGGCGACTTCCTGAACGCCTTTAATGCCGCGCGGCAGATGCCCAGGGGCGCGGTGACGCAGCTGTCCGGGTTTCATTCTTACTGGTTTATGCGGGCATCATAACCAAAGAGAGTCCAGCAGCCGGAAGCAAAGGTCTTCCGGTTTTTGTTTGCCCTCAATTGTGCTGGAACAACATCTGCGTTGCATGGTATAATATGGCGGATAAAGATACATGAAAGGGGAGACCATGAGCGATTTTCCGGATTTCATGAAGAACGCGGCAGACCGCGTGGACGCAGCGCAGCAGAACACAGCGGACGTGGAGGGCTACGTTTTCGAAGGGGCGGCGGGGCAGATGGCGTTTTGGACTTGCCATGAAGCGCGGGAATCCAAACCGCATACACACCCTTTTGACGAATGGACGCTGATCATCGAGGGGGAATACACCATGTGCACGGCAGCAGGGGAGCGTGTGCTGCGGCCCGGCGACGAGGTGGTGGTCCCCGCGGGCACAGAGCAGTGGGGGCGCTGCGCAGCGGGCACAAGGTCGGTGCACGCGTTCGGCGGCCAGCGCGTCGTCAAACAGCGGTCCGTGATGATGGAGCACGCGGCGCTGTGGACGCAACGCATCGAGGAGATGAAGGATTATTACGTGCGCTGGTTCGGCGGCACGGCCAACGATATGTATACGGCAAAAAGGCCGTCCGGCGCGGTGTTCCGGTCGTATTTCATCGTGTTCGGGGGCGGCGCGCGGCTGGAGATCATGCAGCAGGACGACGTGCCAGAGGGCATGCCGCAGCCGTGTACCGGCATGTCGCACATCGCTTTCAGTGTTCCCGGTGAAGCGGGCGTGCATGAGCTGCTGAAGCGCATCACAGCGGCGGGGTACGCCTGCCTCTCGCCCGCAAGGCGCACCGGCGACGGCTACTATGAAGCAGTGGTAGCGGACCCGGACGGCAACCGCGTAGAGCTGGTCGCGGTGTGAGGGGTAATGACACACCAACACATCAACCTCATATACCCGCAGTGGCAGGGCGGCGGGGATCTGTCCACTTACGGCGGAGTGTTAGAGTTCAGGAAACTATACCTTGCCGGTGCGTCTGTGGAAGAGATATCTGTCAGCCGGGATGAACCAGCGGAATCGGAGTGCGGCATATTCGGCTACGCGGACATACTGATGCAAACGGAATATGCGTGCGGCTTGCTGAATCGGGAACAGCCGGATACGTTGTTTACGGTGGGCGGCGGCTGCGACGTGAGCGCTCCTGCGGTTTCGTATCTCAACGCACGGTTGGACAACAAACTGACGGTGCTGTGGCTGGATGCCCATGGGGATTTGAACACGCCGGAGTCGTCGCCGAGCGGCCTGTTTCACGGCATGCCGCTGCGGCTGCTGCTGGGGGAAGGGGATAGCAGGCTGTTGAAGCTGCTGCACACACCGCTGGACTCCGAGCAGATCATGTTGGCGGGTGTGCGCGATCTGGACGAGCCGGAACGGGAGTATATCGCCGAAAGCCGTATGGACATACTGACTGTGGATGTTTTGCATGATTCGGAGGCGACAGTGGATGTGCTTCGCGAAAAGGGGAACCATCATATCTATGTCCATATCGACCTGGATGTGCTGGAGCCTTCGAAATTCGCGCATGTGCCGTTGCCTGTTGCAGGCGGGTTGGATCCAGACGCGCTGGTGCGGCTGCTGCACAACCTGAACGGCGAGTTTGAGATTGCTGGGCTCAGCGTCGTGGAATACATGGGTGCGGGCGGACGGCGATGCGCCGTGCTGGAGGAAATCGCCCGTATCGGAGCGGCATTGGCACAGAGGAGCATATAACGAAAGGCATTGAGCGGAAAGAGGGAGGCATCAACCATGTACGAAGAATTCATGCACGAGGAAGCGGTGGATTGGCTGGAGACCAACTTCAATCCGTGTGCGGTTGCAGCCAGCCGCTTTGAAAGCACCGCGGAGGCGCTGGAATTCGTACAGCTGCTTTATGACGCAGGAGCGAAAAAGGTCAGCGTCATCGACACGGACGATACCCGGCTGTTCACTGACGGTGGCCCGTATACCGACATACTGGCGGCAGCGCTGCCCGAGAACGCGGAAAAGCGCACGGCGGTAACGGCCATCTACATGGAGGAGGTCGCACAGGGCTGCAACGGCGGCGACGCCAAAGCGGGCATCAAGAACAATGTACTGGTGTTTTCGTGGGAGTAAAGGGATCATCTAATACAATATTCGCATTTGCGCATTTTTGAAATTTTCATACCTTTGTATTCCATTTTATTGTATAATGTCAATAATTGCAGTTTATCAGAATTCTTCGTAGTAGAGTGTTCCAAAACCACCACATTGTCATCATACAGGAGGGCGCCATGGCTGGCTATCAAAGCGATAACACCGGCTTAAAGGGATTTAGTGGATGGTTGATATGGTTTCAGATTCGCTGCTATTTCACCATTGCTTTCATGCTTTATCAGATGGTTGAGCCGACAATTATACCTGTCGGCGTGGTGACTATCGCGGCAATCATCGCGGTACTTGTGCTGTTTTATATGCGCAAGCTGTTTTTCCGCACGCTGTATGTGATCATCAACGGAGCGGGAGTGTTGGTGTTTCTGATCAATCTGCCGTTCGCAAACTCCATTAATATCGCGCAGATGGTGTTCTCCATTATAATAGAGACCATCGTCATCATTGCGCTTTACCGATCGCAGCGGGTCAAGAATACATTTGCTCCGGACAAGGCCAAGGAGAAACAGCTGGCTATACCCGTCGCGCTGCGTGACGCGGCGAATCCGCAGCCGTACGACAAAGGAACGGCACAGATGTGGACGGACGGATACATATCGCATCAGCTGCTGGCGATGCACCTTGACCCGTATACGGAGCTGGCCAGCCGAAAAACTGCGGACATCGATACCGCTGTTGCGTGGATGCTGCAGCGGTTGGACAAACCGTCTGCGGATATACTGGATTTGGGATGCGGGCCGGGGCTGTATACCGAACGGTTTGCACAGGCAGGGCACCGCGTGACAGGCGTCGATTTCTCGCGAGCTGCCATCGAATACGCATCCGCAAGCGCGATGAGGCAAGCTCTCCGAATCGAATATATCCATGCCGACTATCTGCAGCGCACGTTTGCCGGACAGTTTGATCTTGCTGTAATGATTTACTGCGATTTCGGTGTGCTCAGTCTCGCGGAGCGCAGCATACTGATGCACAACGTGTATAAGGCGCTCAAACCCGGCGGACTGTTCGTATTCGACGCCTATAACGATACGCATCTGAGCCGGGTCCGTTTTGGCCAGCGCTGGGAAATCGCTGAAAAAGGCTTCTGGCAGCCAACGCCGTATGTGTGCCTGTCGGAAACGCAGCATTTTCCTGAACACCGCGCGCTGCTGGACCAGCACACCGTGATCGGCAGCGACGGCGGACATCGGCTGTTCCGTTTCTGGAACCACTACTTCCGCGACGACGAGCTCAGCGCGGCCTTCCGACTGGCGGGCTTTTCCGGTATCACGGCGCACCGCGGCATAGCCGGCGGCGAGGACATCACCTTCTTCTGTGTGGTGAAATGAAGCGGGGCATGAAGGGAATTGCATCATGAAATTCAGTGGGGAAGTGTTCGGGAACGAGATAGACTTTACACATCCAGGTGCGGAAGATTTGCTGTTGTTCTGGCTGGGGCTGGCCTGTCTGCAGGTGGTGGTTGCAGCGATTATTGTGTGCGCCAGATCGCGGATAAAGGATAAGGGGTTATGGATCGCCATCATAATTCTGCTGCATATTTCGGTGAAGATAGCCGGAGAGGCAAGCATAATCAGCATATTCATTATGCATTTCGGTTTTGATACCGACAGCCCATGGGTTTTCAGCTTTGTGGTGCCGCTGGGCGCGATATTGTTTTTGTGTTATGAGAAAGAGACTGGAAAGATCGGCGTACCGTTACAGACAGCAGGCGGGTGCTCCTGCAGTTTCTCCGCGTGCGGGCGGATTGTGGTATTGAGGCAGTTGTAAACGAAGAACAGCTCTGAAAGAACTATTCAGGAGGGCATCATGAGAAAGACGATTGCGATTTTGGCAGGCATCATATTATGCGCAGCATTGCTTGTCGGCTGTACTCAGGCTGTGGTGAACAGCATCGACACACAACAGCAGGATGAGATTATGACCGAAGTGTTTAACGCCTTGGAAAACGCAGACGTCGAAACGCTGGCACAGTACACGTCAAGGTATTACATGTCGGAAGACGATATCATACAGATGGCGGAATCCGGCTCAGCCTATATCGAAGGCACCGTCTCTGATTTCAAAAAGACGGACTGGTACCTGAACAGATCGCTGAATAACGGTGTGGAGTCCACCACGCTGGATCTCGCATATGATGTGGTCACCGGCTATGACAGCTACGTCGTGTCGATGCGGCTGCTTCAGACAGGCGCGGACAGCTGGGAGGTGGCGGGACTCAACGTTATTCGAGCTGAGGAACTGAAAGGCAACGGGGCGATCATCAATTTTGAAAGCTTTGATGTGCTGCAGCTGCTGATGCTGCTGGTGTCCGTTGGAGAGCTGGCGCTGATCATCGTGGCCATCGTGGCGTGCGTTAAGTCCAGAGTGCGCAGCAAGGCGCTTTGGATCGTGATGATACTGCTGCTGCACACCGGCGTATCGCTGACGCTGTCGTCCGCGGGCTTTGACTTTAATATCTGGCTGCTGAACTTAAACCTGACCAGCCTGCAGAAGTTTATCGACGGCACGCGGATTTACAACGTGCTGGTGCCGCTGGGCGCGATACTGTTCCTCAGCCTGAAGAAGAAGCTGGAATGGCGGGCAGAGCGCCGTCGGATGATGCAGCAGTACCGGCAGGACTATGTGCCGCCGTACACGCCGTCCGAGGAGCCGCCGGAGGAAGTGATGCGCGATATGGCGCAGACACCCGACCCGGAACCGCCTGATAAGTCTGAATGAGAAATATGGTGAGATGGTGCTTGCAGCTTTATTATTGATTGATTTACAGAAAGGCATATTTACTTTGAAAAATCCCGTGTACAATGAGAACGCGCTGCTTGGCAGCCTGAAACGGCTGACCGCGCTGGCGCGTGAACATGGCGTTAAGCTGGTTTACACGCAGCACGAGAACGGCACGTTCTTAAAGTGGGGCACGCAAGGCTGGGAGATCGTGGACGAGCTGAAACCGTTAGAAGGCGACGCTCTGATTGCCAAAAAACACCCGGGCGTATTTACGGACACAGTGCTGCCACAGCTGCTGGCAGACTGGGGTATCAAAACGCTGCTGGTCTGCGGGCTGATAACCAACGGGTGTGTGAGGGATGCCTGCCTGCAGGCGCTGGAACGGGGCTTTGATGTGGCGCTGTTCACCGATGCGCACAGCACGTTCTATAAGAACGCCGCCAAGATGATTGACCAGCTGCACGGCGAGATGGCACAGCTGGGTGTGCGGCTCGTCCGGTCGGATGAACTGCCCAGTGTGGTCTAGCGGCTAGAGCATATCGCCCATCACCATCATCAAAAAGCCGGAGTAACCCGCGAGCGCGTAACTGTTCATCGGGGCAGCGGTGCGGGCGCGCATATACTGCAAGGCCGCGCGGTATCTGTCGTAGAAAGCGAAGTTGGGCCGTGTTGTATATTGCAATTCCGTAAGCTCAAATTGGGCTATCACGTTTTTAGCCGTGGTGGGTTTGAGCACAAGGTCGGTATCCGGGTAATAGTAGCAGCGCGGCGCGGTGACAGCAGGCCACTTGTTTGCGCCGTATCGGGAGAGCATACCGCACAGCCCGTCGAACCCCATTGCCTCGTGGCCGTGCAGCAGCTCGCGGACGAAGCCCATCAGGTCTTCGCGCTCACCATACGTCATGCCGCGCACCGCGTCACGGAATTTGGCCTTTTCAAAAACAGAAACGATGGTGGAACGGCCCATCAGCCGCACGAGGTCCTCCGCGGCCTTTTCGGTGTCCTCCAGAGCATCGGGTGAAAAAGCGCTTTGAGCGAACGCGGTGATGCGCGTCATGTCATGCTTCTTGACCTGCTCCTTGAGCTCCGGCGTTTCAAAGCCCAGCGGATAGACGGACAAAAACGCGGCCCCGGCGGCTTTCAGTTTTTCAGCATTCATGGTGTATCCCCCTTTCAGTCCGCGGCGCGTTCGGACTTCATGCTCTTGGCTGCCGCGCCGATAATCTTCTCGAACAGCCAGCCCAGTGCGGCTTTCAACGGGCCAGGGTAGACGCCGGTGAACGTTCTCGCGCCCTTGTCCAGCCAGCCCATCTTGCGCCAGTACGCCATGTCACAGGGGAACTCGGCTTCGCCCAGCGCGGGGTTTTTCAGGTACATGCCGCGGAAAGCGGCGAACTGTATCACGCTGCCCATGTCAGGCCGGCAGGCACGCTTTTGCGATACCGCATCGTACAGCGCCTGCGCGGTTTTCTCTATTGCGCGCTGCTGCTTCTGCGCCGCACGGGGGGACAGCTTTGTGGGCGGCGTCTGCAGGCCGAGGCGGCTGACCACCTCATACCCGCCTCCTGAGAAATAGCACAAGCTGTCCAGCGTCTGCTTCAAGCCCATCGGTCCGCCGCTGGTGGCCACTGCCGCCATGTATTTGCCGAGGAACTTGGGGCGGTGCCCTATGTACGCGAAGCGGTCGATCAGCTGCTTCATTATGGCGGTGGCGCCCATAGCGTAGTTGGGTGACGCAAATATCGCCCCATCAGACTCCGACAGCGCCTTTTCTATATCCGCAAAGCCGTCCTTCAACGGGCATTTCTCCTCGCCGCGCCCAATGCACGCGAAACAGCCGCGGCATGGGGCCAGCGCCACTTCCGACAGGTATATGTAGTTGAACGTGACGTCTCCGAGGCTCTTCATGTGCTGCTCGATGCGCCGGACGATGCCCAGCGTGCGCCCCTTGCGGTAGCTGCCGATGACGGCGGTGATCTGCATATACGTCCCTCCGTGTGTTGATATACTGTATGATATCGGAATGGCAGGCTTTGTGCAAGCGGCGGCAGGTAAAGATTGGGCTTGAGGAGAGGGACCATTTATTGTGGTATGACACGGAATCTTAAAAGCCATTTTCGTCAAAATGCGGCGGGGTATTGGAAGACGTGTACAGTGTATGGTATAATTCTTACAGCATCTGAGGTTTCATTCTATAACACCCGCAATCACAGCCTATTCATACTCACACACACACGACGGCGGAATTGTAAATGGCCCCAACAGGCTGCGTTCGCTTATGGGGCAGCCCGGATACTTGGCTTATCGTCAGCCGATGGAGGGATGCTTTTATGGCACAGGTTTACAAGCACGCGATATTCATGCGGCTGGGCGCAAACACGGGCAGCGGTCTTTCCGGGCTGCACACCGTGCGCGAATACCAGATATTCCTCGCGCAGCACGGCGAGGCATGGTTTGCCCTGTCCACGGGCATGTCGGAGCGCTACCGCTGTGAGTTTGCCGACGCGATCGACTACCATTACGCGCTGGAGCTGTATCTGTCGGTGGGCAAGGAGGCCGGGCTGGACTACGTGGCCGAGGTGAAGGCCATCGCGACGGGCAAGGAGCGCATACCCACTCCCGACGAGGAGCTGACGCCGGAGCCGTGGCGGGCCGACCTGCGCGGCACATGGCTCAAGATTTGCAGCCTGAAACCCGCCCTTCTCACCGCCGGCGATTTCACCGTCATCAACACCGGCGCGCGCCTCTCGGACGCGATAAAGGGAGGGAAGTATCATTTCGGGTATGTGAAGCGAGTGGGGGAGTAAGGATGACTGATAAGGACTACATCAAAGAAGATAAAGGCTACAGCTTTAAGATTAAGCTTATCTTAAAACTTCTACTGTTGTATCAACTTGTAATATGCTTTTTCACTCCCATGGAAGTATATTTGGATGTACTTATACCTGAACTGATGATATTGCTCTTTATTTCACTAGGATTTTGGCTTCAGGTAGAGCCATCAATCAAGTACCGAGAGCTTATGGAACAGGCTTATGAAGCGAATTACGAATTCACTATGCGTGTATTTAGGATGAAGATAGACAATTCTGAAATTGAAGGGAAACAAAGATTAAAAGTAGCTAACGGAGCCTGGGTGGTTTTTTCAGGGATCGCATTATTGATATTTTTGATTATTTTCTTTATATATGTATCGCCCTACTTTTTATGGATTGTTTTACATTTTGTTAAACTCACAAGAATATCAGCGCTAGTTGTTTTTATTGCTGGAATCATCTACTTGGTACGTATACTTCATTTGAGCAGGGAAAACAAAGAGAAATATAAAAACAGTGTTACAGTTATAGGCTTGCTCGCAGAAAACATACTGATTCCTATGGTGGTTTTCCTTTTCTAGTAATTAATATGGATTAAAAAAGTTACTACAAACAACAAAATTGCGGAATTGAATAGCCTTAAAGAAGAAAACATTATGTCGCCCTCTCACACATGCCCCACATCACCGCGCCTTAATATCGCCGCATTGCCTGCGTCGTCCACTTCCACGACGTTGATGGCGGTGTTGCCCTGCGGCGGCGTCTGCCACAGCGCTTCGTCCGGCTCCTGCGCGAATATCATCGTCATCAGCATAACGGGAACCTGAGACGAGACCACGAGCACCGTTTGGCCGCGGTTTTGTTTGAGCACGTCTTTGAGGAAGGCGGTGAGGCGGGCGCGCACGTCCGCGAGGCTTTCGCCGCCCGGCATGGTGTGCAGGTGGGGGTGCGTCTCCCAAAGGCGCATATCGCCCGGGTATTCGGCGCGGATGAACTCCTCCGTCAATCCGTCCCACGCGCCGCAGTACATCTCGGCCAGCCGCTGGTCGTAGGCGACGGGGCAGTTTCGGCCCTGTCTGATTATACCGGCGGTGGTTGCCACCCGCTGCTGGGGGCTGGAATAGATGGCGTGGATCGGGATGCCCGCGAGCGCGTCGGCGGCTTTCTCGGCCTGCCGGACGCCTTTTTTCGTCAGCGGCGAATCCAGCTTGCCGTGTATCCTATGCGCGATGTTGAACTCGGCCTCTCCGTGCCGTACAATGATGAGTGTCGTCTTCATGCTGCCCCTCGCTTTTGTTATACCGGAACTATATGAATATAACACCGGAGGACGGATAATTCAACCGCGGGGGAGCTGTGCTGAAGGCACTGTCATTGGTCTGCGCATCCAGTCAAAAAAATTGTGTAAATCCGGCCATTTGCCTATTGACATATCGCAAGGTTATGATAATATATTGACTGACAAGTCAATCAAAAAGGGAGATACGAATGAGTCCAAGAACGGATGAACAGAACGCGCACATCAAGGACGAGAGGCGCGAGCAGATATTAAAGGCGGCGCTCAAGGTGTTTGCGCTGCGCGGCTTCGCCGCCACCAAGGTGGGAGACATCGCGAAGGAAGCTCACCTTAGCCACGGGCTGGTCTATCACTACTTTGCCAGCAAGGAGGAGATGTTCTTCGAGCTGGTGCGCACAGCGGTGTACTACTCCGGCCAGTCGCTGCTGATGGTGGATGCGATGCCGCTGGAGCCCATCGAGAAGGTACGGCAGACGGCGAAGTATATCATGGGCGGCATCGAGGACGGGCAGGAGACGTCGTATTACTTCCTCATCGTCACGCATGCGGCGGTGATGGAGGAAAGCCCGGAGCGGAACAGGTGCTTTGAAGGCTCGGATGTGTCGCTGAACACCATGGCCAAAGTACTGCGGGAAGGGCAGGCGCTGGGGCAGGTGCGCGAGGGCGACACGGCGGGCATGTCGGTGATGTTCTTCTCGGCCATCATGGGGCTTGCGATATACAACATCACGATGGAGGGCTTCAAAATGCCCGATCCGGAGCTGCTGGTTTCTATGGTCAGCGCATAAGCCAAGGGCTTAAAGGTCAAGTACTTAAAGGTTAAGGGCTTAAAGTTAAGGGCATAAGACCGCAGGGCGCTGCCCTGCAACCCGCTGGAGGAGCGGCATCCAGACCTCGGTAAAAAATAAACACGCTAAAGGAAGTATAAAGGAGTAAATGGATATGAAAAAGGTTGTCATTATCGGTGCGGGCATTGCGGGGCTGACCTGCGGCATATACGCCCGGAAAAACGGAATGGACACGCAGATACTGGAGATGCACACCGTTCCTGGCGGCGAGTGCACCGGCTGGGACCGCGGCGAATACCACTTTGACGGCTGCATCCACTGGCTGATGGGCTCCAGCCCCGATACGGACCTGTACAAGATCTGGCGGGACACGGGGGCGCTAGACGACAGCGTGAAGATCGTGAACCACGAGTCGTTCGTGCAGTACGAGGAAGGCGGGCGCGCGGTGGAGCTTTATACAGACGCCGACCGTTTGGAGCAGCACCTGCTGGAGATATCGCCGCAGGACAAAACGGAGATCAAAAAGCTGTGCAAGGCGATAAAATCTCTGGGCGGCATCGGCATGCCGGTGGATAAGCCGATGGATATGATGACGGCGGGAGACGGTTTGAAGTTCGCAGCCAAGCTGATCGGCAAGATGGGTATGATGTCCCGTTACGGTAAGCTGAGCATGAAGGACCTCGCAGCGCTGTTCAAGGAGCCGATGATCGGGCGGGCACTGCTGGCGGCGATACCGGGCGACTATACCGCCACAGCGCTGGTGATGACGCTGGCGGGTATGCACGCGGGTGACTGCGGTTTCCCGGTGGGCGGCTCGCGCGCGTTTGCGAAGCGCATGGAGCAAAAATACCTGTCGCTGGGCGGCAAAATCACGTATAAAGCCAAGGCGGATAAGGTGATCGTGGATGACGGGCGCGCCGTGGGCGTGACGCTGGCGGACGGTTCCGAGGTGCGGGCAGATTATGTGGTGTCGTGTGCGGACGGGCATTATACGCTGTACCACATGCTGGACGACAAATACACGCCGCAAATGTACAAGAAGCTTTTTGGCAATCCCAAGGCGAACCCGACGCCCACCTGCGCGATCGTGTTCATGGGCGTGAACGCTAAAGTGGGCGGCGCAATGCGCGGCGTCGATATACGGCGGGAGCAGTCCGTCAATATCGCCGGTATCAACAGCGACTATGTGTCGCTGCTGGGATACGGTTTCGACGGCACCATGGCGCCCGAGGGCAAGTCGGTGATAGCGTGCTTCTACGACGCCGACTACGACTACTGGCACGCGCTCAAAGGCGACAGGGATGCGTACAAAGCCGCCAAGCAGGCGCTGGCCGACGACGCGGCAGCGGCACTGGTCAAGCGCTTTCCCGAAGCGGAGGGTAAGATAGAGAAGTTCGACGTGGTGACGCCCGAGACGTACGTGCGCTACTGCAACGCGTGGCGCGGTTCGTGGATGAGTTGGGGCAACGGCAGCAAGGACATCCCGCGTTATTTCCCGGGAATGCTGGACGGCCTCGACGGGTTTATCATGGCGGGCATGTGGACACTGCCGCCGGGCGGTCTGCCGGGCGCGGCCGCTTCGGGCCGGTATGCGGCGCACCGCATCTGCCTCAAAGAGGGCATCGGGTTCAAGGCAGAATAGCCCATGTATATACATGCTGACAAACCGGAACCAACAGTGTGCTCTGCAACCGCGTGGCAAATAACCTGTCGTGCCATTTGTATGAGCACGGGAGCAAGCGGCTGGGCGGGCTCATAAAGCTGGCAAAGGGACTTATCTATAATACAAATGCACCCACGATTTTAGAAAAGGGTGCATTTTTGTATATGAGTACAAGTGAAGAAAACGCTTTTTTGGGTAGAAAAACTCCGTTTAATTCTTATATATAAAAAACAACGCAACATGACATCAGCCGTTTTTATACAGATATCGGGAATCCAGTAAGAGCTCTATATATGCCGAAAAAAACAATAACCAACAACACCATAATGAAACAAATCAACAGAAAAAGCATTGCAACTAAAGGAGATAATATCTCAAGGATTGAAATATAGATGTATGGCTTTTTTGCTGAACTTGCTTAGTATAGTAAATAACAAATGAATAAAGCCGATAAATGACATAGCAATAAAATATGGATACGCTTTTATAATTGGATATATAAAATCAACTGCGCCTGGCGTTGTTAAACATATAACAAAGCAATAAATGCAAAGCGTTAGTTCCAAACACAACGGAAAAATATTAATATGAACACGATATTTCTCAACTTTTTGCATCTGGATACATCTCCATAATTTTCTTCTCAATCATTATACCATAATAATAATAACATCGACATTAAACATTGCATCAACGCTAAGGCTCTCATTTGGTATGAAAGAATGTCCGGATGATCTCCGATGCAGCAATAATCATGAAGAAGCGGATTAAGGACAAAACACGTCCATCCAAAAGTATAAATATTCAAAATAATGAGAAGCTATGGATAAGACTATTTTCAAAGGAGCAACATCCATGGACTTAACGAACAAAGCGGCGGAAGACTCTAAGAACGCCCAGCTCGACTATTTTAAATGCGGTAACGCAAACGAAAAGCTGACAACCGACATGGGCGTGTTTGTCGCAAATACGGCGGACTCGCTCAAAGCGGGCACGCGCGGCCCTACGCTGCTGGAGGACTTTCACTTCCGCGAGAAGATCACCCACTTCGACCACGAGCGTATCCCCGAGCGGGTGGTGCATGCGCGCGGTTTTGGCGTACACGGCTTCTTTCAGGTATACAAGCCGATGGCGGAGTACACGATGGCGTCGTTTTTGCAGGATCCGTCGGCAGTGACGCCTGTGTTCGTACGCTTTTCCACAGTGGTCGGGTCGCGCGGTTCGGCGGATACTGTGCGCGATGTGCGCGGCTTTGCCGTGAAGTTTTATACGGAGCACGGCAACTTCGACATGGTGGGCAACAACATACCAGTGTTCTTCATACAGGACGCCATCAAATTCCCTGATCTGGTGCACGCCATCAAGCCGGAGCCCAATAACGAAGTGCCGCAGGCGTCGTCCGCGCACGATACCTTCTGGGACTTCGTCGTCAGCAACCCCGAGACGGCGCACATGCTGATGTGGCTGATGTCCGACCGCGCCATACCGCGCAGCTTCCGCATGATGGAAGGCTTCGGCGTCAACACCTTCCGGCTGGTGAACGCGCAAGGGGTGGGCCGGCTCGTCAAGTTCCACTGGAAACCGGGGCTCGGCGTGCATTCGCTGGTGTGGGACGAGGCGCAGAAGATTTCCGGCAAGGACCCCGACTTCCACCGGCGCGACATCTGGAACGCTGTAGAAGAAGGGAGCTATCCGGTATTCGAGCTGGGCATACAGGTGATCGAGGAGAAGGACGAGTTCAGCTTCGACTTCGACATACTGGATGCCACCAAGATATGGCCGGAGGAGCTGGTGCCGGTGCAGATCATCGGCAAGCTGACACTCAACCGCAACGTGGACAACTTCTTCGCCGAGACGGAGCAGGTGGCCTTCTGCCCGGCCAACGTGGTGCCCGGCATCGATGTTTCCAACGACCCGCTGCTGCAGGGGCGGCTGTTTTCGTACCTCGACACGCAGCTGATACGTCTGGGCGGGCCCAATTTCCACGAGATACCCATCAACCATCCCGTCGCGCCCATCCACAACAATCAACGCGACGGCTATCACCGCATGCGCATTGATACCGGTGTGGTGGCGTATTCACCCAATACGATGCAGGGCGACGCGCCGATGCCCGTGCCGGGCGATCAAGGCGGTTACATCCACTACGCGCGCAAGGTGGACGGGCAGGTGATATGCGACCGCAGCCAGAGCTTCATCAACCACTTCGGGCAGGCGACGCTGTTCTGGAACAGCATGTCGGACGCGGAGAAGGGGCACATCATCGCCGCGTTCCAGTTTGAGGTGGGCAAGGTGAAGGACAAGGCTCTCCGTCAGAAGGTGGTGGAGATGTTCAGCCACGTGGACGGCAGCCTGGCTGCACAGATCGCTGCGGGCGTGGGAGTCACATCTCCGCCGGATATGCGGCATGTCAACGACGGCACTGCGGTATCGCCCGCACTCAGTCAGGAAAACACGGCGAAGTCCGCCTGCACCCGCGTCGTGGCCGTGCTGCTGGAGGATGGCTTCTGCTACGATTCGGCGGCGGGCGTGATGAATGCCCTCAAGGCCGCCGGCGTCAAGGCCGAGATCGTGTGCAGCAAACAGGGCATGGTGACATCGGACGACGGCCGGCAGATGGAAGCGCCGCAGGACTACCGCACGGCGGCATCGGTGCTGTACGACGCGGCCTATGTGCCGGGAGGCAAGAAGCAAAAGACAACGCAGGAGGCGATGATCGACGTGAAGCAATTCCTGACGGAGTGCTTTTTGCACTGCAAGCCCATCGGCGCGTCGGGCGAGGGCGTGGAGCTGCTGGGCATGATCAAGCCCGTCAATACGGTTGCGAAGCCGGAGGGCTTTGGCAGCGCGCTGGCCAATCAGTACGGTGTGGTGACGGCCAACCCCGCGGGCGACATCAATGCCTTCTGTGCGGAGTTTGTGAACGCCATCGCGGCGCACCGTCACTGGGGGCGTCAGGCGCTGGTTTGAGATAGCAAATTAATGCACGAAAAGAGGGGATGCGCGTCATCCTCTTTTTTGTGCGGCGATGTGGCTAAGGGCATCACCGTGCTGCCAAACTTCGCAGCTTCTGTCGCGTGGTTCGACGAAATTTCGCATCGCTTATGTGGATAATAGACCGTGGCCTTTCGGGGCATCTTTTTTGAGGGGGACAAAGTATATGAACTACTCACTGATTAACGCATTTTTTAAGCTGCTCGACGGTTACAGAGCAAGGCTCACACTGCAGCAATACCGGACGCTGCGCGGGCAGGCTGCGAGCGGCGACGTGAACGGAGCGAAGCGCGGGCTGGAACGGCTGATCCGGGGATAGATTTTCAAGCGATTTCGGGTTCTGTTCATCAAGTTTGAGCATATACATATTCGGGACTAAACGATCAGGGGAAGAATAAGTGAAGAGGTTATCAGCCATATTCTGCGACCCTCCCGGCAAGTGGGGACTCAAAGGCGAGCTCCAGCTGTGGGAGGAATTCAAAGCGCGGTTTGCGCATCAAAATACGCCGCCGAGCGAAGAGAAGTTTCTGGAGGAACTGTACACCGCTTTCGAGGAGCTGACCGGACGCCCGGTGCATTCCGAAACCTTCATATCCGTCAGCCGGTACAAACGTGACGGCATAGCCGCGAACATGGTGGACCCGTGGAACTGGCGCGCCGTGGTGATACCTGCGCTGACGCGGCGCTATCGGGAACACAGCGAGATTCGCTGACAGCATAGCCGCTGTCCCATAACACTGCACAGCATAGCGTATGCGTGTTTATTTGCTGTATGTTTATACCAGTCTTAACTGCGCAACGAATGCTGTGGCCGCTGTTTGAATTGTAAAATTAAGGGTATTAATAATTCGGTATACAAAGAAATAGTGAGTAGGGAGCTATGGATAACAAATTTAACGATATTTTTTGCAATCCGCCCAACACATGGGGGCTGAAAGGCGAGCCGCTACTGTGGGAAGATTTACGGGAGTACTTTCAGACCAGAGCGTTTCCTCAGAATGAGCATGCATTCGTCAAGGAGATGTACGCTGCATTTGAGAAGCTGACCGGCTGGCCGGTGGAGACGACGTCGTTCATATTTATCAGCCGATATAACCGGGGCGGTATCGCCGGAGGGCTCATTCGACCCATGGAACTGGCGGAACGTCGTGATTCCCGCACTGACAAGGCGTTTTCAGGTACTGCGGCAGGTTATATAATTAAAAAACAGGTGTTCACATCCATCAATTCATGACAACGGGCGTTGCCCATGCAGCGTCGGGAAATTCCTGGCCGTTGGCGCTGACCTTCACCGGTACATGGCTGCCGGGCGATATCAAATGCAGCGCGGCTGACTCGATCAGCCATATTGCCGCTGTCCGGTAAGGCCCGCCTTCGGGCGGCATGACTTCCAGCGTCAGCGATATGCGTACGCGCGCGGCATTTTCCGCCGGTGGCTCTGCACTTCCACGACCATCACGTCTGCCCATACCAGAGATGTCTGCGCCCGCTCACGCCTGTCTGCCCGGTCGCGTTTGGCAGCCTTCGCGACGGTTAGGCTCAGTGAGATGAGCATCGCGAACACGGATACCACGATGGCGGCTGCGATGATGATGACGATGGTAGTGCCCATAGGCTTTCTCGCTGATGCAGGCTTGCTGCGCCCACATTATCACGGCGCGGCGGGTGGGGCTAGGGGGAGCTTTTTTGTCATACGCACGGGCAGGATGCAGGGTTGTTTGTGGCGAATATTCCTGTATATGGATTAGTGCGTTGATTTGGCTGGCAGAGAATATTTTGCGGAGGAGAAGTGTGAGAAACGGTGCGGACGAACTGTTGCTGGCATACGCGAAGGTGGCGCGGCTGAAAAAATTAGAAGCAATGCGCGCTCAGCTGCTACGGGAGCGCGACGAGCTTGAGCTTAAGCTGGAGCCGCTCAAAACCGTGCTTGCTAAGGAGAACTTCGACGTATACCGACTGGAGAACGGCAGCGTCAGCGCGGCGCTGGGCGCTCTGCTGGGCACACGGGAGAAGCGGCTGGAGAAGGAGCGCGCCGAAGCGATGGCCGCGTATTTTCGGCAACGTCAGGTCGCGAACGAGCTGGAGGATATGCGCCGCCGCATGGAAGCACTGGCCGCAGAGCTGAAAACGCTGAAAAGCTGTGAGGCGCAGTATGCGCGGCTGTTCGAACAGAAAAAGCAGCGGCTGTTGGATGAGCACAGCCAAACCGGCCTGCGGATTCTGGAGCTGCTGGAGGGTATTGGCAGGGCCAGTGCTAACCAAAAGGAGGTCGGCGAAGCGAAGGCGGCGGGAGAGGCCGCACTGGCGCGTCTGGACAGCGCGCTGGAAAGCCTGCGCAAGGCCGAAGGCTGGGGCACATACGACATGCTGGACGGCGGAATGATCGCGAGCATGGTGAAGCATGACCATATTGACGCGGCCACACAGAGCGTATCGTGGGCGCAGATGGAGCTGAACCGGTTCCGCACAGAGCTGGCAGACGTTAATATATCCGGAGATATCGTGGTGCAGGTGGGAGACTTCGCGCGTTTTGCGGACTTCTTTTTCGACGGACTGATCGCCGACTGGTATGTACAGGGCGCCATAGAACAGTCGATGAACGGCGTGCAATCCGCACGCGCCGCAGTGATAGCCGCATTATCGCGGCTGCACCATCTGCATTGCGACGGGCAGGCGGCAGTCGGGCAGATGCAGAAAGAGTTGGAAACGCTGGTGGTGCGCGGTTAAGTATTACTCGGCTATTATATTTATCTCTGCGGAGGATCGGGATGAAAAGACTTATTATGCTGGTGCTAGCCGCGGCCGTCGTGATGATGGGGGCGTGCACAGAAATTAACGGAGCCCAAACGCCGGAGGCATCTGAAAGTGCGGGCACGGCACCAAAGCCGACTGCCGCAGCGGAAGAGACAGCGACAGACGCGCCGCCGACAGAAGAACCGGATGATTTTTTAGCCTCTCAGATAGAAGCCGCAGAGAAGTGCCGCGTCAGCACTCAAGACGCTGAGTATTACTTTGATACCGATATTCCAATTGGCATATATAATGATATTGAGCCGGAATTTCCTCTTTATCGAATGGATAAACATACGGATCAGGTTGAATACATGGGCACAACAGGCTTTTCATTTCAGCTCTGCGACCGGTTCATTTACATCAAAAGCGATATGCTGCAGGAAGACTGGCCTGTTGGCGAAATGACCCGCGTCGTCAATATGGACACCGGGGTGATCACGCCGCTGGGCCGTAATATAGACATTTTCATACCTGAAGATGGCGGTTATGTCTATTATACGATGGATGGTGTCAGCGCCGTCTATAAAGCCGTGCCATCTCTCGTGAACGCCGAGAAATTTGATATTCAGATACCGGACAATGAAGAGATTGAGGACCAAATCGATAAAATGGATGACGTGTGTACACACATCAGCATCATGAATGTGGAGGATGGGTGGGTATACTTCTTGTATGATGTGTTTGAGTACGAGGGATCGGGATTGTACGAAGGCCGTTACCGCGTCAGCACAAACGGCAGCCGTGCGGAGAAAACCGATAACGGACGGTTTTTCAGTGCAGAAGATTAGCAGCAATATTGTTGAAAAAGGATACATGCGCCTGCGTCAAACGGGATATATTAATTGGCGGAGGTGATGGTTTGAAGAAGAGGAGCAATAAGAGCCTGCTCAATACCGTGAAGCAGGTCAGGGCGGATAAACGAACGGACGTATCGGAGGGCAAGCTCTCCAAACGTGAGAACAGCGCCGAGCAAAACGGTGAAGACTTTTGAATCATGTGAAATGAAAAGAGCCGGATGTTTCCCGGTTCTTTTCATGCAGGGGCTATCTTGAGAAAGCCTGTATCTCATCGATCAGTCCCTGTTCATACGCTTGTTTGACCAACAGCCAGTCACCCCGCCTGTTGAAAAAGAGCGTGCAGTAATTCCGTTGTATCTGCGTTCCGTGAAACAGATAATAAGCCATGCGCTCAAGACCCTCTTCGGATTGAACAAAGCTGAGGGAATAGTCAATGATTTTAGACAGACTGATTGACATATCCATGTTGATATCCAACAGAATTGTATCGACGCTAATACTGGTTCCGGCTTTGGCCAGCCGGATATAGCCTTCCAGAATGTTTGCCATCAATGCCGCCATTGGAAAGCGCCGTCTTCAAAAATATTGTGCCATACAAAAGTCATGAAGCGCTTGCGAAAACCGATGCCATATTCGATTTTATTCCGGTAGTCCGTATTATTTTGGTAGTAGCACAATCCCATTTCAATGTTTCCATTGAATAAAAAAGAAGAAGAGCTGCATTGCCCTTCTCTTTTTTTTCGTTTTGACTTAGAACCGGGAACGGGTCTGAGTCTGACTCTGGGCTTCGGGCATGTTGTCCGAGGCATACTGTATAAGTTTCTTGACCATGCTTCCGCCGATACGGCCGGCATCTCTGGCCGAGAGGTCGCCATTGTCGCCGGCTTTCAGGTTGACGCCGATCTCGCTGGCTACCGTGTGCTTCATTCCGCTGAGTTTCCAGTTGCTGCTTCTTGCCACGTTATTCACCTCCTTATGCTGTTATTTTTCCGATTTACGCGCAAATAATGCATGCGGAATGCAAAATTAGTCGAACAGCCGATGGCTGTCTTGCGATGGTAAAATAATGTCTTTGTGGGATTGACAAAATACAAACCAAAGCATATATTATTCTCAGCACGACTATATGCTTAATGGATATAGACAAATTGGCGTTGCAGGAGGTTTTTATATGCAAACACAAGGCGGACGCGGCCATAAGCCCATGCAGCGCATCATTGAGGTGTGCCTGCTCGTGATGCTGTGCAGGCCTGAGAATGAACACTGCCACGGTTATGCGCTGGGTGAGAGTCTGCGCGAATTCGGGTTTAAGGACAGCGAGATCAGCGTCTCCACGCTGTACCGTACGCTGCGTGGCATGGAAGAATCGGGCTGGGTGACCTCTGACTGGGCAGAAGGCGGGCCAGGACCGCAACGGCGCGAATACGCCGTGACCGATGCGGGGCGCACCGCGCTGGATGCATGGGCGTCTGTGCTGCAAAAAAGACGCGAGCGCATCACACGCGTGCTGGACGAATACGCATTATTGGGTCGGGAACCGGCGTCGGACGTTAATGAAGAGGAACTTATCGCGCGAGGCCGCCACGGCAGTGCGGAAAGTGGGGCGCCCTCCCGGCGCGGCGCTAAAAAAGCCCCGGCGGTGAAAAAATCAATAATACCGGATGAACCGGAAACGGAAAGACAAAGAACAGTGGCGGCACAGCAGGAAACATCCTCTGCTGCAGCAAAACGCAATGTGGCGGCACCGGAGCGGAGAGAGGCGGAGAACCTGAATGAGTATTGGGATTGATACGATTATATTTTATACAGCGGCGTTAACCCTCACCGTGGTTTCGCTGGTAAAAAACCGGCAGAAAACCAAAAAGGCGTTTATCAAGGCCTGGAAAGCGTTCGAGAACATACTTCCGCAGTTTATCAGCATCATGGTGATCATCGGCGTGTCGCTGACACTGCTGGACCCTGAAACCATCAGCCATATCATCGGTGCGGAATCCGGCTGGCTGGGCGTGGCATTGGCCGCAGTAATTGGTGCGGTCACGCTGATGCCCGGTTTTGTCGCGTTTCCCACGGCGGCACTGCTGCTGACGGGCGGTGCAGGCTACATGCAGATCGGTGCATTTGTCAGCTCTCTGATGATGGTGGGCGTGGTGACGCTGCCGATGGAGTTTAAGGTGTTTGGCAAGAAGATGGCGCTTCTGCGTAACGCGTTTGCATTTGTATTCGCGTTTTTGGTGGCGTTCGTGATCGGAAAGGTGATGGGGGAGATATGACGGAACAGGAAGTGCACAAGGACGAAACAACAGCCATGCCGGAAGTGAGCGGCGCTGGTTTGATAACGCCGAACGGGCTGGAACCGGATAGCGTCGGAAAGACAGAGGGAATGAAAACGGGCGGCATGTGCAAGCCCAAAATGAGCATGCTGCGCCGGTACGCGTTCGCCATCGCGTCGGTGCTGATTTTGGCGGCCCTGGTGCTGTTTCTGCCCGCTGTGGGGCAGCCCGCTGTAGGGCGCACGCTGGGCGGTTTCAAGGAGATGCTGCTGGTGCTGCCTCCTATATTCGTGATGCTGGGCCTGCTGGACGTGTGGGTGCCACGCGAAACGATGGTCCGTTTCATGGGTGACGGCTCGGGGCTTAAAGGTGCGCTGCTGGCGATATTTCTGGGTTCCGCGGCGGCCGGTCCGCTGTATGCGGCGTTTCCGGTGGCAGTGGTGTTCATGAAGAAGGGCGCGAAGTTCATGAATGTGGTGCTTTTCCTCGGCGCGTGGTCTACAACCAAGGTGCCGATGGTGTTGTTTGAGCTGTCGTCGATGGGACCACTGTTCACTTTTACGCGGTTGGGCCTTAGCCTCATCGGCATCACCGTCATCGCGCTGCTGGTGAGCCGTCTCATGGGCAAGCCGGAGATAGCGCGGATCTACGAGAATTCGAAGGATATGTAGATTCCCTAATTTAAGCCTATTTGTTGCTAGTGCTATCAGAATCTTTGGACTGCTGCTGAGCCTGCGTTAACATTCCCTCAATCATCTGGGCGTAATCGCTTCGGATTGGCAGTTTCGTGTCTGTTTTCAGCCGCCGCCTGACCGCTGTTTCGTTTTTTTCCGTCACAGGGTTGACGCCCGTTTTCTCATATTTCTCCCAGTACAGGCCAATACCGCGCTTCTGCCATGCGGGGAACCTGTTGAAGTTAACGCCGCGGGAAAACAGCAGTTCGTTCTTATACGATATAGACCTGTTCTCCAGATGCGCTGCAGCGTCTTTGGCGGATAAACCTTCCTTTCTCAGCATCCAGTAGCAGTGGGCGTTCAGCGCGTTTCGATGCGCGTCCTCCTGCCGCCACAGGAAGTAATCTTTGACGCGCTCCATATTGGGCAAAGGAATCAGCCGGCAGTCGAAAACGGCGGCGCAACCCAGCTTTAGGCTCAGCGCCGCGCTGGCTTCGCCGGCCAAGATGGAATTGTATTTTCGCACCTTGCGGTCAAACGCCTG
This sequence comes from Bacillota bacterium, assembly GCA_023416745.1. Taxonomy (GTDB): domain Bacteria; phylum Bacillota; class Clostridia; order Christensenellales; family SZUA-584; genus SZUA-584. The sequence goes on from JAEZHF010000096.1 coordinate 40,726, forward strand.
TTCAGCTGGGTGGAACAAAAGGGATATCTCATCGCTCTGCGTGTAACCATAGACAACGCGGAAACCGCACGACATCAATTGCCTGACAGTGTCCGCCATGCCATCGCGGAAGCGCTCGTCAAAGGGCGCTTCAAACCGCATGACCTCTTTGGTCAGTCGTGTGAAACCCCGCCCATCCAGCCGTGCCGCCAAATATAGCTCAGGCAGTATTGTCTGGTCGAGGGACTGTTCGAATCGGCGCATGCTGCGATCCAGATCGTCAAATTTCATGATTCCTCGTTCCACATTTCCGCCGTAAAACCATCGTTAGAAATGAAAATATAATACAGAACATCGAAGCCCTCGGACATGCTGGGCAGCTCGAGCCGGTTGAACGTGGCCGCGATGGCTGCTGTTGGTACCTTCGCTTTGCCGCTGCGGCCTTCGTTGCGGGCGATACACTCGGTCACGCGGCTGCGGAAGAACAGGCCGACGACGCGGTACCCTGCCTGATTTGCTAGCAGTATGTAACGAGCGCGGTCCAATGCCGTCGGGTTTGTGTTGTCCACCGCAAACGGCAAACCTTTTTCGATGCACTCCAGCAGCAGCTGACGCTCCTTATTGCGCGTGTGCAGACTGTCCAGATTGATATGAACGTGCGTCTGCGCGTAATGCTGCTGATAGTACGTGCTTTTGCCGCTGGCCTGCAGGCCAATCATGATGACGGCTGTTTTGGCGTTGGTTAATGGTTCCATGGCAGTCTCCGCTTTATGCGTAAGGTTATCGTGTTATTCCAATGTCACGATGCGATACCGGTATATCATGCCGCCGTGTGCGGACAGCGGCAAGGGCTCATTGTCCGAGTTTAACGGATCCATGCACAGATAATCACCGTCGGAAGCGCCGATGATCATAACCCAGTGCTGATAACCGCTACCCATATATTTGACCTTGACGATGGGAAAGAGGCTCTGCGCGACAGCTTCTTCCAGCCGCTCTGTATCAATACGGTTAGGAAGCACCACGCGTACGCCGGGCACCGCTTGGGCAATCTTATTCCAAAGAACTTCGCCCTCGCTGTTATATACACCGTGTTCTGAAAAGGCAGCGTTCAGACGGGCAGGGTCGGTATCGAACCCTTGTGCTTCCAACGAGGCTGCAATGCAGCATACCAGACAGCCCGAACCGCCCATGCGGTATGGCGAGTTGCCCAGCAACTCATCGGTCCACTGCGGGTCATTCTGTAGGAAGAACTCCACACCGGCGACAGCGTAGTCCTGCTGCGGCACTATCTTGACGGCGACGTCCTCCGAACGATTGACCAGCTGCCATGTCAGCAGTGCTGCCACGATAACCACAGCGATACCGGCCGCTATTAATAGCTTGCGCATAGGCACCTCTTGATTACTTTTGCTTATCATAGCATACTGAATCTGGAACGGCAATGCAGCAGTATGGGAGTCTGATATGGTTATAAACCGCCGTATCAATTGTTTTTTAGCTTGTCTGTTATCCATATTTAAATTTAATAGATGCAACATATTGCATACGATTATGAATAGTGATAATGTATTGTTATATCGTAACAGGGCATTATTGGGATATACATACCTAAACTTGAAGGAGGGCAGACAAATGGAAAAAACAAAAGCAAGAGTGGCACTGCGTATCTTCAACCTGCTGGCATTTGTACTGATGGTCACTGTCAATGCACTCGCCAACCTATTGCCGATTAACGGTATTGGCACAGGCGCCGTGTCCGACGCGTACCCCAATCTGTTTGCGCCATCTGGTCTTACGTTCTCCATATGGGGTGTCATCTATGTGCTGCTGCTGCTGTTCAGCCTTTACCAGCTGGGCGTATTTGGCGGCAATGATGCACTTGTGAAGCGGATCGGGCCGTTGTTTATCGTATCGTCTCTTGCAAATACGGCATGGATATTCTCTTGGCACTATCGCATTATTCCGCTTTCGCTGGCGCTGATGCTGGTGTTACTCATCACCTTAACGATGACATACCTCAGAATCAGCCGCGCCGATTCGTTGCAGCTGCGAGACAAGCTGTTCATGAGGCTGCCGTTTTCCATATACTTCGGATGGATTACTGTGGCGACGATTGCCAATGTGACGACGCTGCTGGTCGACCTGGGTTGGAACGGCTTAGGCCTTTCGGCGGAGTTTTGGACCATCGTGGCGATGACAGCCGGGGGTATTATCGGAATCTGGACGATGCTCAAAAATAAAGATCCGTTCTATGGGCTGGTTATATTATGGGCGTACCTGGGAATACTGCTTAAGCACCTGCCGTTTGGTCCGTTCGCTGGGGAGTACACGGGCGTTATCATCGCGGTGAGTGTGCTGCTGGCAGTGCTGCTGGCGGCGGATATCTTGGCGGCTTTCCTTGCGGCCAGAATGAAAGCTGTCCGGGCGTAACAGAGTAAGGCAGAAGAGGCCGAATTCACAGAAACGGGGGGCTCCAATGAAAACAGTGGTGATCACCGGTGGGACGCGCGGTATCGGTCTTGCGATGGCTCTGGAATTCTTGGTGAGCGGATGCAGAGTCACAGTATCGGGACGGCGCGACAGCTTGTCCGAATCCGCGATGCAAGCTCTCAGGCCATACACAGACCGATTACAATATGTGAAATGCGACGTGCGGCTCAAAAAAGATGTGGATGCGCTGTGGGGCTGCGCTGCGGAGCGCTGGAGCCGGGTGGACATATGGATCAACAATGCCGGACAGAACGTGCCGTATGAGTATGCTTATCATACTGACCATCAAAGTGGTGATGCACTTATTGACACCAATATCCGCGGCATGGTGTACGGCTCACAAATTGCGGCGGCGCGTATGCTGGAGCAGGGCGGTGGACAGATATGGAACATGGAGGGCCTCGGCAGCAACGGCATGATACAGCCCAAAACGGTGCTGTACGGCATGAGTAAGTGCGCGCTGACGTATTTCACCAAGGGTCTGGCGAAGGAACTGCGCGGCACAGATGTGTGCGCGGGGCTGCTGTCTCCCGGCATGATGCTGACCGATTTCATCACCAAAACGCCGGACGGAGAAACCTCGCCGGTGCTGGCGGACGCACACTTCAGGAAGGTGTTCAACATACTCGCCGACAAGCCGGAGACAGTCGCTGCGTTTTTGGTGCCGCGCATGCTGGCCAACACGAAGAACGGTGCGCACATCAAGTGGCTGACCAACGGCAAGGCTGCGTGGCGGTTTATGACCGCGCCGCTGCGGCGGCGGGAGCTGATATAGTTTGGGATACTCACGAGGGCGCTCAAGTGGGCGCCTTTTCCATTAGCGTTATTCAATTTCGAGAGTTATTATGATACAATGTGTGCAATCAAAGATTTAGGTACGGGAGATGGGGGCATCAGGGGATGAACAAACAATTGACCGGCAACATGGCGGCAGTGGTTGCCTATCTGGTATGGGGCGCGCTGCCGCTTTATTGGGGGCTGCTGGGCGACGTGCCGCCGTTCGTGGTGCTGGCGTTCCGTGTGGTGTTCTCGCTGCTGCTGTTGTCGGTGATTCTCTTTTTCAGCCGCTGGCGCTCGGCGATCAAGCGGGTACTGACAAACCGAAAGCGCACCCTCATGGCGCTGGCAGCATCGATGTTGATATTTGCCAACTGGGCGATGTTTATATGGGGGCTGGCGCAGGGGATGCACATCGACGTCAGCTTCGGGTATTATCTGTCGCCGCTGGTAGCAGTGGTGCTGGGCACCCTGTTTCTGAAGGAAAAAATGCAGCCGACGACCATCGCGGCTTTTGTGCTGGCGCTGGGGGCGGTGGCCTACCTGATGATATCGGGCGGCGTTTTTCCATGGCTGGCCGTGGCGCTGGCTGTCACGTTCGCGGTCTACGGGCTGGTCAAGAAGAAGGTGGATACCGATGCATATACCGGCCTGTTTCTGGAGACGGCGTTTTCGGCACCGTTGGCCGTCGGCATACTGGTGTATTTCGGTTTAAATGGCGGCGTTGCATACGGGCAGGAATGTGGAACAACGCTGCTGCTGACGGGTGCGGGGCTGGTGACCGCGGGGCCGCTGGCGCTCTACGGCGAGGCCGCGCGGCGTATACCGCTCACATCGCTCGGGTTCTTCCAGTATTTAACACCCTCAATCATGCTGCTGCTGGGCGTGTTCGTATACCACAAGAGCGTAACTCAAGCCGAAATGATCGCTTTCATTGTGATCTGGATCGCACTTCTCATCTACAGTGTGGGAGCGGTACTCCGCATGAGAAAGAATCGGTTCAAAGCGGAGAATAAGATAAGCGAATAATGTCAAGCTGTACTACCACGATACTGCGGCGGGACAGGACACGCGTATAATAATACTTACCGCGCTGGGGCTGATATTCGGCACCGCCATCGGCGCGGCGGTGAGTTTAATCATCATCGGCAATGTGCTCTGGGGCGGCGCCGGCACCGCCGGGCCGTCTGATTATTGGTTCCCCGATAGATGGTCAGAACAACAAAAAATCCGAGGGCGATTAAAGTCAGTTCATCCGATAGATGACGTTGACGATTGCGCTGATTTCCATTTCTCCAGACGATATTCCGCCGTCTGAGTATCCTCCGGATGACGACGACGGACCGGAGACGAAGTTGGTATACGGCGACGAATACCAGTAGCTGTTGTTCTCCGTGCCCTCCTCGATGGACACCACATCCAGCACGTGTTTGCCTTCGCTGGCCGCCAGCCTTTGGGCCTTCTCACGGGCGCGCCCCATCGCGAGGTTCAGCGCGTCGGTATACGCTTGTTGTCTTTTCACCACATCGAAGCGCACATCCCAGAACTGATTCGCTCCGGCGTCGGACGCCGTCTTGATGATATCGCTCGTCTTTTCAATGTCCATGATCTGCATCTGCACCATGTTGGACACCCTGAATATATTCTTGCTGCCGTCCCGATAAACGCCGTAGCTGGCCGTCTGCATCTGCGAGTCGGCAACGCCCACCCTTTTGACAGCACTCATGATCTTGTCCATCTGCGCCTTGTTGGCGTCCTGCGCGGCTTTCGCATCCTTATTGCTGTTCTCGTAGCCGACCGTGATGGTGGCCATGTCCGGCGTGATGGCGATCTTGCCCTGTCCGTACACCGCCACGGTGTTAGCGCTCTCCATGCTGCCTTCTGCTGAAGTGATCGTTCCGTCTGACTTCGGCACAGTGGACAGACTGATGAGGCTCACAGCCAGCACCACACACATCAGTACGGCCATCACGCTTATGGCAATGATAATACCTCTGTTTTGCATATCTATTATCCTCCCAGAACGAGACTACTCAAATAGTCTATATGAGCAGACTACCACGGTAGTCCGGGTATGTCAAGGATGACTTTCAATTTATGTAGTGCGTATATTGGAAAAAAATGCGCCAAATATACGATGAACAGACTTAGGCTCTTTTGTATGCTGTTTAATATTGGACATTATCCGCATTCGGCGCATAGAATACACTGATAATTTCGGAGGGGGCACATAGAGATGGAAGAGTTCAGCAATGTGATCAGTCTGGAATACCGCGTGAGCAAGTCGTTTCAGGGGCGGTATTTTATGGGGCACACACCCACAATGACGCTGCCGTACCGCGCAAGCGGCTGGGCGGCTCTGTTCAACCCACGCGGGTCGGGTGTCAACGTATTTGTCAACACAATAACGGTGTCCAACTTCTCCACCACGCCATTTCGGGCGACGGTGTGGCTGAATGCGATGCCGGACGGCGGTCAGGTGGCACCCAGCGCGGCCGCGGCCAATGCCGCGATACAGCCGCCGGTGTGGCCTGAGGCAGCCATCGTTTTCGGCACAGGGCAGCTGCAGAACGGACAGAGCTTGTTCACCCGCGTGGCAGGGGCTCAAAGCACGGAGGTGGGCAACTACTACGGCAAGATCATATTGCCGCCGGGCGGCTCGCTGCTCGTGCAGATGCAGGGGCCCGCGGCGACAGGCGCGCAGGCGGAGGTCGCCTTCGGTTGGTGGGAGGATTTGATCTAGATACTGGCTTGGCTAATGTAACTACGTTGGCAACGGATAGCCAAAAACCTTTCGGCAGCGGAACCGGGAGTGGCTGACGCAAGGCGGTTCAGCACAAGCCGGAATCGGATGCTTTATAATCCCGTCAGAAAAGCGCCCGAAAATACTAGAGCGACAAAGTTGAGAAAGAGGTATGCGCGAAGGGTCCACAAGTCAAAACGGAAACGTTCGAGCGGCACAGGACCGCTGACAAGAGCCTGAGTGTCTTCCGGAAGCGACCCTCCGTGGTACGACGCCAGCAACTCGCAGGCCTGTTCAAACATGCTTTGGGGGATGTATACGTTGACGCCCATGAAACTGCGGCCATGAATAATGGTCAGATACTGGCTGATGTCTTCGGCGAGAACGCGGCAGGGGATATCCTGCTGCGCCAGCGCAGATTTGATATAGGCCAGTTCCACAGCATCATTAACGTTCGCGAGGAACCTTTCGCCGGGACAGCGCTCTGCTGCGGCAGTGGGTTGATTGCGGCTCTTCTTATTCTTGGAACTCTCCGGTCTGGCGGTACGCGCATCGGGAACAAGCGCCGTCCCGCAGTCGCTGCAAATGGAATAATCATCTCGGTACTCAACGTGGCATTTGGGGCAAAGAGGCATTGCGTCCGTTCCTTTGCATTTTATATGCATCATTATTGAAAGTATCCAAGAAGAATATACCACGCTATGCCATGTTATGAAACAGATTCTTCGTACTAAAGCTGTGGCAGCAGACAAGGCCGTGTTGAGACAACGATCGACTGCCTGCTGCCTGTTCTAACTGGGAATCCGTCAGGCACTTGCGGTAGAGCTCGCCCGCTTTGGACCAGTCCGCAACGTTGAACCAGTCGTCGATGTACTTTGCGCGTTCGTTGTAGTGCTTCAGGTAATACGCGTGTTCCCAGACGTCGATGGTCACGATGGGGCACAGGCCTTTGGCCACAGGCGTATTCTGGTTGGCGAGTCTGACGATCTTGAGGTTTCCGGCCCGGTCGATAACCAGCCAAGCATAGCCCGAGCCGAACACCGCCAGCGCCGCATCCTTAAACGCCTTGTAGAACGCATCCGTCGAGCCAAAGCTTTCCACGACGGCGTTATACAGCGCGCCCGCCCGGTTGCGCGTGTCCGAGCTGCTCATGCCGTTGAAGTAGAATATGTGATTGTACACACCGCCGCCGTTGTTGACGACAGCAGTCTGGATGGCGGTAGGCAGACGATCGGCGTTAACCAGCAGCTGCTCCAGCGGCCAGTTGTGCAGCGCGGGGTAGTCTGCTAATGCCTTGTTGAGGTTGTCGACATACGTTTGCAGATGCCTATCATGGTGCAGGTGCATCGTCAGCGTGTCTATGTACGGCTCAAGCGCGTCGTAGGCGTACGGCAGCGGCGGGTTCTTAAACGGGTAATGTTCGTTCATGGCTCATCTCCTTAAAAAGGTATCGTTACAGTTTATGCGCGGAGCGGGATTAAAGTGACACGAACGGGTGCGGCGTGATAGAATAAGCACAAAGAGATGAGGAGCGGCGGATGGAGATTATCAAGGTCACAGGAGACAAGAAGGAGTACATGGGGCTGCTGCTGTTGGCTGATGAGCAGGAAGATATGATCGACCGATACATTGAGCGGGGAGATATGTACGTGCTGATCGACGGCGGAGTGAAGGCCGAGTGCGTGGTAACAAAGGAAGAGCCAGGCGTCTACGAGCTAAAAAATATTGCGGTGGAGCCGGACTGTCAGGGCAGGGGCTATGGGCACATGCTGATCGATTTCATATTATCCCAATACCCCGACTGCGAAACGCTGCTCGTGGGCACGGGTGACTGCCCCGGAATACTGAGGTTTTACCGCCGCTGCGGCTTTATCGAGAGCCACCGTATCCCTAACTTCTTCACCGACAACTATGATCATCCAATCATCGAGGACGGCAAACAGCTGGTGGATATGGTATACCTCAAGCGGGTGCGGACGCACGAATAGGCGTCGCTTCTTTTGGTGCAGGGCTTGATCGTTGCTGCTGGCCGGGTTATGATAGGGACATCATGAATCTTTTCCTGTTTCTGTACCAAACAGGGGAAGGTTTTTTTATTGGGGGCACATAATGAAAAAGCGAAGGTTCTATACGGAGCTGGCCTATGTACTGGGCATCGTCGGTTTGGCGCTGGGCACGGCGCTGATGGAGCTGGCGGACTTCGGGCTGTCCATGGTGGTGGCTCCGGCGTATCTGGTCTATCTCAAGCTGTCGCAAATCTGGGGCTTTGTGACGTTCGGCATGGCGGAGTACACGCTGCAGGCCTGTTTGCTGCTTGTTATGGCACTGGTGCTGCGCCGGTTCCGCGTCTCCTACCTGTTCTCCTTCGTTACGGCGGTGATATACGGCTTTGCGCTGGACGGGTGCATGACGCTGGTCGCGCTGATCGGCGGCGACACCTTCGCGGGGCGGATCGGTTTCTACGTGACGGGGCTGCTGCTGTGTGCGGCGGGCGTGGCTCTAGTTTTCCGTACGTACATCGCGCCGGAGGTGTACGAGCTGTTCGTCAAAAAGGTGTCCGCCAAGCTGAACCGCAATATCAGCCATTTCAAGATTATGTACGACTGCGTCAGCTGTCTGATCGCCGTCATCCTCTCATTCGTTTTCTTCGGCTGGTGGCATTTCGAGGGAGTGAAGCTGGGCACCGTGGTCTGTGCGCTGGTCAACGGTTGGCTGATCGGCTGGATAGGCCGCTGGCTGGACAGCCGCCTTGAATACGCCGACGCGCTGCCGCTCCGCCGCTGGTTTGAGTGAGTTGCTTGGTTGCAGTGCTGCATGTTTGGAAGGGCTTAAGGTCGTGGGGCGCAGCCCCACAC
>JAEZHF010000003.1 GCA_023416745.1 Bacillota bacterium
CCATACCCCCCTATTGTCATACCGAGTCGGCGATACCCCATTCAGGGCACAGGTGTATCCCCCCGCAATCGCACCCCACAGGGGATGCTTCGCTGCGCTCTGCATGACAGCGTGTCTCCCGCACGTCCGCCGCCCCAAACCGTAGGGCGCGAATTCCTATGGCGCCGTTCACCACCGCCCAGCCCCTTCTGTCATCCCGAGCCTGCGAGGGATCCCCCCGCAATTGCACCCCACAGGGGATGCTTCGCTGCGCTCTGCATGACAGACATGCCAGCGCACCACCTCTCCTGTCTTTACCTGCATACCTCTCCTGTCATTCCCATGCCCCGTTTTGTCGTCCTTCCCATACCCCCCTATTGTCATTCCGAGCCGGCGATACCCCATTCGGGGCACAGGTGTATCCCCCGGCATTCGCACTGCACATGGGATGTTTCGCTGCGCTCTGCATGACAGCGTGTCTCCCGCACGTCCGCCGCCCCAAACCGTAGGGCGCGAATTCCTATGGCGCCGTTCACCACCTCCCAGCCCCTTCTGTCATCCCGAGCTGGCGAGGGATCCCCCCGCAATCGCACCCCACAGGGGATGCTTCGCTGCGCTCTGCATGACAGCGTGGGTACGGAGGATGCTTTGCCACGCTCTGAATGATAACCGCGCCGCCACGTCCTACCGCCCCAAGCCGTAGGGCGCGAATTCCTATGCGCGCCGCCGCGCAGTGTCATGCGTTTTTGGCACGTCAGGGATACCCTCTGGGGCACGCGTGCCGTGCCCTACGAACCGCCGCACCACTCCTATTGTCATCCCGAGCCTGCGATACCCCATTCGGGGCACAGGTGGATCCCCCGGCATTCGCACTGCACATGGGATGCTTCGCTGCGCTCTGCATTGACAGCGTGTCTCCACGCCCGCCGCATTGCCGCCCTCAGATCAACTCGCTGTAGATGTACTCGATCTCCTTCTTCTTCGGGAACAGGTTCTCCGCCAGATGGTCGTAGTTCTCGTAGGGGTGTGCGAAATGGACGGGCTTGCCGGGCAGGCTGTGCGTATCGGTTTCCCACTTGCGCACGCAGGCCTGCCAGTCCCGCATGGGCGAGGAGCCCACCATCCACCCCTTGGATTCGTAGAAGTCCACAAAGCGCCGCGCGTCCACACCGCTGCCCCGTTCGTCGCAGTAGGCCTTCACCTCGTCCAAAGAGGGTTTAATGAAGGGAGAAAAAGAAGAAGAGGTGTGTGGGTCCGGTGTGTCCGTCCTTGTGCCGTCAGGCGCGGCAGCCGCCAGGCGTCCCGCGCCGTTCTTTGATATACTTACCTCTCCTTTTCTCTCCTCTCCTTTACTTTGATTTACTTTACTTTGTGTACTTCGGGCGCCGAAAACCGACTTTCGGGCGGAAGTTTCCGCCTGCAGCGGGGTTTCTTCCGCCGGAAACGCCGTTTCTTCCGCCTCTGTTTCATCGCCGATCAGCCGATACGCGTCCTCTATCACCACATTGCCGCGTTTGCGTGTCGCGTCCAGATAGTTGCGCTGGATGCGGCGGGACGTGAGTATGCCGTGGGCGTCCAGCAGCGCCGCGTCAAAAAAGCCCGCCGCCGCGCAGGCCGATATCACGGCGCGCACATACGCCTCGTCCAGCGTCAGCTCATGGGCGATGTCGAAGTAAAAGTCGTCGTCTGCGTCCGCGTAATACCCGTTTTCACCGTATATGCAGCACAGCGCACGTAGCACCACCGCCATCGCGCCGGAGCCGTGGCTATGGCACACGCGCCTGATCTTGCGGTCCGCGAATATGCCCACGTCCAGCGAGAAGTAATCTATGCCTCTTTTAATGCTGCGCGCCATGCCCCGTCCGTCACCGCCTTTATTTTCTTGAGCGCTCCGTTCTTGATGCGCCAGCAGGTGGTCGACGAGCAGTAAAGCCGCTGTGCCGACGCTTCCAGAGTGCGGTTCTCAAAATACCGCAGCCGCACATACTCTGCCTCCCGTACCGTCAGACCCGCCGTGCGCACTGTCTGTTCCACCTGCGCCATGGCGCGGCGCTCCTGCTCCAGCCGCTTTTCGATGGCTTTCACCTCCGCGGCCAGCTGGTCCACCAGCAGTATCGCCGCCCGCTCCACCGGGCTGCCATTGCTGCGCTGTCTGCTCCCTTCGCGCAAATGCCCCAGCGACGAGGGCAGGCCCCCCGCGCCCAGCTCATACGCCCGCTTCGCCTCGGAAAGCTCCAGCATCAGCCGCCCGACGCAGCGTTTGGCGTGCCAGTAGTCGAGCAAAAACCTTTCCGTATCTGTCATTCGTCTTGTCCTCCTTCCTCTGTGTCCGCCGCGCCCCGCCCCTTTTGTCATACCGAGCATAGCGATACCCCATTCGGGGCACAGGTGTATCCCCCGGTAAGAGCACCGCACATGGGATGCTTCGCTGCGCTCTGCATGACAGCCGTTATCCCGCCCTGCATGCCGCCATGCCTGCCCGCTCACACGCAGCACTGTTACTGCCCGTCCATACAGGCCGGAAGCCGTCGGGCCGTCTGCAGAAACTGCGTCCACGCATACCGCCGCACGCACGCGTCGCAGATGTCGGTGCCGTCATGGATGTAATAGTCCTCGCCGTCGCGCACGGGCCGGCCGCAGTAGCCGCAGCGCATCACCACGGGCGGCTCGGCAGCCTCGCCGTAAAAGCGGTCGTCATTCATGACTGTCAGGACTCCTCTCCGGAAACCGCCGTCTAACGTACGCATCCATCAGAATAAACAAGTGATATTTATCTGCGATGGAATTTGCATGATTTTTCAATCTGTCTCCATAAAAAATCGCTGTTTCAGTATCGGGCTTACTAAGATACGATTCCAACATATCTTCCAGTAATAGTATCACTGCTTGAATCTGCGCCAAACTATCAGCCCGTAACTTCTTATGGTCATACAATATTTCTTCGTCCGGCAGATCATCCACCGTGAGATGCTTCTTTTCACATCCGCCGGAGATTGACCCGCTCTGCATCTGCGCGTTCTCCGCTGCCGCTGCCCCTTGTTCTGTGCCGCTCATGCGCTCTGCCTCCCGTCCTCAATCATGGCGTCAATTGCTTTGTCCATGCGCTCCAGCTGCGCCAGCGCCAGGTCCGCCAGCACCGCCGAGGCCACCGCCGTGTCGCGGTCCGGCTGCACGCGCAGCGATTTTGCCAGCAGCTCCATCGACTGCGCCACCGCGTAAAACCGGCGGCTCTCCTGCAGATAATCGTTTTTCATGCGCCTCTCCTCTCCTGCCCCTGCGCGTAAAACACGCGGTACATGTCCTGCTCACCGATGCCCAGCACCTGCGCGATGCGCCCCGCCACCCGCGGCGACGGGCAGCGCACGCCCCCTTCGATGTCCGAATAATACCCCTGAGAGATGGCCGCCGCGCGCGACAGCTCTGCCTGCGTCAGATTGGCTCCTTCCCTCAGTCTTGCCAAAGTCACCCTCATGACCCCCCAACCTCCTGCATATGGATTACTGATGACTCCATCATAATGCGTACGTATGTTCGCGTCAATAGCCAAGTGCTATACTTTACAATTCTATAGCTATGTGCTATAATTGCGTCATCAGAGCAAATAATGAATTTGCGTTGAACAAATTTCACATAAAGGAGAACGCTTATGAAAGACGATCTCGCCAAAAGGCTGCGCGCCATGCGCAATATGCTGCACCTGACGCAATCCTCGCTGGCCGAACGCACCGGCATCACGCAGCCCTACCTCGCGGAGCTGGAGCGGGGCGACAAGCGCCCGTCCATCGACGTGCTGGAAAAGCTGTGCGGCGAGCTGAACTGCTCCGCCGACTACCTGCTGGGCCTCTCGGAAACCAAGAGCTACCAGCCGCTGAGTGAGGAGCGCCTGCCCAAAATGCCGTCCGCAAGCGGCAACTCGTCCGATGTGATGCGCATGATCGCCGAGCGCAACATATCCCACCGCGATTTGAAGCTGGCGCTGGACCTGGTAAAGACGATACAGGACGACAAGGATAAGCCTTGAGTCTCCGACATCCCCTCACCGCATTCGCATAACGCGAACACTTGTTCTCATTTTACGGCTGCGTCTGTCCTGTTTTCGGGACTCAAGCAGCACATTATGGGTATACTTGGGATTAAAAAAGGAGCCGTGTTTGGCTCCTTTTGTGTGCGGCGTGTTTGGCGTGTATGAGTGCGGAAGACGGGGGAAGAACGCCCTGCACCGAGGGCGACAAGCCTAATACAGGGAAAGGTCTTAACCGTTCCTTTTGTCTGCACCAAATACAACTTTGTCGTGGCGGTCAACGTGGCTGCTGGAACGGATGATTTTCAGGGGTTCGATTCCCCTGAAAGGTACCAAATAAGCAGCCTGTCATTGATGCAATGGCAGGCTGCTCATATATTTACTTGCCGTTATTATAAGTGTTCAAGCGCTTGCCGATGTTTCATATTTGGTATATAACTAACTGTGTATTCAAACGTAGGAGTTGACATTAATGAACAACAAGAAAGCGGTATGGAATGTATCGATTTTCACGGGAATATTATATTTTATTCTATCATTGGCGGTTTTGATGTATCTGAAGATAGCCAACTCCTTGCTATACGCCAGCCTGGCTGGTGTTCTGTTTACCCTTCTGATGGTCCCCGCTATGTCAATAGCTTTAAAACGCACTTCAAAAAAATATTCGGGGTTAGAAAAGTCAATCGCGGACAAAATATTATTAAAAGCCAATGGCAATATAGAAAGTTGGAAGCCAGTCAGAAATGGGAATATGTATATCACTGATGAAGGAATTTTGTTAGTGTCTTTTGATAAAAAGCCTCATATTGAAGAATTCATTTCAAAAGAAAGGATCGTTTTTATCCAACCTGAACAAGTAAAACTTTATATCTATACAGATGATAAAAAAACGATAATCTTCCTGACTTCAAGGGTTTCCGAGATAATGAACGTAATAAAAGAAAATGGATGGGCATCTGGATGGAACGTGACTTTTAAGTAGCTATTAAATATTTACACCCGCAGCGATTTTGCATCCCGAAGCGAAAATACATCCTGAGTTACCATATAAAAGGGCAATAATTCTCCAAAAAAGCAGCTTGTCATTGATGCTATGGCAGGCTATTTGTTTTCCGTCGGAGGCAAGGCTCAATCCGGGCTCCTACGTTCAGCCAGTGTGGCAGCTTATACGATCTTGTTTGTCCAATTTTCCACATTCCACACATGGGTTACCCAGCCTTCATAAAACTCTGGTTCATGACAAACCAGCAGCACAGTCCCGTTAAATTCGATAATGGCTTTTTGAAGCGCTTCCTTTGCGTCAGTATCAAGATGATTTGTCGGTTCGTCGAGTACCAAAAAGTTTACATCCTTGAGCATCAGCTTGCAAATGCGAACCTTTGCGTTTTCTCCGCCTGACAGCTCCTTCATCTGACTTGTGATGTGGTTCGTGGTGAGCCCGCACTTGGCCAGCGCTGCCCGAACCTCTGCGTTGGTCATACTCGGGTATTCGGCCCATATTTCATCAAGCGCAGTCCTGTCGCTTAACACCTCTTCCTGTTCGAAATAACCTTGATGTACATATGAATCAAGCTCACATACGCCGGAAACCGGAGGTATTATGCCAAGTAAGGTTTTTAACAATGTGGATTTTCCGAGCCCGTTAACGCCTTTGACAGCCACCTTCTGACCACGCTCCAGCGTGATGTTGATTGGTTTTGTCAGCGGATCACCATAACCCAAAACCAAATCCTTCGCGTTGACGATAATTTTTCCCGGTGTCCTTGCTGTGGAAAATTTGAAGGTTGGTTTGACTTTTTCTTTTACGCGCTCGATGATTTCCATCTTGTCCAGCTTCTTTTGACGGCTCTTGGCCATATTTGCAGTCGCCACGCGGGCCTTGTTGCGCGCTATAAAGTCCTCCAACTGGCCAATCTCCTTTTGCTGGCGATCATAAGCCTTTTCTACCTGAAGCTTTTTCAAATTATACATATCTTGAAACTGTGTATAATTTCCGGTATACCGTGTAAACTCGGCGTTTTCGACGTGATATACAACATTGACGACATCGTTTAAAAAGGATATATCATGCGATACCAAAATGAAGGCATTTTCGTATTCCTGCAAATAGTTCTTCAACCATGCTATATGGTTTTCATCCAAAAAGTTTGTCGGCTCGTCCAAAATGAGTATCATTGGATTTTGCAGCAGCAGCTTTGTCAGTAATACTTTTACACGTTGACCTCCGCTAAGGTCTTTGACATCACGGTCAAGCCCGATATCACACAGGCCAAGACCGTTTGCAATCTCCTCAATTTTAACGTCAATGGTGTAGTAACCATTATGCTCAAGGCTGTGTTGTATATCACCGGCCTCTTCTAAGAGCGAGGTCATCTCATCTTCAGTGCAGGATGCCATACGCTCGTACATCGCATTCATTTCGGTTTCGAGATCGACCATATATTGAAAGGCTTCACGCAAAACCTCACGTATCGTCTTCCCCTGGGTCAGAGTCGTGTATTGGTCAAGGTAACCGGTCGTAACACGTTTACACCACTCAACCGTGCCTTGGTCTGGCATAAGCTTGCCGGTGATGATATTTAAAAATGTGGTTTTTCCCTCGCCATTCGCCCCGACCAGTCCAACATGTTCGCCCTTCAGCAGGCGAAAAGATGCGTCTTCTAAAATTCGCCTGGCACCGAAGCCGTGGGTAACATGTTCGACGTTTAATATACTCATAAAACCTCCGATATACTTTGACAAAGAAAGAAGGCTTTTGAAGTCAATCTTCAAGGCCTTCATCATTTTCAACTAGTTTTTTATTATACCCCACAAACACTGAAATGCCAAGTCTGCTAATTCTCACTCGGATTCTTAATACTCTCCTAAAAAAATTGACTCCCCCTATTGACTTTTTTCATTATCTATAATATTATCATAATCAATAACGTTATCATTTTTGATAACGTAGGTGGCTCTAATGGTCAACTCAGGCTCGATCAGCTCTCTGAACGGCCTGATCCCGGCTGAACAGCTTCAGACAACGGTCAATAACCTGGTGGCGACACCGCCGGCCATGTTTTTGGTCGGAGCGCTTGAACGGACGGGAGCCGTGGCTTTTCATATGGGTGCGTCCATTCTGGTATACTTGGCTGCCTCCCGGCGCGCAAGCTTCTGGTATTATCCGTTGGCCATCCTCTTGCATATGCTGCTCGATTTACCGGCCGCTCTTGTTCATGCCGGTGTGTTCAACAGTATATTCCTG
Organism: Bacillota bacterium; assembly: GCA_023416745.1. GTDB lineage: Bacteria > Bacillota > Clostridia > Christensenellales > SZUA-584 > SZUA-584. The sequence goes on from JAEZHF010000003.1 coordinate 7,245, forward strand.
ATGGAAACGTTCTTAATCATATTTGCCGGGCTCGTTCTCTGGTTCGCTATATACCGCCTGAGGGTTGCCGACAGGCATCTGGCAGCCGAGTCACTTGATGCCGGTAGTTTATCGGTATAATGGAAACAGACAGTCCCTCCTCATTAGCGCTTATAGGGAGGGGCTGTTACACCAGGTAAAAAAGTTATCAATAATGAGGGTATAATGAAACAATCGAGTTTTGAAATACTGCTGAATCCTGTTCGTATGGGTATCATACAAAACCTTATCGGTGATCGCCGGCTGAGCACACAACAGATAAGCGAGCTGCTTCCTGAAGTGCCGAAGGCAACCCTTTACAGGCATTTGAAGATACTTCTAGATGCAGGATATATTTTGGTAGTCGGCGAAAATCCCGTCAGGGGCACGCTGGAGAAGATCTACAGCATGAACGCAGAATCCATGAAGGAAGTCAACAAGGAAGCCGCTGCACTGACGAAGGAAGAGCACAAACGATATTTCTTCACTTACATAGTGGGATTGATGGCCGAATTGGAAAGCTACCTCGAAAAGGACGACATTGACATTATTAAAGACGGGTTGTCCTATACCCAGGGCAAGTATTATATGACTGACGAAGAGTTTTCGGTTCTTATCACCGACTTGTCAACGGCGTTTGGGAAGGTCGTCGGAAATACGCCCTCTCACGACAGGAAGTCACGGACCCTGGGCTTTGTCGTGTTGCCTGATGGTAAGCATCCGTAGCAGTGTCTCGCCAAATACCTAAAAATCTGTTCTGTGTTTTTATCTTAGTTAGTACTCCCGCGTCTCCCCCGCGCGCTTGCGTATCACGTATTCATCGATGGCATTTGTCGTAGCTTCCCATAATGCCCATTGTCCCAGTGTCTTATAACCCGAACGTGCATCTGTCCTGTTTTCGGGACTGTCATAGCCGTTAATGGGTATTTTTTGTAATGATAAGGAGCCCCTGAGTAAGGGGCTCCCCTTTGTGTTCATACAATGCGCAAGATGGTTTGTAACCGATGGTAATCCCGAAAATATTGACCAAATCACATTGACAAACAGGCTGCTCATCTTAAGCTAATCTTTGTTGTTCATACCCATACAATTTGTCAACAATATAAATGAATATAAAGATCCCCACGATTTCAACTGTCGCAAACAGCAGCATTAATCCCGGGTCTCTGTAAGCAATGAGTCCAGCCAAGAAGGCAATAATATGTACGGAGTATAAAAACAAGACCACCAGACCTGTTTGCCACCATTTCGCTCTCAGAAAATATATTATTATAGAAGAAATGCATAGGATGTTGAAGCTGATCGAAAATAACAAAAAAGCGCTGTTCATCGCGTCCGGCAACAAGCTTTCGCTGAATGACGGACCCCATATCAGCCGAAAGGGCCAGCCGAACAGATCGGTATGCGGTACAAAAGCCGCAAAATAAATCAGTATATATTTGAAGATGGGCTTTGGCCGGTCTTTAACAAATTTGTTATACATGAATTTAACAATACTGAACATGACAATCAGACCGGCAACCGTCATCCAGGTTCGATACCAATACTGTTTGTAGATGCCCAAAAACAGGAAGAGCTCTTCTATTCCGCCATAAATCAATGCCAATATTATATTCCAATAAAACTTCAGGTCCAATACGCAGATCAGCAGGGCGGTTGCCGATATAGAAAACTGCGAGAACAAATTACCGGCAAGCCCGTCATCCAATCTTGATACGTTATCAAATATCATGGGATAATAATCATACGACTTTAAAAATCCATATAATAACATCTCAAACAAAAAGGTCATTCCGCATACGGACAGATAAAACGCAAAAGTTCGTTTGTGTTTATTCGATTTTTTTATCACATAGACAAGTTCAAGGATTGTTATGATTCCTAAAATAATAAACCAGATCGTGTTAGTCCAAAAAAACTTCATAAGATTTATCATCCAGTTCTGCTAATCTTTAAAGTGCACAATGCATACTGTTTTTGAATCATGTGCCGGCATTCATAGTTTCCTAGCCTTTTCATCAACGATCAAAGATAGCATCCCCAATATAATCGTTAATAATCCTGAGGACAAATATCTCATTTGAGACAGTGGTTGCTGATGCCGAATAGCACAGCACTGTTTATACCTAATATATCCTGTTCTTATTGACTAAGGTTTTCTTAAAGGATATAATCCAGAAAGATGCAACTGGCATCATCGCCTGTTTTTGGCTGTTTCTTCCTCAGCCGGTCAGGCCGCATCCGAAAGGAGCTTTCCCCATGAAAATAACCTCCGTTGACCACATCACCATAAACTGCTGCAAGGTGCCCGAGTCCTTCGATTTTTATGAGAACGTGCTCGGCCTAAGCCGGGTGGATACTGTCGATTTGGAAGACCATGTGCTGCACCTGTATCAGCTGCCCGGCATGAAGCTGGAGCTGATCGAATACCGGGGCGCGCAAAGCTGCGTGCAGGCCGGCAACACGGATATCGGCGTTTACCGTCACTTTGCCGTTCGCGTGGACGACATCAAAGAAGTGCAGCGGCGCTGTGAGAAGGCGGGCTACGGCATCAATCTGCCGCCCACAGCGATACCGCAGCTGGGCGGCCAGGTGGTGATGCTGATCGTCGACCCGAACGGTGTCGAAGTTGAGATCATGCAGGGCTGACCGCTTTTCTGACTGCTTGATTTGGGTTAAGTGAAATCAATATTGTTAGTTTCTTTTTGGGAGCCTGAAGAACGGCTCCCTTTTAAATAAGACAAGCTATGAAAATGTTTTATGTGTACTTCATATGGAGGTTATTACTAATATTTGTTGAATATGTAATTAGTAATACTTGAATAAATGAGCCGCATAAAACGTCCAAGATTATATAGTGGCGATATAATGAGGAGGTCACATACTTGAATTATCAGAAAGTATCATTCATAGTTCTTATCGTCATAATATTTTTGGTCGGGTGTGAAGCGCAGTTTGTTCAGGGTGAACTTGATACGGTTACATCTAAACCCATATCTGAACCCACGATCTCTGTTACGCCAAAGCCGTCTTTGACCCCGAGTGCAAACCCCAGCCCCACGCCAAGCTTAATGCCTGCGCCCACTGCCAAGGCGACCCTGTTACCTGTCCCGCCGGTGGAATTGAATACTGACAAGTAGACGCTGAAGTTGATAAACGAATGTCTTTTGAGCCGATCATGGTATGATGTTTACTCTGTTTTTTGGTCGAAAGATATTTGGGAAGCAAAAAAAGTAAAAGAATTGGATATCGGCGAGGCGGCCAAGAGCTTGGGTTTTCAATCGTACAGCGCAATAGGCTATAGTAAAACCCAGCGTGAGAATCAGGAGTTTGCGCGGTTTATAACCCGCGGGAATTCCGTCATGATGATTGATGAATATGAGAATTTTTCAAATATCAATGTTTACGATGTGGACAATGACGGGATTGAGGAGCTGATCACATCCTATGTGGAAAGGCGCGGCTATTTCGCTGGAATGTATTTAACCGCGTATAAGTTTGGCGTTCCGGACGGAGCGGATTCGCAAGCGCTCCAGTTGTATAAAAGTTATAGAAATTTCATACTTCCGGGCGTCTATTCTCAGCATGACAGAGCTGAATTCAGGATAGCAGAGGATGGGCGATTACATCTGTACGGCGTGACGAAAAGCGAAACAGGTGAGTCTGTATCAGGGGAAGATTACGGAGAGATCGTCGTCGTTGACGGCAAATATCTGCTGCCCTCTTCTATTCAGGACTACTATTTACAGGATCACAGCGAAGAAGATTTTGGCGGGGTTCTGAATTTTATTGATCAGCCGTTTTACTTTGCTCAATGAGCAAGGAAAGCCCGTCCTGAGACTGGTAAAGCACGCGCTGATTCATCAATTCCCTGCCTAAATGCTCTTGCCCGTCACCTGATAGATGCCCTGTATCGGCAAATCCGTGTGCTTTCTGATCTCCGTGATGATGGAATCTCTGAACTGGACTCCGAATATCGTCTCGCTGAAATCTTTCACACCCCGGATTTTGGAATCGAGCATCAAGTCTCCGCCATTAAAGCATATCATGGCGGATTTGTTCATTCTCCCGTACCGGTTCGGGACAATCTGGATATAGTTGATATCCTCCCACCTGAGGAACCAGCTTTGCTTTCTTTTGAAATAAGTTATACCCTGCTCGTCCATAACCAACGTGTGTGAATAACAGCCAAATATCGAGTCATAGATAAATTTTACGGTTGATAAAAGAAAAGCAACGGACAAAAACCAAAGAAGTATTCTAAATTCAAGTACAGAGACAAGGGGTGTCCAAGTCCAGCATATTACCAATATCCAAATATCGAAGGGTATAAAAACCGCGCTGACCACGATATAGCTGGGCTTCAAAACCTTGATTTTCATGCTGTCCTTTCAAAGGTAAGAATTTATTAATTATTATACCATACATGCCTGTCCAGTATCATCATATCTCGTTTTAACACGAGCCTAATACAGTGTAAGGAAAGCCTTTCTCAACCCAATGCGACATCCAGCACCATCATCACAACAAACCCGAAAAGCACGCCGAACGCCGCTATCGTTTTGCTGTCCCTGAAGGATTCGGGGATCAGCTCAGAGCACACAACTGCGATCATCGCACCTGCGGAAAACGTTAATGCAAGCGGCAATATGGAACGGACGGCGAGTGCCCAAAGCACGCCAAGCACACCGGCTATCGGCTCGACGATGCCGGAGGCCTGGCCGATCAAAAAGCTTTTGGCCCGGGATGTCCCTTCCCGCCGCAGCGGCATGGAAACACAGACGCCTTCCGGAAAGTTCTGTATACCGATACCAATCGCCAGCATCACCGCACTCAGTAACGATGTCCCCTCGATACCAAGTGATACGCAGCCAAAGGCCACGCCAACGGCCAGCCCTTCCGGAATATTATGAAGCGTGACGGCAGTGGTTAATAGAATCGACCGTTTGAGCGCTCCCCCTTTTTTTCGCACAAAATGCACACGGGAGAGTATAATGTCTGAGCCGATCACAAAAAAACCGCCCATTAAAAAACCGACAGCAGCTGTCAGCCAAGCGTTATCTCCCAGCTGGACAGACAGCTCGATAGCCGGGGACAGGAGCGACCAAAAAGAGGCGGCAATCATCACACCTGCCGCAAAACCCATCATGACATCCAGTAATTTTCTGTTTATCGTTTTGAAAAAGAATACGAGCGATGCGCCCAGAGCCGTTACCGCATAAGTAAACAATGTCGCCAATAACGCTTGCATGACAGGATCGAGTCCTGAAAACCATATCAAAAGGAATAACCCCCATATCATCTTATATATGCTTTTATAATATGGCGGTTATTGTGGGCTTGCTACATTTGAGGCTTTATGACTTGGAATTGTATATGAAATAGCAGGAACCGAATAACACATCAGTCTTGTATAAGACCTTCCTCGTGACCTCGGTGTGCGGGATGGCTGTATGTTTTATGGTGGCGAATGTGGCGAGGATAATGGGGCTGGGGGTGGGGTGAACTTTGTTTACTAGTACGCCCTGTTATTTTACTCTTAGGAGGTTTATTGAGGTAAGAGGCTTTGGAAGAGATGATTATATGGATTTCCTCCATGTCGATAATATCAAAAACCGCTACGCATATGCTCATAATTAATATCACTTTTTTTATTTTCAATAATAAGACAAAAGCTAAAGCTCATTTCAAAAATTATCATGATTATCGCTAAAATATATGGAGCAGAGTTCAGACCAACAAACAAAGCTGTTATAGGAATTAAAACAGATAAAACCATGTATGTTTTTGATTTATAAAGCCAACTATAAGGCATCAAATGTGCACCGAAAATTATCGCAATAACCATTAACATTTTTTCTGGAATCGTTGGATAAATCCACATAGCTATTAAAAGATATAAGATTTGATTCACAGAAAAAATGATACCTAGAATCGTTAAAGGATTTTCCTTGTTTTGAAAGTCTATTCTCAGGATTTTGGATATGAAAAATGCTAACGGTAATAGAGGTGCTGTACAACAAAATGTAATTAAATTTTTTGTTAAAATAGGTAGATCTGATAGATGTACAATCAGAACAGCACACCATATAATAATGGATGCTATAATGAAATGTAATCCTTTTTTCTGCTTTTTAGCACAATCCAATCTAAGTTCTTCTAAATTCATAATTCCTCCCAAAGTAGGTGGTATGTAAATCATAGCATGTTCCCGAATATTCTGCAAACTGCGCATTTGCTATAATCCCTATCTCTAAATTAATGACTCTATTGATATAACGGGTTCTAAATATGAATATACTCCATCTGCGTTTACATCAGATACTAGTTCAGCAAATGACACTATTATACTTGTTATAGCATAATACATATTTTCTACATATTATTGGTTTTGCTTTTTATTATATTTATCCTCAGGATTAGTTCAGTACCATTTATACTTAAACAGAGGTATTTCAAGATGATTTCGGAGTGTTAATCCTTGATGAAAAGTGCTGCGTATGTTACCCTCCCAACCCAACATTCTCAATCGTATTCATCTCATCCACAGTCAGGTTGAACGAAAAGATGTCCAGATCGACCTGCATGTGCACGCAGCGAGCATCTGAGACTTGCTTTTACTCCGCCTCCCCCAGTTCATCGAGTATCCGGTGAAAGTGATCCAGTATTGTGGCTCTGTCCTCGCCGCGGGCGATGCAGACCAGGCTGTGGAAAGGCGTAATGGAGACTTCATAACCCCATTCGCGCTCGTCCGCGATACCTTCCGCCACTGTCCTGAGCGCGGCTTCAAAAGTCTCCTGCTGCTCTCTTGTCAGTTCATCCGTCTTGATCCAAACGAATACATCGCTGTTTTCCAGCTCGCTGCCTGCTGTTTCCTTTATAACCTCGCTGCCTGCCAAATCGAGATACGTTTGTATTTCATCGGGCGTCAGCTGACGGTCCGGCACCTGATCATCAGAAAGCAATGCTCCGAGACGCTCAGTGCCCTGCCCGGCTGATAAATCCATGAGCGCATTGAGGAGCGCTGTTATATTCTCCACGAGCTGCGTTATCGATAAGACGACATCATCCAAAGGCTGTTCTTCTCTGAAAAGGTTGCTGTAAGGGTGCGGGTATAATTTGCCGTCTATGACTTCAGGATATGATTCAAACGGCATACCCAAATAATAATCGATGTCCAGCGACCCGGACGGATTCTCGTTTTCCTTGATAAAGAGCAGGTACGTGTTGTCGTACTCAAGCGGCGGAATGTCCGGAAGCCATAAGTTCACATCGTTGTAACGCCACCCGCTCTGCCACACAGCAGCGGTGCCGCCTTGCGTCAAACCTCCTTTGAGCGGATTGCCGATGCTGACGGTGTACTTGATCGCAGTGTCTTGCAGCATATCACCCTCATTCCCGGGCACTTCATCATACAAAAAGACTTCGATATCCTGAACGGTGGCAACGACGCTGACTTGTCAACCAGCTCATCCAACGATTGAACCATCCCCCAGTCAAACTGTATCATCGGTACAACGTCCTGATATTTTTCCCACGGCTCAAACGTGACGCGCGGCGGCGGCGTTTGGGAAACGGCAGCGCTTACGGAAGCTGACGGCGTGTCAGTCGCTGTTGCCGCTTCTTTATTACCGGTGCATGCGCTGCAGGCCAATAACAGCAGCACGATAATCATTGTAAGTAACTTTCTCATATAGGCCTCCAAAAAGTGATACAATACACAGACGCTCATCCATAGGGTTTTGTTCCATTAAATACAATAATTTGACTATTCTAAATGTTGATCATCCTTCAATATGCAGCTTGCCCTCACCGCCCCAAGCCGATATTCTCAATCGTGTCCATCTCATCCGCCGTCAGGCTGAACGAGAAGATGTCCAGATCCGCCTGCATGTGCTCTTTGCTGGTGGTGCCGTTGAGGCAGATCATGCCCGCCTGATGGCAGAAACGGAATATGACCTGCGGTATCGTTTTGCCGTATTTTACGGCGATGCTGTTTACGGTGTCCGTCAGTATGAACGGCGCGTTGGCGGTCAGCAGCGAAAAGCCCTGATAGGCGATCTGCTGATCGCGGCAGTAGCTGCGAACGTCATAATCCCATTTTTGCTGCGCAAAGCAGCGGTTTTGCACATACGCCGGTTTCACAGCGCTGTGTTCGAAGAGCTGCCGCAGCTGCTCGAGCGACACGTTCGCGATGCCCAGCGCACGCACCTTGTTCTGGCTGTACAGCTCTTCCATCGCGCCCCAGGCCTCCCAGTCCTCGCGGTGAAGCCCCGCCGCAACCATGGGGCCGTGCAGCAGGTATGCGTCGATATAGTCCGTCTGCAGATGCGCCAGAGAAGATTCGCAGGATTGCAGCACCTGCTGGCGCACAGGAGCTTTGGGATCGTAGGGTATCCGGTGGTCGTGCCCTCTCGCGTGGGTAAACTTTGTCTGCAAAAACAGCTGGCTGCGCGTTTTGCCGGTTTGCATGAGATAGCTTTGTATCCCCCGTCCCACCGCCGCTTCGTCGTAATGCTTGCGCTGATTGGCGGTATCCACAGCGCCAAAACCGGACGCCAACGCTTCCTCTGTCAGCCTTTGCGTTTCATCCTCTTTCCACGCTGTTCCGTAAATAAATGCCGTGTCCGTTTGCTTCATCCTGCTTCTCCCTTAAGTACTTGAATACTCCCCTGCTGTTATTCAATGCCTATAGCCCCTCGTCTGTCAAGCCTCTTCGCAATATTTCGCATGCGGGGAATCCGGCAGCCGCAGTCGCGCCACGCCCGCAACAAAAAAGAGCAGCCTCCGTTGTCAGGGAAGCTGCCTTTATGGTTTAATTCTTGGGCGCGGGTGGCATCGCAGGGATGATGGGCTGCACGCCCACATTTGCGGCCTTCTTGTTCTTATCGGCCTTCTTCTTCTTCTTTTCCCGCTTCATTGGGCTTTTGTCTCCATTTTAAATCCACCCTCTCTTCATTCGCGAAACTGTCGTTGCCGCGACGGCACGGCTCTTATTGTCTGCGGCATCACAGGCTTGCTGCAGCTCTTTTGTTTTAGATCTTTGCGATTTTCTCACTGCTCGTATAGGTAATCTTGTCCTGCTTATACTCGCTGATCGCGATGGATACAGTATTGTCAGAATCACAGTCCGTTAGTTGATTGCTGCCCTTGGTTAACTGTACGGCCCGTTTGCCGATAATGGACGCAAGCATATAACTGTTTTCAGCACCTTCCGGTTTGGCTATTGACGGATCAAACATTCTATTTCACTTCCCTTCCTCTTTAACGTTGATCATCTATGTTTGGAACCCCTTAGGTTGTTGGCAGATTGTTGTTGGCCGGCAGCCTGGCCTTTTATATTGGTTACTCCAACAGGGCGTCAGGCGAATGCTTATAGAAATCCAGCGCGCCCTTCGCCATGCAAAGCGTCGCCAGATTTGTGTAATGCGCAATATGCTGTTTGGCCTTTGCCGGTTCGTTGTCAGCTTTGACTGATATATGAACGGCTGACTTAATTCTCAGCTCCTCTTCCGCAACAGCCATAATGACAGCTTCTTCAAACCGGCTGATCATATAATTGATCATCTCGCGCAGCGCCTGATAAGCGGCCTCCAACCCCATATCATCGATCATCGGCCTCAGAATTTCGCTGAACAGCACCTTGATTTTATTCAGCGGCAGCACAGGCTTGAACATGTCAACCAGAATATAGTAGATTATCTGCTCTTTTGTGTAGTATGAGAAATTCGTGTTTTTGATCTCGTGTCCGCCGGGCAGCAGGTTTTCTTTGAGATACGTAAAAAACATCTTGCGGGTGATTTCCACGTTTACAGACCGAAGATATTTTTCCACCTTGGAGTAGTTCACATGATCCGGCGCTTTGCGAATATCAATGACGTCATATTTTCTTTGGACATCCGACGATATCCCCGAGATCACTTCTTTTGCGATTGTATTGAGCAGTCCCGCGCTTTTCACTTCATCCATATGAATCCCTCTAATTGAAGCTATATGTTTAACCATTATGTATAACCTTTTTGTTAAACCCTTTGGTAGTACTTTAATGATACAGTTTTAAATCGGCGATGTCAATGCATTATCAATAATATGGCCACGGGTCTCAATCACAAGACAGGCAAGCTTAAGCGACAGTTTCTCCTGTCACGCCGATTGTAATTTTCCGTTTCGCTCCCTTGCATTTTCTGTGCGGCAGGTATATGATCTATTTGAGCGTATGCTCATTTGGAGGTTTTATGCCAAGAAAACGCTGCTGCGGACAGGTGGACGATTATCCCGTGTGCCGCCGCTTTGAGCCCGCCCCCGCCGAAAACCAGGATGTGACGGCGCTGGGCGTGGAGGAGATGGAAGCGGTGCGCTTAAAAGACATGCTCGGATACGATCAGGAGACGTGCGCCCGCGAGATGGGGCTCACCCGGCCCACGTTTCAGCGCATTCTGGCAGCGGCCCGCAAGAAAATAGCGACCGCCCTCACGCTGGGCCAAGTCATCACAATACAAGGAGGCCATTTTGTTATGAAGAACAGAGTATTTGAATGTGTGGATTGCAAAAAGACGTGGGAAGAACCGCCCTGCACCGCGGGCGGCAAGCACGGCTATGAGATTGCCTGCCCCCAGTGCGGCAGCATGAACAAGGTGAAGCTGGACAACGGCGTCCGCCACGCCTGCGGCGGCGCACAGCACCATCACGGCAACGGCGGCTGTGGCTGCAAGCATTAACGGCGGCTTCAGCGATACGCCTACAGGGAACGGTCCATGCCGTTCCTTTTTCATATTATTCGTTAATTGATGAGTTTTGACAAATCATGTTGATTCCTATAAACTTAATATCAATATATTTTCATTATTGAGGAGCCCTTTATGAATCGCGCTTATTATTCCAATAAAATTGATGCGTTCCTCAAACAGTCCCCCGATGAAATATTAGGTGAAATAGCCCGAAATAATTCTTTTGCATTAGATCAAAAACAGCGAAACACTTGGATCTATGAGATTAACCTTTTACAGTATGCACTAGAAAATATTCCTGATGGCGGCATTGCATTTGAATATACTATTCCCCGAATTGGAGATCGTATAGACAATGTCATACTGTGTCGAGGTGTTATTTATTTAATAGAGTTTAAAGTTGGCGAAAATGATTACCCAAAACACGCTATTGAACAAGTGATTGACTATTCTCTTGACTTGAAGTATTTCCATAGAGAAAGTCATAACAAAAAGATTGTCCCCATTGTAGTATGCACCAATGCACCTTCAATACAGAATGATTATGAAATTTATGATGACGGAATTTTTAAACCTATTTGCTGCAACAAAAGCACCTTAAAAACAACTTTTGAGGAATTATCACATCAATTAAACGATACTTTAATCAAATTGGATGACTGGCTTGATTCTATATACATGCCGACTCCTACAATTATAGAAGCTGCACAGGCCCTTTATCGAGGTCATAATGTAAAAGAAATTTCTCGGAATGATGCTGATGCCCATAACCTAAATTTAACAAATGATGCGATCAATCGAATTATTATACATAGCAAGAGAAATAAACAAAAATCAATTTGCTTCATCACAGGTGTCCCTGGAGCAGGAAAAACTCTTGCTGGACTAAATATAGCAAACGAGCGACATAATTTTGATGAAGAAGAACATGCCGTCTTTCTGTCAGGAAATGGACCTCTCGTTTTCGTATTAAGAGAAGCACTTGCACGTGACGAATACGAAAGATCTCAGGGCGCCATTAAAAAGGGACAGTCTAAGCAAAAAGTAGAAGCATTCATTCAGAATATTCATCATTTCCGGGATGATGCAATCAAAACAAATAAAGCGCCTATAGAAAAAGTCGCAATATTTGATGAAGCACAGCGCGCATGGACGGAAGATAAAACTGCAAAGTTCATGGCTGAGCGTGGAAATCATGATTGGGATAAATCTGAGCCTGAGTTTCTTATCAGTGTCATGGACCGGCACGAGGACTGGGCTGTTATTGTCTGTCTTATTGGCGGTGGGCAGGAGATAAACACAGGCGAAGCAGGCCTACCCGCATGGTTTGATGCGTTGCGTCATCACTTTTCGCATTGGAACGTATTTGTCTCACGACAAATTACAGATACGGAATATACTCGTGGCTCATCAGTAAAGAGGATGCTCCATGGATTACAAGGCAATATTGTAGATGAATTGCATTTAGCAGTATCACTCAGATCATTTCGGAGCGAGCGTGTATCCGCTTTTGTTAAGTCCTTACTGGACATGGATATTAACACAGCTCAACAGCTCTATTTTGAATTGAAATCCAAATACCCAATTGTAATGACACGGAACCTTGACACTGCCCGAAAATGGGTTCGTTCAAAAGCACGGGGGACAGAACGTTATGGACTAACGGCAAGTTCCGGCGCTAAACGTCTCCGCAACTTTGGCATATGGGTTCAAAGCTCAATCACTGCAGAAAATTGGTTCTTAAATGACTCCAACGATGTGCGGTCATCATATTTCCTTGAGGACACAGCAACTGAGTTTGACATACAGGGTCTTGAGCTTGACTGGACAATCGTTGCTTGGGATGCGGACTTTCGCATAGAAGACGGGGTGTTCGAAGCTTATAGATTCGCCGGAACCCGATGGAATAGGATTAATAAAGCAGAAGACCGAATGTATCTAAAAAACGCTTATCGCGTTTTACTCACCCGTGCACGCCAAGGTTTCATCATTTTTATACCTGAAGGGTCCAATGAAGATATGACCAGGCAGAAGGAATTCTATGATAAAACCTTTGGATATTTATGTGCGATAGGGATTGAAACTATTTAGCAATAGTACAACCCCTCAAACGTTTGGGGACGGTATGGAACAGGACCTCCCGAATAGCCGCAGGTTTCTGGGGTGCGCAGAACTGCCACGGCAACGGCAACGGCTGTGGCTGCAAGCATTAACTGCGGCTTCAGCGTAACACGTGCAGGGGACGGTCTTGACCGTTCCTTTTTCGTATTGCGCAATACACCGTACACAACTAAGCACGAGAACGGCTGCGTCCTGCCGTGATTTACTATTAATAATTATTCTTATTAAGCTTGCCTTTTCTCCACCGTTCTGGTAGAATAAAGCATATATAGGGTATAAAACACTCCCGAAAACGGGATAATCCCAACAGTCCGAATGATAAGCTTTATGGAGGCTGCTATGACGAAGATCGTTCCCCATCTCTGGTACGACGACAACGCGCGGGAAGCCGCGGAGTTCTACATGAGTTTGTTCGACGGGTCGCGGCTGGTATACCGCACGGTCGTCGAGGATACGCCCTCGGGCGACGCGGAGTTCCTCTCCTTCGAGCTGGCCGGGCAGCCGTTCTATGCCATCAGCGCGGGTCCATATTTTAAGCACAACCCGTCCATATCCCTGATGGTATCGTGCAGCTCTGCGGACGAGGTGGACAAGCTGTACCATGCGCTCAGTGAGGGCGGAGAGATATTGATGCCGCTGGGCGAATACCCGTTCAGCCCGCGCTACGGCTGGGTGCAGGACCGATTCGGCCTGACATGGCAGCTGATTCAGACGGACGTGCCCGCGCCGCAGAAGATTACGCCCAACCTGCTGTTCTCAGGCAGCGTGTGCGGCAAGGCCGAGGAGGCCATCAATTTCTACGCACAGGTGTTCGGCGACTCGGGTGTGGACTTCGTCAGCCACTACGCGCCCGGCGAGGCAGCAACCGACAAGGCCCGAGTCAACTACGCGGCGTTCCATCTGGAAAACGTGCATTTCACCGCGATGGATCACCACTCGGGCGGAGACGAACCTTTCAACGAAGCGTTCTCGCTGCTGGTGAACTGCGCGGATCAGGCGGAGATCGACCGGCTGTGGGACGCGCTGTCCGCTGTGCCCGAAGCGGAGCAGTGCGGCTGGATCAAGGATAAATACGGCCTGGCGTGGCAGATCTCTCTGGCCAGCATGGACGAAATGTACAAGAGCGGATCGCGCGAGGCCATGCGCCGCGTGACCGCCGCCTTCATGCCGATGAAGAAGCTCGACTCCGACGCGCTGGAGCGTGCGTTCCGCGGCGAGTGACACATAGCGGCATCCCCGCTGAAAGGAAGAACAGCCCATGCAGAGCATGCAGGCGAAGCTGGAGAACCCCGCGCGGTTGGCGGAGTTGAACCCTGATGCCGCGCTGAAGCGCATCGGCCTTGAAGACGGGGACGTGCTGTGCGACATCGGCGCGGGCAGCGGCATATTCACCATACCGGCGGCAAGAATCACCCGCGGCATCGTGTACGCCGTCGAGCTGCGCGCAGACATGCTGGACATCATCGCTGATAAGGCGCGCGCGGCGGGGCTTGCCAACGTTGTGCCGGTGCTGTCGGACGGCGCCAGCTATGCCGTGGCCGACAGTGCGGCGGACATCGCCCTCGCGGTCACCGTGCTGCATGAGATATCGGACAAGGCCGCGTTCCTCAAGGAAGTGAAGCGGCTGCTCAAATCCGGCGGCCGCATGGCGGTCGTCGAGTTCCACCAGCGGGAAACGCCGATGGGGCCGCCCGTCGCACGGCGGCTCTCCCAAGAGGATATCGGCGCTGTTTTCGCGGACGCGGGCTTTGCGGAGCACGATGCATTCGATCTCGGCGACAACTTCTACTGCATGGTGTTTGAAGCGCAATAGGTTCATAAAACCGTTGACGCACCACATCATATCCCCTACAATAGAACCACAAACGGAAGGTGCCCGCCGCGCGGCGGGAGAATAGGGAACGGGGTGAGAATCCCCGGCGAACCCATCGCCGTAGGCGGAGAGCGGCGTCCAGAAGTAAATACTGATGAAATAAGGAATGATGGATTGAAGAGATAGTTTCGTGCAACTGCAAGGAGCGAAATCGCAGGAATAGCAGCGCTATTTCAAGATTTGAGCGACACAGCAGGGCGCGAAAATAGCCTTCAAGACAGCGTTTTGAATGAATCAGTATTTACCTAGCCACTGGGGCAACCCGGGAAGGCGGACGAACCCGCGGTGACCCGCAAGCCGGAAGACCTGCCTTCCCCCCATAACAGCTCAGGCGACGGTAAAGTCTGCAGATACTGCCCATTAAAGGGCGATATTTGCGGGCTTTTTATATTGTTCATTATTAAGGAGGTTATATCATGACGAAACTCAAGAAGATCTTATTGGTCGCACTGTTCTGCGCCCTGTGCTACGTGGGCGCCAACTTGAAGATCGCGGGCTCCATCGCGTTCGACTCCGCTCCCGCGTTCCTGTGCGCCATGCTGATGGGCGGAGCACCGGGCGCGGTGGCCGGTGTGTTGGGACACCTGTTTTCCTCCCTGCTGTCCGGCTTCCCTCTGTCGCCGCCGCTTCACCTCGTGATCGCGGCGGAGATGGGCCTTATCTGCCTGATCACCGGCGCGCTTGTGAAAAGAAGCGGCTGGCCGGTGTGGCTGGGCGGCATCGTGGCGCTGGTCTTAAACGCAGTCGTCGCGCCCGCTATACTCATCGTGTGGCCGGGGTTCGGTCTGCCCGTCGCGCTGACGCTGTTCCTCCCGCTGCTGCTCGCGTCCGCGGCCAACGCCGCGCTGGCTGTGGCGATGGCCTATCTGCTCAAAAAACCGTACGGCATCATCATTGAAGGAAACAAAGCGCATGCCGCGGTATGACACCTGCCGCGATGTGCTGGTAATACGCCCCGACGCCACGCGGGACAGCTGGCTGGTGACGGCGGCGGACTCGTGCGGCGCGATCGGCGACAAGCCGGGCGATGCGCTGCAGGTACCGCCGGAGCTGGCTGCGGAGCTGACCGCGCGGGTGTCGCTGCTGGAGGTGCTGTGCGCGGGAGCCGTGCCCGCCTTCGCGGCGCTGAACGTGTGCAACGAGCCAGAAACGGGCGAGCGGCTGCTGGCGGGTTTCCGCCGCGCCGCCCCGCATCTGCCGGTGGTGATGAGCACCGAGAAGAACATGCCGACGTCCATGAGCGCCTTCGGCGTGAGCGTGACGGGGCTGTGCCGTCCGGAGGAATTGCGTTTGGGACGCGCCGAGGCGGGAGACCGCCTGTTCTGCGCAGGCCTGCCGCTATGCGGCGGGGAGGTGCTGGAGCACTCGGGCACGCTTTTCTCCCCCGCGCACCTGGCTGCGCTGTTCGCGGACAGCCGCGTGCACGCCGCCATACCATGCGGTTCGGGTGGTATATTGAAGGAAGCGCTGTTACTCGCGGCGGAGAGCAATCTGTCCGCCGTCATCGAAGCGCCGCCGGGGCTGAACGTCGAAAGGTCTGCCGGGCCCGCCAGCTGCGTGGTGTTTGCGGCGGCTGTTGCCGCCGAATACGGCTTCGGGCTGGATATCCCTGTCGTCTGCATCGGGCAGCTGCTGCCGAGCGTCTGAACGCGTCGCAGGTGAATTCCCTTCTGTAAAAGTCTGAGAATATCTGATATGATATTCAGATAACGTATACAATCACACTACATCGGTTCGGAGGGTGCAGAAGTTGGACAAGGAGAAGCTGTTTGAGCTGCTGGAGCATTCGGAGCGTCTGCCGAAGCTGCCTCAGAATATCAGCGAGATACTGGCGATACTGGACGATCTGGTCGAGGTTGATGTTGATCTGCTTGCCGATAAGGTCGCCCATACGGAGCACCTGAACGAGCTGGTGCTGAGCAACCTCAATTCGGGATATTACCAGATGAGCAGGCCGGTCACCTCTGTCCGCGACGCGGTGGTCTACCTCGGTATGCACACGGTGCGAAACCTGCTCATCTATTTCATTTCGCTTCAGCTTTTTCCCGATACGCCGGGAACCGCAAAGCGCCGGACATTCGACATGCCCCGCTACTGGCGTCACGTATTCGGCACGTCGCTGGCTGCCAGCATGCTGGCGCAGCGGCGCGGACAGGGAGACAGGTTCAAGCTGTTCACGTACGGGCTGACCCACGACATCGGCATCGCGCTGATCGACGCCTGCCTGCCCGGCCTGATGGACGACGTGACGGACAAGGTGCTGGGCGGCATCCATCAGCTGGCTGCAGAGCGTGCGGTGTTCGGCGGACTCACGCATGCCGAAATTGGCGCCTGGCTGTGCCGTAAATGGAGCCTCCCCGACGACATGACGAATATCGTGGAATATCATCACGCGCCCTTCATCGCCAAAGCAACTGCTGGAGACGTCCGCCTCATTCACGTCGCGGATGTAATCAGTACGATGTATTACGAAAAGTTGCTGGGGTTGGACGCGGACCACACTGTCAGCCCGCACATACTAAAGCTTGCGGGCGTCACCGCCGAGGACGCCCAGGCCGTCATCGACGCGCTCCCGCACGAGGTGGAGCACGCCCGCAGCTATTTCACCTTTTGATCCCCTTCTGCCAGCCGCCTCATCCCCCGCACCGCCGCTTCAATCTCCTTCTCGCCCGGCTCGGCGGTGGTGATGTGCCGCTGCACCCACAGGCACGCCGCTAGCAGCGGCTTGAGCCAGCGCTTCTTGGGCAGCTCCAGGAATATCTCATACGCCGCGCACACCACGGGCACCAGCGCCAGCGCGTACGGGCAGAACAAGGCTACCGGTATGCTCAGCGGCAGCATGACGACCGCAAGGTTGGTGCCGCAGCGCGCATGCGTCCGCTCCGCCGCGGCCACGTTTTTCGCCGTGACGGACAGGCCCGCTTCATAGGCGTTAATCGCCATGTGCTCCGCCGCGTGATACCGCCGCGCGGCCCCGATGCCGCCGCCCTTTTTGCGCCGTGCAATCAGCAGCACGATCAGCACTGCCGCCGCCGCGGCCAGCAGCACGGCATCCGCCGCGCCCCAGCCCCAGAAAATGCCCGCAAGGGTCAGCACGTCGTTAACGATGAGCGCGGCCAGCGCCAGCCCCATGCCGGGATGCAGGAACAGCGTGAGCCCGCGCAGCAGCGGGATGCGCGAGAGCTTCTTGCGCACGGTGCGCTGCCACCGGGGTACGGGCCGCAGATGGGCGCTGCCATGCTCTCCGGTGCGCACGCACTTGTCCGCGTCCGTGAATGTGATGCCGTTGTAGGATGCCCTTCCGCCGATGCCCATATGTTACTCCTGATTTCCGCCCTTCAGGTACTCATCCAGAAACTCCACGTACGCCGCATTGATGGTTGTCTCGTATTTGTCCGTGTCGAAGAACATGTCCTGCCCGAACAGCAGGCACAGCGGCGGCAGCTCATAGGCGAGGTCGGTCAGCGTCATGTGCCCCGCGCCCTCTGCGTATATGTCCTGCGTGTCCGCGCGGTTGTCGTGCAGCACGGCGCTGTTCTGGGCATACTGCGGCGACGTGTCCAGTATAGGCCATGCCGAGTCGGAATACACGCTGAGCAGCGGCACCGGATACGGCGTCTCATCCCACACCAAATCCCCGCTGGCGTCCACGCCCTCAACGTCGCCCATGAACGGCGCTTCCAGCGCGATCACGGCGGATACGTCATCCCGCATGCGCCCCACGGCCAGCACCGCCGCCCCGCCCATCGAGTGCCCCATCAGAGCGATGCGCGACGTATCCACGAGGCTGTACACGCCGCCCTCCCCTGCATCCGCCCGCGCTGTGACAGTATCCAGTACGAAGCTGATATCCGCCGTGCGCACCGCCATCCAGCCGCGGAACAGCTCCGCCAGCTCCGCGCGCTGCTCCGGCGTGTCATCGTTGGCGCGCATCACCTGTTTTTGATAGCCGCTGTCCAGACCCGCGCGTTCTCCGTCCGGGCCGGTGGTGCCCAGGCTCTGATAGGTGTGCTCGATGGCGCACACCACGTAGCCGCGGCTCGCCAGCTCACGGTACTGCACCACGTTGCTCTCGCGGGTGCCGAACGACCCGTGCGAGAACACCACCAGCGGGCAGGCATTGTCGCCCTCCGCATAATCCTCCGGGTACCAAAATGACACGTTGAGCCACCTTGCCGAACCGTCGCTCTCGTACGGCTCCGCGCGGCTCTCGTCGATGTAGGCGGCGTCCGCCCGCGCCACGCCGTACGGCCCCGTCACCGCGGGGTAATCCCACGCCGGGCTGCACCAGAAGTACCCCAGCGCCAGCGCGGCCGCTAAGCCGCCGAACGCGCACAGCCGCTTGATGCTTTTGCGCGGCCACTTGCGGAAAAACAGGCTGAATACGGCAAACGCCAGCATCAGCGCGATGGCAACGATGAATATCAGGTTTCTCATAATTCTCCCGTCAGAAGATGAATTGTCTGGATAGAGGCCATATATACGATGATATATGACACCGCTGTGTTTATCAAGTGCCGTGATGCCATACGGGTCTTGACCCCCGCCGCCCAGGCATTGTTGTCATATTCTTGTATTCGCGCTATAATAACCATATCCGACACAAATCACGCAAACAGGAGCCGCTTATGCTGAGCTGGAAAGCCATTCAGGCCAAAGCCCTTGATTTCTCGAAAACGTGGAAGGACGCCAAGGATGAAGAAGCGCAGGCGCAGCTGTTCCTGAACGACTTCTTCGGCGTGTTCGGCGTGGACCTAAAGCGCGTTGCCACCTTTGAGAGGAAGGTGCCCCAAGGAGCGCACCGCAACGGCTATATCGACCTGCTGTGGCGCGGTGTGATACTGATTGAAATGAAGTCCCGCGGCAAAAGCCTGGACAAGGCGTACAATCAGGCGCGGGACTACGCCTTCCATCTGGAGGACGAGGAGCTGCCGGAATACATCATGGTCTGCGACTTTGAAAACATCCGGCTGTACCGTCAGACCACCGGCCAGATCTGGAACTTCAAAACCTCCCTGTTGCATAAAAACGTCAAGCTGTTTGCGGAGCTGGCGGGCTACAAGACCACCACCGATATGCCCACCGACATCCGCGTGGACAAGAAAGCCGCCGAAAAGATGGCGCGTCTCCACGACGTATTGAAAGCGCACGGCTACGAGGGGCACGACCTTGAGGTTTACCTCGTGCGGCTGCTGTTCTGCATGTTCGCGGACGACACCGGCATATTCGAGAAGAACATATTCTTTGACTATATCTCCCGTTCCAAGGAGGACGGCTCCGACCTGTCTTCCCGCATCGCGCGGCTGTTTGAGGTGCTCAACATGCCGGAGGAACAGCGGGACAAACAGGCGCTGCTCTCCGACGAGCTCAAACGCTTCGCGTACATCAACGGCGCTTTGTTCGCCGAACCGCTGCGCTTTGCGGACTTCGATAAGTCGATGCGCAAAATGCTGCTGGAATGCTGCTCGATGGACTGGGGCTACATCTCCCCCGCCATATTCGGCGCGATGTTCCAAGGCGTGATGAACCCGCAGGAGCGGCGCGAGCTGGGCGCACACTACACCAGCGAGGAAAATATCTTGAAGCTCATCAAGCCGCTGTTTCTGGACGAGCTGTGGGCGGAGTATGAGCACATCAAGGGCAGCACCAAGCAGCTGGAGCAGTTTCATAACAAGCTGAGCAGCCTGAAGTTCTTGGACCCGGCGTGCGGCTGCGGCAACTTCCTCATCATCAGCTACCGCGAGCTGCGAAGGCTGGAATTAGAAGTGCTCAAGATGCTCATCGACCACGGCGGTCAGCTGGTGATGGACATCACGCCGTACTGCAAGGTGACCATCAGCCAGTTCTACGGCATCGAATACGAGGAGTTTCCCTGCCAGATCGCACAGGTGGGCATGTGGCTGATCGACCATCAGATGAACACGCTGTTCTCCGAACACTTCGGGCTGTACTTCGCGCGGCTGCCGCTCACCACCGCCGCCACCATCGTGCACGGCAACGCGCTGCGCATCGACTGGGAGAGCATTGTGCCCAAACACGAATTGAGCTACATCATGGGCAACCCGCCGTTTGTGGGATATTCGATGCAGAGCGACGACCAAAAAGCAGATATCTTATCAATCTATGTTAATGAGAATAATAAGCCTTTCAAAGATGCCGGGAAAATAGATTATGTTGCCGCATGGTATTATAAAGCTTCTAAATATATACTGGACACCAAAATTCGCGTTGCATTTGTTTCCACAAACTCAATAGTTCAAGGAGAACAAGTAGCGGCAGTCTGGAAACCTTTATATGAAATGTTCGCTATTCATATAGATTTCGGCTATCAGGCATTTATTTGGAGCAATGAAGCAAAAGGTAAGGCGGCTGTGCATTGTGTCATCGTCGGTTTTAGCTCTTATCAAATTTCTGCACCAAAAACAATCTATGAGAGCGACGGTAAGCAGGTTAAAGTAAATAACATTAATGCCTATCTCATAGATGGACCGGATGTGTTCATCTATAGCAGATCATACCCTTTGGATAGTGTACCAAGTATGGTGTATGGTAATAAGCCTACAGATGGCGGGCATTTGTTTATCGAAGCAGATGAGTACGAAGATTTTCTATCGAGAGAACCACTAGCTAAAAAATATATAAGGAAAATTTACGGCGCAACAGAATATATCAACAATATTCCTCGGTATTGTCTTTGGTTATTAAATGTGGAACCGTCTGATTTAAAGAAAATGCCTTTAGTTATGGAACGGATTGAAAAAGTCCGTCAATTTCGCTTGTGCAGTCAAAAAAAAGCAACACAAGAAAGCGCATTAATGCCTACATTATTTCAGGAAATTCGTCAACCAAATAGTGAGTATATAATTATTCCTCGTCATTCATCTGAGAAACGTCGGTATATTCCGTTTGGCTTTGTATCGCCGGACATCATAGTAAATGATGCTGTACAAGTCATCCCAAACGCCACCCTCTACCACTTCGGGGTGCTCACCTCGAATATCCATATGGCGTGGGTGCGCGCCGTCTGCGGGCGTCTAAAAAGCGACTACCGGTATTCCAAGGATATCGTCTACAACAACTTTCCGTGGCCGACCCCCACGCCGGAGCAGCAGGAGCGCATCGAGAAGGCGGCGCAGGCCGTGCTGGATGCGCGGGCACAGTTCCCCGACAGCTCGCTGGCCGATCTGTACGACCCGCTCACAATGCCGCCCGAGCTGCAAAAGGCGCACACCGCGCTGGACCGCGAGGTCAGCAAGGCTTACGGCGGCAAGGGCTTTGCCACCGAGGCCGAGCGCGTGGCCGACCTGATGAAGCGCTACCAGCAGCTGACGGAAAGCGAACGGAAATAGCGTTCATCCGCCATGACTGCCGTGTTATGAGGTGCCGCATGGAATATTCAACCAAACAAATAGCCGATGCGGCCGGCATCCATGTCAACACCGTCCGGTTCTACGAAAGGATGGGCATTCTGACCGCGCCCCGGCGCAGAAGCAACGGCTACCGCGTGTACGGCGAGCTGCAGCTGGACCAATGCCGTCTGATCCGCTGCGCGATGCGGGCGGAGGTGCTGCAGAACGGTCTGAGAAAGCAGGCTGTTTGCATTGTGCGCCGCTGTGCACAAACGGACTTTGATGCCGCTCTCGCCCAAGCAGCAGAATACCGCTTCATGATTGAAAGGGAGATCGGCAACGCCCAAAACGCCATCGCCTGCGTCGAGAACTCGCTGGGCAGCGCCGTCACCGGCCCGGCTTTATTGAAGAGGCAGGACGCCGCCAAAGCGCTTGGGGTCACCTCTGAGACGCTGCGGACGTGGGAACGCAGCGGACTGATCAACATCAAGCGCATCCGAAACGGTTACCGTGTCTATTCATCCGGCGACATGAACCGGCTGAACATCATCCGCACGCTGCGGTGCGCCAATTATTCCCTGACGTCAATTCTGCGGCTGCTGAACAAGCTGGATGCCGGCGGGGTGGATTGCGTTGAAAGCGCACTCAATACGCCGTCCCATAACGAGGACATCGTTTCCGTGTGCGACAGGCTGATCGTTTCCCTTCGAAGCACCGCGGCCGATGCCAAGGAGCTGGAGATTATGCTGCGGCGTATGAAAGAAAAATATGCAACCCTCCAATAACACACCAACCTTCTGATTGCGTATACAATAAGTCTCACCAAATCAGGAGGTATCATATTTATGAACAACTACAAGAAGAAAGCCGCGCTGTTTCTCGCCAGTCAGGCGGTTACGCTGTTCGGCTCGTCACTGACACAGTTCGCCATCATCTGGTATGTGACGCTCAAAACAGGATCGGGCGTGTGGGTGTCGGCGCTGACCGTGGCGGCGTATGTGCCGCAATTCATCATCTCGTTCTTCTCGGGCGTCTGGGCCGACAGGTATTCGCGAAAAAAGCTCATCATACTTGCCGACGCGGTGATCGCCCTCTCAACGCTGGCCTTCGCCCTGCTGATGCCGCATATCGGTGAAGGAACGCCGCTGCTGATCGCACTGGTCGCTGTGTCCGTCATCCGTTCGCTCGGAACAGGCGTTCAGACACCTGCGGTGGGCGCCGCTGTTCCGCTGATTGTGCCGGAGGAGCATCTGATGAAATACAACGGCGTGAATTCCACCGTGCAGTCGCTGGTTCAGTTCGCGGCTCCCGCCGCTGCCGGGGCGATACTGTCTCTCGGGACGTTTCGGGCCGCGCTGCTCATCGACGTCGCCACCGCATTGGCCGGTATCGGTATCCTCGCCGCTGTCGCTGTCCCGTTTTCGCCAGCGCAGGGAGCGCCTTCCATGCTCTCAGAGATGAAGGCCGGCCTCAAATACGCTGTCAGGGAACGATTCGTCGGCATGCTGCTTTTGGTATTCGGGCTGTTCATCTTCCTGTGCGTTCCGGCAGGCTTTCTCGCAACGTTGTTCGTGAGCCGGTATTACGGCAATACCTACTGGTATCTGACGCTGGTCGAGGTGATCGGCTTCATCGGTATGACGGCGGGCGGAATGCTCATCGGCACGTGGGGCGGCTTCAAAAACAGAGTGAAAACGCTGGCGGCGGGCATGATCGCCTTCGGTGTGCTCACCATCGTCATGGGCGCCGTCCACAGCTTTGCCGTCTATCTGATACTGATGGCGGTCTATGGCGTTGCGCTGACGATGGTGCAGACCGCTTCGACGACTCTGCTGCAGGAGAACGCCGCGCCGCAGATGCAGGGGCGGATGTTCGGCCTGTTCGGAGCGATGTTTTCGGGATTTTTACCGCTGGGCATGCTGGTATTCGGGCCGCTGGCAGACGCGGTATCCATGAGGATCACCATGGTGGTCTCCGGCGTGCTGCTGCTGATACTGTCTGCCTTTGTGATACTGAAAAGAAGCTTCTACCGCCATCAGCCTGAAATCAAACCTGAGAATGCG
The DNA here is from genome assembly GCA_023416745.1 of Bacillota bacterium. Taxonomy (GTDB): domain Bacteria; phylum Bacillota; class Clostridia; order Christensenellales; family SZUA-584; genus SZUA-584. Next base: position 31,396 of record JAEZHF010000003.1, read on the forward strand.
CAGCCGTAATTGAGAGGGCAAGGCAAGGACATTTCAAACGGGAGACGAGCGGACGAGGCAGTATCCGCTGCAAAGATGACAACGCAGACACCGCCCGTCCGGCTTGCACTCGCTGTTGCCATAATCCGTGGTGTGTCGCTGTTGCCATAATCCGTGTTATATTTACAAATTGTTTGTGTCATGTTAACATAAACCATATCACACTGCGCAAAGCTTCGCTTATCGCAGGCTTACGCAGAACTTCTGCGGCACGGACACACCGGCGCATTCCGCCCGCCGCATCATGACCCGGTTCATCTTGACTGCAGGAGGCCGACACCATGCGATTAAGTTCCCGGTTAAAAGTCCAGTTCAGACGCCTCAGCCCCGTTTCCGAAGCGCTATGGGTTGTGGTGCCTTATTTCATACTCGGGTGCCTGTGGGTATTCTTCAGCGACTCGCTATTGAACCTCGCCGCCGATACCAAGAGCATGGTGCTGATATCCAATATTAAAGGCTGGCTTTATGTGCTGCTCACCTCCGCACTGCTGTGGGCTTTGATTCATACGCGAATGAAGCGCATGCAGGCTGGTGAAGCTGCGCTGGCGGACAGCGAGGCGCGTTTCAAGCTGCTGGTGGAAAGCGCGCCCGACGCGGTCTTTGTTCAAACAGATTCCCGTTTCACCTATGTTAACGCGAAGACAATAGAACTGTTCGGCGCAGCGGCCGAAGAGGATTTGCTTGGCCGGTATATTCCCGACCTGCTCTACGGCGAGTATAAGGAGATTGTTATTGATACGATCCGGCAGGTAAACGATGAAAAGCAGAGAATTCCCCTTCGCGAGGAAGTGATCCTCCGGCTGGACGGTGCGCCGGTGGATGTGGAGGTCTCCATCATGCCCATACGGTACAACAGCCAGGACGGTGCGCTGGTGTTCATGCGCGACATATCCGAACGCAAGGAATATGAGCGCAACCGCGTAAGGCTGGAGCTGCAGGTGCGCCAGAAGCACCGGCTGGAATCCATCGGTACGCTGGCGAGCGGCATCGCGCACGAGATCAACAACCCCGTCACCGGCATCATCAACTACGCGCAGCTCATCGGCGATTCGCCGTTTGCGGACGAGCAGCTGCGCGAATACAGCCGGGAGATCATGCACGAGGGGCTGCGTGTGGCCGAGACGGTGAAGAACCTGCTCAGCTTCTCGCAGCATGAAAAGCAGACGTTCAGGCCCGCCGCCGTGAGCGCCCTCGTGGGAGAAACGATCGCGCTGACCGAAGCGGTGCTGCGCCACGACCAGATCAGCCTTACTGTGAACGTGGTGGAAGGCCTGCCGGACATACGCTGCAGCGCCCAGCAGATACGGCAGGTGCTGATGAACCTGATCACCAACGCGCGCGCGGCGCTGAACGAACGTTTTCCCGACTATCACGAAAACAAGAAGATGATGGTCAGCGCTCAGCCCGCGAAACGCCAGGGCCAGCCCTGGGTGCGCTTCACGGTGGAGGACTGCGGTGCGGGCATCCGCGAAGAGCTGCTGCCCAAGGTGTTCGACCCCTTCTTCACCACCAGCATGCGCAGCGAGCACGCAGGCCTCGGGCTGTCCATCAGCCTCGGCATCGTGAAGGAGCACCACGGCGACATCTGGTTTGAGTCTCAGCCGGGGCAGTATACCCGCGCCATCGTGGAGCTTCCCGCAGGCAGCGATGTTCTGGTATAATAGCTTAAATCAACATCAAAAGGGAGCAGCAATGAGCATACAAAAACTTGACATATGGAACAACTGGCACCGCGGCATGACTTTGGCATTCCGGGACGGCAACCCGGTCGCGGACGGATATATCACCCTCTGCGCAGACGAGCAGGCGGGCCGCGGCTGCGGCGGACACGGCGGCAGCGGCCACGAATGCGGCTGCGGCGGACACGGCGACGATGGCTGCGGCTGCGGCGGGCATGACCACAGCGGCGGCGGTGGCTGCGATTGCGGCAGTGATGAGAGCTGCGGCTGCGGCGATGGCTGCGATTGCGGCGGGCACGACGACGACGGCCACGAATGCGGCTGCGGCGGGCATGAAGACGACGGAGACTCCGCGCTGCACGACACTCTGATCAACATGCTGTACTTTGCTGCGTTCCGTGCGCACTGCGGCGTTCACGTATCCGGCCTCGGCGACGACTTTTCGGTGAGCGCCGACGAGCTGGCCTCTGTCAGCGATGATATCGACTATCTCAGTCACGTTTTCGGTTACAAGACCAACCAGCTCAGCCTCGATCAGTTCATCCGAGAGCTCAGCGAGCGGACCGTTTACTACTCCACGCTGGCGGGTGAGAACGGCGAAGGTGAGCCCGTGTTCTTCTCGTGCACGTCGGGCGGCGACGTGGACTTCTACCCCGTCTTCCTGACGGAGGCGCATTTGCGGGAGTTCTTCGAGGCTTACAACCGCCCGCAGTATGTGATTATGCAGAATAGCTTTGCGGAGTTCCTGTCCGTGCTGGACTCAAACGAGCAGCTGCAAAAGATGGGTGCGGTGATCGAGCCGATGCTCGGCTGCGCTGTCGGCCTGCCGCCGGGGATAAGGGTATAAGGCAAGTGTTTTTCTCTCAAAAAACATGCACCGGCCATTTTCTTGACCGGTGCTTTTATTTCTGGTTTCATGAGACAACGCTAAACCAGCCCTGCCAACATTGTTTTAACAAGGCAATGCCTTCTGCTCATCTGATGTATGCTATTGCCCTAAAAACTTCAATCCTTCAAACACCAGAAACACCGGCCATATGATGGCTTTGAGGACGCCCAGCACGCCCATCCAAAAGGTGGTGGCGACAGAGATGTAGTATATGGCCGCCCCGATAAAGCCCAGCCCGTAAACGGCGTCCGACGTATAGTGGTTTTTCACCTTGGTGCAGCCCGTTTCGTCTTTCATGTCAAATGCCTCCCCCATATGTATTATTTATTTCCAATTTCGGTTTCATCGTATGATATGAAACCCCCGGGTGTCAATATGCCAGTCAAACAGCAGCCCCCTTTTTATTGCTGCCCAACAGCTGAAAGTGAAATTAATTGCATACAGGCTGAAACATATGGTGTTGTGATATAATGAGTTGTTTTATCACATCAGGGGGTTGGGGTTTCATGAATATCAACAAAAAGCAGATCAGCATCTATACCGCCGTGGTGTTCGGCGCCGTGTTTTTCATGTGCATGTCCAACAACATCGTCGGTCCGCTGCTGGGCGACATCATGTCGCATTACGACATCCGTCTGGACGGCGGCGGCCTGATGTCCATGTACCAGAACATCGGCGGCACAGCGGCCATCATACTGTTTTCCTTCATGATGGACAGGCTGAACAAGACGGTTTTCTTCGCCGTGCCCATGTTCTGCGTCGGCATGTCCCTGCTGCTCATCGGCACCGCACCGTCCTACGCCGTATTCATGCTGATGTTCCTGTTCTTCGGCATTTCGTTCAGCACGATGGACATGACAGGCAACGCCCTCGTGGCGGATGTGCAGCAGGAGCGGAGCGGTTCTGCGCTGAGCCTGATGCACGGCATCGCGTCCATCGGCGCGGTGGCGGCCCCGCTCATCGCGGGCGGCATCACGCAGTCCGGCCTGCCCTGGCAGACGGTGTATACCGCGGTGGGCGGCATCATGCTCGCGGTGGTGGCAGTGTATATCATCGTGTCGCTGTACGCCCGCAAAGGCTTAAAAGCCGTTAATGCGGCGCATCAGGACGGCAAGGAAAAGGGCGGTATCCGGTGTTTTCTCACCGACCGCAGCGTATGGGCCGCGGTGCTCGGCGTGCTGTTGTTCGGCGGCTACCAGAGCGGCATACTTGTGTGGGTGTCGCAGTATTTCAAGGAAGTATTCGGCTCCGGCCAGTTGGCGGCGGGGCTTGGCCTCACCGCGTACTGGCTGGGCGCGGGCATCGTGCGCCTGCTGTTTGGCATAGTGCCGCCGCTGCGCAGGCTGAAAACCCGCCCCGCAAATATATACGGCAGCCTGCTTGCGGGCGTTTTCCTGATCGTCGGCATGCTGGCAAAAAACTACGCCGTGATGCTGGCCTGCGTGTTCGTCTCGGGCGCGCTCAACGCGCCGTTGCTGCCCCGCACCATGGGTCTGCTCAGCGGCTGGTACTGCAAAAACTCCGGCCTTGCTTCCAGCGCGGTGTTCGGCGCGCTGTATCTGGCGTACTCCTTCTTCCCGCTGCTGATGGGCACGCTGGCCTACGCCTGGGGCATGGACATGCTGATGCTGGTGCCCGCGGTCTGTACGGTGCTGGCAGGCGTCGTCTCGGTGCTGCTGCCCAAGGAAAAGCCCGCCCCGCCCGCGTTACCGTAAGCGGCGTTACACTGTGCGGCGCACCATGCCCGTCTTACATTCCAAATAACCTGAGTGCGGGAGAAATCAAGCGGTATCTCCCGCACTTTTTTACTCCGAGTGATAGTGCGAAAGTCGTGTGACTGTTATTTGTTTAATGCCTGTCTGGTTTTCATGCGTCTCCAATTTACGAATCCATAAAGGTCATTCACGAGAAACATGACAAAACAGATAACGACCGAAAGATATGAGACGTCTGTCAGCATCGCTAAGACCCATAGTATAATTAAAACGATATCATTGGCGGCATACGCCAGGGCATAATATTCACTGCGTCTGAAAGTCAGATAAACAGCTAAAAAGCTAGTTGTAACGGAAATAGTGCTCGGTATCAGATTTGCATTATTAAAAGCCTTCAAAATTAAGTAGAAAGCTACGGTAACCGCAGCGGTCAACGCAAGCATAAAAACAATTTCTTTACCTTTCAGTTGGTTGACTTTAACCTCTGCCTTATTGCCGTTGTAAGGATTGCGCAGCCAGGCGATCAGTGCAAACAAAGCCATTGGCGCTGTCATTCCAAGATAAGTGATCATCTCGCCGTAATAGGCAAATTGAAATGAAATAATGCCGTACAGCACACTAAATATTATCATCAGTAACTGTCCGAACGGATTTCCTTTCGCGTTGAATATCAATGAGGTTGCACCGATGACAGATGCGGCGAGCACAAGATAACCTCCTCTGTCAAAAACGGCAAATGAAACAATAATAAGCACCACAGATAAACACCATAACAGCAGTTCACCCTTGGTAAAGTAAAGGAATACGGCTCTGATTCTGCTCATTTGTCCCCCCAAAAAATAAAGCACCCATGCTGTACATCTTCTATGACCTAACGATGTACACATGAATGCTAAAATGCACTCTCTACCCGGTGGCAGAATTATTATTTTATTTATTATAGCACATCACATCAGAAAAATTCAATTCTTCTGAGCTTGTTATAAAGCTGATTCGTAATTGATGCGATATCGGCCAGCGCCGTCAGTGCCGCCTGATGACGCGCCCCTGCCGGGAGCCCTGCCCCTGCCGGTAACCGCCTTGCTGCCTCGGTCTTTCCGGTGGCGCGGGCAGCGGCGCGTGATGCCGCGGCGCATCCCTTTCGGACAGCATCTTCAGCAGTGCCGCCGCGATATCCATCGTCGTCAGCTCTGGGGCTTCTCCCGCCTGCGCGTTCACCGCGTCCGCCAGCTCCTCCACGTACGGTATGAAGGAATCGTACTCACCCTCCGCCGCGAACTCCGCTGCTTTTTTGAGCAGCGCGCCCATGCGGCTCTCCTCGATGTCCAGCAGCGACGGCGGCTTGACGGCTTTGATGGTCGCTTTGGTGTAGCGCTGAATGGCGCGCAGCCTGTTATAATCGCGGCCGGTGATGAACGTATAGGCGCTGCCCGTCTTGCCGGCGCGTCCCGTCCGCCCGATGCGGTGCACGTAATATTCCTCGTCGTTGGGCATATCGTAATTGAACACCGCCTCGATGTCGTCCACATCCAGGCCGCGGGCCGCCACGTCGGTCGCCACCAGTATGCCCACATCGCCGCTCTTGAACCGTGCGAGGATGGCGCTGCGCTCGCTCTGCCGGATGTCGCCGTGCAGCGCCTCGGCGGAGTAACCCCGCGCCTTGAGGCTGAACGCGAGCGCATCCGTGCCCTTTTTGGTGCTGCAAAACACCAGACACAGCGTCAAGTTGTTGCCGTCTACCACGCGGCACAGCACGTCCAGCTTGGCCTGCTCGCGCACCTCGATGTAATACTGCTCGATGCCCTGCACCGTCAGCTCCCTGTGCAGTATCTGTATGTGCTCCGGGTCGTTCTGGAAACGCCGCGTCAGGTCGAGTATCGGCCTCGACATTGTCGCGGAAAACAGCACGGTCTGCCTGTCCTCCGGTGTCTTCTTGAGTATCGTTTCCATGTCCTCCAGAAAGCCCATGCTCAGCATCTCGTCCGCCTCGTCCAGTATCACCATGCGCAGGCTGTCCAGCTTGATGGTGCCGCGGCGCATGTGGTCCATCACGCGGCCCGGCGTGCCGATGACGATCTGCGGCCGCCGCTTGAGCGACTGTATCTGCCGCTCGATGGACTGCCCGCCGTATATCGGCAGTATGCGCACACCCTCCACAAATTTGGATACGCTTTGAAACTCTTCCGCCGTCTGAACGGCCAGCTCACGCGTGGGGCACAGCACCAGCACCTGCACGCGGCCGTTGTCCTCCGCCAGCGACTGCACGGCGGGTATCGCGAACGCGCACGTTTTGCCGGTGCCCGTCTGCGCCTGTCCGATCACATCGCGCCCCTCCATGATGGGGACGATCGTTTTTTCCTGTATCGGCGTCGCTTCTTCAAAGCCCATCGCCTCTATCCCCCGCAGCACCTCTGCGGACAAATCTAGTTCCGTAAACTGCAAATTGTTTTCCCTCTCCTGATTTTCTTAATAGATATTTTATACCAAAGGTAAAAAATCAAACCAGACAATGCTATACCATATCGCACGGAATGTCCACAAAATATTTAAACTGAAGCATGATTATCACAGCGTTGCCGTTGATGCGGGACCCTTTTGAAAAGCCGCGAACGTCAAAAAGGGCGCCGGCTTATTGCAGGTTAAAGCCGGTGTGCTTTCTCCATACTCCGCACAGCGGCCACTGTTTTTAATCGGAAACTGATGTTTGAGTCATCTGCTCGCTTAAGTCCCAAAGACGCTTCGCTGCCGCCTTGTCATAAGAAAGCTTCGATGACGGAACAGGCTGTTTGCGATAAAAGTATTTGCCGGTGATACCTTGGATTTCGGGAGAGGCCGCAAGGTATACGACGGTTTGGGCGCCTTTTTCAGCGGTCAAAAAGAATGGCTTGATGATGCGGCGAATGATTTTTGCGAAATGGGTGCTGCGGTTAACGCCGATGCTGGTGGCGACTGCGCCCGGGTGCAGACAGTTCGCCACAACCCCCGTTCCGGCAAGCTGTTCCGCAAGCGAGTAGGTAAACATGATGTTGGCCAGTTTGGACTGCTCGTACGCGCGCCATGGCCGGTAGTTATTGGTGAGATTGACATCGTCAAAGAATATCCTGCCGTTAGCATGGGTGTTGGACGACACATTGACAATCCGCGACGGTGCGCTGGCGATGAGAAGATCGAGCAGCCGGTTGGTCAGCAGAAATGCGCCGAGATGGTTGACGCCGAAATGCGCCTCGTACCCGTCCGCTGTTACCCGCCGCTTAAACATTGCCACACCCGCGTTGTTGATCAGCACATCCAAACGCGAATACTTTTTACGAAACGCCAGACAAAAGGCTTCGATGCTTTTTTGCGAACCGAGGTCACACAGCATCAGCGTTAAGTTGCTGCTGCCGCTTTGCGCCCGCACCTCGCGCAGCGCCTGTTCCCCACGCGTTCTGTCCCGGCAGAGCATGACGATTTGCGCGTTTGTTTTGGCCAGCTCTGCCGCCGCTGCTTTACCGATTCCGGCACTTGCGCCCGTGACAATAACCACACTGTTTTGATCCATACTTATTCCTTCAGGGTTTTCCTTGATTATATCACGATATAAACCGCCATAGTGTTTGGGCGTATCTGCAGTTTCCTCCATCGTCTTTGTGCGCCGTTCAGCCACCGTGACGGGCTCAATTTGCGCCGCAAACGAAACGGCAGCAGCGCGGGGCTCAGCGTCATTCCGCCGCGCCCTTGATGTTAAACCCCATTACGTTATCCGTGTTGCGGTGCGCGAAAATCTGTCCCGTAAGCTCGGTGAGGTTGTACACGGCGGACCACTGGAGCAGATCTTCATCGCCGTCTCGCAAACCGATCTGTGCGAGCAGCGCGATGGCAGCCTCCTCGCTGATCGTCCCGCCGCCCTCTTCGAGCCGCGCTTTCACCGCGTCGTAGCGCTCAAACTCGGTGAAGCCCTCGCCGATGTTCAGCCCGTCATACGCCACGAAGTTGGACGCGATCTGGTAATCCGCATCCGGCTCCGTCGTTACGAGCTTGCCGTCCCAGTATTCCACAATCACCGAAGCGCCGGTGGCGTCCGCGATCAGGTAATGGCACTGCACGTCCGCCGGGAAGTAGATGTTGTATTCTTGGAGCAGCTCCACCGCCTCGTCTACGGAAGCCGCCTTGTCCAGCACCAGCCGGATGGCCGTGGTGGTGTTCAGCGTGATGTCCTTGTCGGTGGGCGGCTGCGCATCGGGTACAGCCAGCAGTGCGATGGCGACGCCCTTCTCGTTCATGCCGTCGAACGGCAGATACGGCGCGGCCAGCGTGAGAAAGCTGCTCGCGGAGACGCCTCTGGCCGGGAGGTTGTCCGCCGAGTAACCCGCGAACGTCAGATTCACGGTGGACACGGAGGCATAGCCGTCATCCGGGTCGGTGAACACCTGCAGCGACGGCGTGTACTCGAAGTCGAAGTTGCGCCCATATATTACGTCGCCGTCTGCGTTGTGCGCCACGAAGGCGGTACAGCCGTCCCCCGTCACGCCGAGGTCGAGGGGCAGGCCCTTGAGCAGCCGTTTGGTGACGTAGTTCTCGATGTCGCTGTCGCTCGTTGCGCCCGTCTTGAGAAAGCCGTCGAAGCCGTAGTCGCCGTAATACGTCATGCGGTACATCGGGTAATCGTCCGCCTTGTGCAGCGAGGCGAGGCTGCGCAGCTCGTTGAACATCAGCGCCCCCGCGATCACGGCCAATATCAGTATGATGCACAGCAGTGCGCCCAGTAAACGGCCCAGCGTCCTCATTGTTATCCTCCCCCTGTGACGGTATGCGTCATTTCAATTGTGCATTATATCATGCAGCAAGGGCACTGGGCAAATAAGACGCCACTGCTATGTGCCGGCTGAGGCGTCCTGAGCTTTTCGCTATTCAATGTAACCGTTCAGCTGAGAGATAGCATCTACTCCTTCGGCCACTTTAATGCCTTCAACAGCGTCAGGCGGATAATAGTAGATATCGTACATATCCGATGATACCACGACATAAAAGCCACCGTTGTATGACTCTCTCACACTGTATACGTTTTCCGCAATTTCTATAATTCCATCCGACATGATATGCAGCAACTGATAATCGCTGTTTATCGCGAAAGCGTCGCTGCCCATAGTGATCACTTCAAGAATATTCGTGCAGAGCTGCTCGTTTTCGCCTGTCGCCAGTGTATACCGCCCCAGCCGCCCGTCGAGAGTATGATAATACAGGTAAATGCCTTGGTTGTCAAAGCGGCAGTAATAGGCGTTATCTGCAACGAATATGTCCGGTTTCCATGCGTTATCTGTCCTGCGCGCCAGATATTGCTTGTCATCCTTTTGATACGCTACCCAGGTAAAGTCTTTACTGACATCTGTGAAATATCCGCTGGCCTCCGCAACCCTCACGGTGCCTCTGCCGGGTACGTATTCGGACAGCGTGTATTCCGGTTCTTCCACCGTCTCCAGCAGCAGAAAACGGCTGTCCTGAGCCGGCTTGATATTGTCTTCAACCGGGTGTGGATATATGACGTAATCATACTCGCCGGACACAAGCTGCCGTTCCGCGTCCTTGCCCACATAATACAGCGTGCTGCCCGTATAGCAGAGCAGGTCACCCGACATAAACGCCGTGTCTATACCGCCTTCACCAATCGCTTGCGTTTCTTTGCCCGTAAAACGGTACAAGAAGGTTTTGAACTTCTCGCCATCCCGCAGCTCATATACCACCGAACCATCATCGAACAGGAAAACGGCCTGAATGGTGTTGCTTTTGCTTTCCGTCACAACTTTCACGGAAGCGGCACTGCCGTGCTTCACAAATAGGGTCTCCCCCTCTTTGCCGTCGGTCAAATAAAAACAACTCATTCCGTTGGGTGAAAACCCGAACGGGAACTCTGAAACCGACGAGGCTATCTTCTCTTCTGCATCGCCATCCCACAGATACAGCTCGCCCAATTCCCCTTCCATGTTCCTGAGAAACAACACACGCGCACCGTCTGATGACATCCGGGGCACACTGACATTTCTCAGCATAACCTCCGGCACTGCATTCGGATCGCCCAGCTTGAGCCGCATCAGCGCTCCCGATCCTCCGTTGACATCCGCTAAATAATACATCAAGCGGTTGTTACTGTTCATCATGCCGTTGATCCATGTCAGTCCGTTGCTGATTGCCTCGGCGCCCCTCAGTTCAATGCTTTTTGATCCCGCAGCGGCATACCACCGGCCGTCGTCTGCATAGAATATTGGCTGTTCACCTTCCTCATATGATGTAAACCCGTCCAGCATTGCAGGAAGCTCCACATTTCCATCAGACAAATCCGTATCACCGGACACAGCGCCGTCCGAAGACACTGCCCGTTCGAATATATCCTTCATCATCTCATTGGGTCTGATGACTTTCATTACGAAAATGATCAGAAATGATGTCAGCACCAATACCCCGCAGGTCACTATCACCACAAGCCAGACAGGAATTCTGCCCCTCTTTTTATGCTCCGGGGCGGGCTTCACCAGGTCTCCTTGATTCAGATCAATCAGCGGGTATACAGGCGGTGCATCCATCTGCGGCATCCCTTGCAGAGTCTGAGGATCCTTATGTTCCATGATATATATAGCCCTCCTAAACGAATATCTTTTTGAGCTGGGACTTGTTATATAATTCTATAATACCTTTATAATACCTTTCAACCTCATCCTTTCGCTCAGTTTAAATTAAGACTGACCTCGCGGCTTCACCTTCGTCGAACCATTCGCAGGCGATTGCATTAAGAGCATGATGGTGGTGTCATACCAGCCGCGGCGCACATATCATAAACCAAGGAGTTGATCCGCTTGCATACGCACGAATTCAAGGGTGTCACCGTCTATGTGGACGGACACCTGCACCTTTTCTCCGGCGTCTCGTCCGCCAGTCGGAACACGCCGGGCCATACGCACATCATATCGGGCGAAACCACCACGGCCGACGGCCATTCGCACGGCTTTTTCATCGAAACACAGCCGCCCACATATGTGGATGAGGGCGGCTACAAGCACTACCATTACTATAAGGGTCAGACGTACAATGTGCTCAACCACAGCCACGGCATGGAATCTACCACCTTCGTGCTGGGTGAATAGCGTTTATCCATAGGCAAAGAGCCCCGCGTGTGGTACAATATGACCAGCGTTCCAGCTATTATCATACATAGAGGAGCCTTGCTTTGAAACGCGTCTTGTGCTTTATTGTTATCGCGCTGGTTTTATTGGCGGCATCCTGCCAGAGCCTGCCCGCATTCACACCGGACCCGGAAGCCCGCTGGGGCGAGCCCGATGCGAAGGTCTCCCCAGAGCAATCACCGGATTTGCCGGAGCTGCCCGCGCCGAACGACACGCCCGTTACGGGAGACGTCAGCCGCATGACGCTGACGCTGCCTTTCCTGTTCGGCGAGCGCAGCGGCGTTTACACGGGTGCGCTCAAGGACGGCCTGCCGCACGGCTACGGGCGTTTCACCGCCGTCAATCCGTTAGGCATCAGCTGGACGTACTCGGGCGAATGGCAGCAGGGGCATTTTCACGGCAAAGGCTCGTGCACGTGGGACGACGGCTTCATGGAGGAAGGCGAATACCAGGACGACCAGCTGCACGGCCAGGGCCGGGAACTCTATAACGGCATACTCCGCTACGAGGGCGGGTTTTCCACGGGCTGCTACGACGGGTCCGGCGCATTTTTCAGCATGAGCGGCGATCCCGTCTATTCGGGCGCTTTCCAAAACGGTTATATCGAAGAGGACGAGGACGCCTGTGTCCAGCGCATCGGCAGCTACAAGGCGCGGTGCAGCACCCCGCAGTATGCTGAGCTCTGCGACGCCGCGAACGGGCAGACAGGACTGCATACGGCGCTGTCCGGCGTGGTGACCTTCGTTTTTGAGCGGGTGCCGGAAGCGCCCGGCAACGTCACCTTCCTGATGGCAGACCCCGATTCGCAGCAGGACATCGTGTGTGTCACCTGCCTGCTTTCCTTGAACGAAACGCCCCCGAACGTCGGGCAGAACGTGGAGGTCTGGGGGTCGGCCGAGATGCCTTACACCTATGTCACGCAGCTGAACACCCCGGTGTCCGTGCCGATGGTGGAAGCCCGCTGTGTGGAGCCGGGTGCGTCGCCCGGCGGCTTCGAAACGTAAGCCATGCTCGCCTGTGTCCGGCACTGCCCGCACTCCGCTGCGCACAGGCATCCAATTTGGTCAACGACAAAACATTATCAGACGAAAACAAAAGGAGGGGCTGTCCCCTCCTTATCATTTCTGCGCTTCTCTCACCGGCAGCCACACCTCGCAGCAGTAATCCGCCGCCTGCGTGTTGCCCTCCGGATACACCTCGATGTCGGGCGCGTCCGCGTATTCGTAGCCCGAGGACGGCAGCCATTCGGACACGATGCGCGTCTGCAGCTGCTGTATGGCCTGCGGCATCAGCCCGATGCACTCGAACATCGCCCATGTACCGGCGGGCACCGTATACGCTGCCATACCCTCCGGCACAGGCGCGTCCGTCGCCACCGCGATGTAGTAGTCGAAATCGTGTCCGTTCATGCAGGTGGATACGCCCAGCAGCCCGCACGGCTCCTTCGCGGGCAGCGCGCATATGGTCTGCGCCCTGCCGCTCTGCACCGTCTGCGCCCAAAACTGCGGTACCTGCGCAAAGCCCTCCTCCACCGACATGCCAAAATGCGCCTTCGCGCCCACGATGCGGAACGCTTCTTTTTCTTCAATCCTGTAGTTCATTTCCGTGTCTCCTTTGATTGTGATGCGGAAGCTGATGCGCGGCCAGGCCTTAAGCGGCACGCCCCTGCGCCGCGCCTCGGACGGCGACACGCCGTGGACGCCGCGGAACGCGCGCGAGAAGGCGGTGGGCGAATCGTATCCGTACGTCAGCGCGAGGTCGATCACCCTGGCCCCCTGCTGCAGCCCGAACGCCGCCGCGCTCATGCGCCGCCGCCGGATATATTCGGACAGCGGCATCCCCGCAATGTACGAGAACATCCGCTGGAAGTGGAACGATGAGCAGCACGCGATGCGCGCCAGCCGCTCCAGCTCAATGTCTCCCGCCAGGTTCTGCTCAATGTGGTCCACCGCCATGTTCAGCCGCTCCAGCCATTCCATACGCTTCTAAAGCTCCTTTATGCCGTCAGTGTATCAAAGGGACGCCGCGCCGTCCTCGCAGTTCCTGCACGAAAATGCGTGCTAATCCAGTATATTATACCAGCTTTTATGGCGCAGGCCTATAAAAACAGTTTCATCCGGGCTGGCTTGTATGGTATAATCATACATATCAAACAAAGGGAGGGATACGCCATGCCTGATTTCGGACATTCGTTTTCCGGCCTCGCGAAGGACCGCAAGCTGACCCACTCCGAGCTGGTCCGCGCCATCCGCTTCATGATCGCGGCGGAGTATGAGGCGATACAGCTCTACATGCAGCTGGCCGAATCCATCGACAATCCGCTCGCCATCGCGGTGCTCGAGGACATCGCCAACGAGGAGCGCGTGCATGCGGGCGAGTTCCTCCGCCTGCTCAAGGAGCTGGCTCCCGACGAGGAGAAGTTCTACGAGGAAGGTTCCGCCGAGGTTGATGAGGAGATGGAGGAGCTGGGTCTGCTGTAGGCTTTGTCATGCTTGCTGTCAGACACGGACTCAAGCGGGAGCCGCGCTCGTGGCGGCGCTCCTGTATTGGTGTGCTTTCGCCGGGAATGCTGATGCCATTCATTACGAAAAAATTGGCTGTATAAGAAGATTCTTAACCTGTTTGATATTGCCTTTCATCAGTTTATACTATAATATGAAGGCATAGTTATCATACCTGTGATATTAAAAAAGGAGGGCAAATAGATGAGAACAGCCAGTTTGGTTCTGGGCATTGTAGGTGGTGTATTGGCTATCATTTTCAGCTTTGCTGCGTTTGCTACAGCCGCCGCAGTGGATATTATTAACCCGTATAACTACATGGACGAATTCAGCAACGACTACATGGAAGAATTCGACGACATGATGGAAGGTTACTCCGATGAATTCAGCTTCGATTACGACGGAGGTGATTATACCTTCGATTACGACGTCGATTTGGGTGATTATGCGAGCGGAGCCATAAACGGCTTGGCGACCTACATGTATGTCGCCGGTGCTCTTGGCCTGGTGGGCGCGGTTATGGGCATCGTGGGCGGTGCTCTTGCCAAAAAGAAAAACGTGGTGGCGGGTATTCTCATGATCGTTGCCTGCGTTCTGGCCGGTCTGTCCGGTTGGGGCATATTCGCCTCAATCTGCCTGCTCATCGGCGGCATACTCGCGCTGGTGAAGGACAAATCCGCTCAAGCCGCATACCCGTATCCATACTCGGGTTATCAGCAGCCGCAGCAGCAGCCGCCATACAACCCGTACCAGCAGCCGCAGCAGCCGCAGCAGCAGCCGCCGTACAACCCGTACCAGCAGCCGCAGCAGCCGCCGTACAATCCGTATCAGCAGCCGCAGCAGCAGCAGCCATACAATCCGTATCAGCAGCAGCAGCAGCCCCCGCAGGCTCCTCCGGCTCCCCCGGCGCCGCCGCAGGAACCCGAAGCTCCGAAGACCGAAGAATAATACTTATCGGCAGCACGCACAATAAACATCAGAAGTGTTCAAAAGGCCAGTTTAAGCGGACTGGCCTTTTTGCTGACATCGCAAAGGAGAAAGTTCCATGCAGGAAAAGAAAACTTATGCCAACGGCCAGCCCGTCTATGTCCATGACGGCCGTCGCCTCACCTACTTTTATAAGAACGGCCGCGTCAAGGCAAAAGGCCCGTATGAAAACGAGCTGATGGAAGGAGAATGGCTGTTTTACCGCGAGGACGGACAGCTCTGGCAGACGGGGCATTTCCGCGGCGGCATTAAGCACGGCGCTTGGGTACGGCTGAACCGGGATGGCCGCGAGGAATACAATGAGCAGTTTGCGGACGGAAAACAGGTCAAGAAGAAACAGGTATAGGCGTATGCGGAACAAAACCGGAGCGCCGGGCGTCAAATATGCAAATATATCCACAAAGGAAGTCTGCTGATGAAAAGATGTCCGCTTCTGCCTGCGCTGATCTTATGCATTGCCCTATTGATGGTTTCATGTTCACCCCCGAATGCCGGTGCAGCACCTTTGCCCTCCGCAACGGCGGCAGCAGCCCTCAGTCACGCTGCGCCAACAGCGGCTCCCGTTCAGGCTGCAGCCACGCCAGATGATCCCTTCAGCCTGTCTGTTCCTTATCAGACATATCCGCAAGACATCGAAAGCATAATTGTCACAGTTCACATTCCCGCCGGGGAAAGGGTCTTTGGCGCGCTCGCACCGCAGCTGGAGCGGCTGACGGACGGCGAATGGACAGCTCTGCGCGGTATGGGATACTGCGGCACGCCCGACGAAATCAAGGATGGCGCACGGATGCCCCTGCCGGTGGGCAGCTACGACGGCATCAGCCCGGGAGAATACCGCGTCTCTCTCAGCGTATCTGAGGATTTGAAGCTTGAGACGGACATGCAGGCCTATGCGTATTTTATTCTGACGGAAGGCGTGCGCGTCACCGCGGACCCGCGCCCCTATGCGGCGGATGCGGGAGATCTGACGCTGGTTGTTTTAAACCCGTCCGAGGGCCGCGTGACGCTCGCGGATACGGAAATCCAGATCGAAATGAAGGACAACGGCGACTGGATCGGCTGCGGACCCGCGTCCGCACTGGGCAGCCTTGCGCTGGAGCCGGGTGAAAAGGACTGGTTCTCAGCCGAACTTTCGGGCTTTAATCTCCCGAGCGGCACTTACCGCGCCATTGTGGTGCTCTCACGGCTTTTCCACGGGGAGGAGATTCGCGAGGTGCGTATGCCCGAATTCCAAGTCAAATAGCATCAACCCCTTGATATATACTCTCATAACCGCTAATATGGATGTTGCTGTGATATTTAGAAAAGAGATGGATACATTATGTTCCTTGGCGTTTTAGTCAATTTCCTCGCGGTTATTGCCGGCAGCATCGCCGGCCTGTTCTTCAAAAACAAGCTTCACGCCCGATACCAGAAGGCGCTGACGGACGTCATCGCGCTGGGTGTGGTGGGTGTGGGCATCACCTACGCCGTCAAAACGCAGAACCTGCTGGTGATGATTCTGAGCCTGATCATCGGCACGCTGCTGGGCACGCTCATCCGCATCGACGATAAGCTGGAAAGCCTCGGAAACAGGCTGCAGAGCCGCATGAAGGTGGCGGACGGCTCCTTCGCCGAGGGCTTCGCGGGCGCGTCGATACTGTATTGCGTCGGTTCCATGGCCATCATGGGCTGTCTGTCCAGCGCGCTTTCGGGCGACCACAGCATACTGTTCACCAAGTCCATCATGGATGGGGTCACGTCGGTGTTCCTTGCGTCCACGATGGGAATCGGTGTGATGTTCTCCGCGTTCTCGGTGCTGTTATACCAGGGGCTGCTGACACTGGGCTTCTCGCTGTTCGCGGGCGGTCTGGACAGCGCCGTGGTCAGCGAGATTTCCGCTGTGGGCGGTATCATACTGTTCGGCATCGCGGTCAACATGCTGGGCCTCAAGAAGGTGAAGACGGGCGACATGGCGCTGTCGCTGTTCATCCCCATCGGCCTGCTCCCGCTGATGGCGCTGGTGGGTTTATAAAAAACACGATTATCTAGGCTCTCCCCAGCGGGGAGCTTTTTGTTATCAGCAAAAGTTACATAAAAGGAATCCATTTGCAGAATTTCTTTCATGGCATTATAATAAAGCCAAATCCAAGGGTAATATCCCGGGATATTGCCGCGCCTTACTATTGCTCACTTGGTGGAAATCGTCTGTCCGTGATGGATATACGGGATGGGCTTGTACCCATCACCTGCTGCCGCGGTCTTTTGTCACTACATCTCATCCTCTACTTCTTCACCGCGTAATACTCCATACGCCCGAAGCCCTGCGGCGAATCCTCCGACTTCACGATGTTGAGCCCTGCTTCCTCCAGGTATTGCCGCATCGTCGCGTCGCTGAAATAGCACAGGTGACCGGGCTCATTCCACCAGAAATCGTTGACCGGACGGACGGATCTGCAGTAACGGCTGTCGCTGACGGGTGTGGCTATCACGAAAACGCCGCCCGGCTTCAGCAGCGCCGCCGCCCGCCTGATCGCATCCTTGGGCCGGAGCAGATGCTCGATCACCCCCAGCATCGTGACCGCGCCAAACAGCTTCCCGGGGCTGTATTGATAGAGGTCCTCCGGTATCAGCTGTACACCGTTGAGTGTCTGCGCCTGCCGGCACGCCTCCGGCACATACTCCAGGCCAGCCGCGTCCCAACCGTCCTTAATCGCCTGCGCGACAAGCGTGCCCGCACCCGCGCCGATGTCCAGCAGGCTCTCCTTATTTCCCAGTATGCCTTCAATATTCGCCAGCCGTGTTTTGGACATCGCCAGAAATTTTGCCGCGTTGTTCTGTTCGGACGCGCCGTATGCCTTGCCGTTCTCGCGCTGCTCATGCGCGATGCGCTTGCAGTATTCCGTTATTGCCGCTTGCGTGGGCTGCACCGCGCTGTACACAAGGCCGCACCGGCGGCAGCGCTTCCATATGCGTATCGGGTTCATGGTACCGAAGCTGGTGGAGGTCATCGTCTGGTTGCACACAAATACCGTGTCCGCCTCCTCTGACCCGCAGCCGATGCAGGGCGACAGCGCTTCGTCATAGGCATCTAGGGCGGGGTAATCCCGAAAGCGCGCGTCGGCCAGCAGTGGGTCCAGCTTCACGGCCCGCCGGTGATATTCCAGCGCCTCGCCGAAGCGGCCCAGCGCGTTGAGCGCGCACGCGCGGTACATGCAGGCGTTTGCGGTGATCTCTCCATTCCGGTACCAATGATCGGTCAGCGCAATCGTTCCGTTATAATCATGATATTGGAAAACCCGAAGCTTCAGCTCATCAGCCTTGCGCGCCTCGCTGTCAATCAGCTCCCGGGCGAGCAGCAGGCGCGCATCCGCAGGCAGCGGCGATGCGGGCTGCGATGCCGCGGCGTCGAACACAGCCGCGTGCCGGCAGGTGGTGTTCTTTCGGTCGTATCGCGATATGTCGGACGCGGGTACGGTCAGCGTTTCCCCCGCTTCCCACCGCCTGTACAGGCTGAGTATGGCGGCGGCAATGCCCCGGACGTCGTTGTATTCCACGTTGACGCCCGCGCCCGCCTCCTCAATGATCGTATGAGCGATGCTGCCCTGAGGCCCCATGCAGATAATCGGTTTGCGGAAGCGCAGGTATTCAAACAGCTTGCCCGTGCACGTATTGAGGAAATTCTTAGTCGGGCCCAGCATCAGCAGCAGCGCGTCCGCACGGGCAGTGCGCAGCATGCTCGGGCGGTGCGGCATCGTCTCCTCCGTCTCCGCGACGTCCGCCAACCCAACATCCGCGATCACCTTCTGCCACCGGGCGTTGTTGCCCGTCTTGCCCACCAGCAGGCGGAACCGGTCACGGCTGATTTCGCCGCGATCCGCCAGCCAGGCCACGGCGCGTATCACCGGATCGGGTGTGCGGTTGGCATACAGCATGCCGTTGTGCACCAGAGTGAACCTCTCGCCCTGCTGCGCGGACGGCAGGCCCTCGAAATCCTCCTCGTCGTAGCCGTTGGTGACGCATACTATTTTTTCACGCGGCACACCCACGTCCTTCACATAGTTATCCACGGCGTTGGGCACGACGCACAGCACCCTGTCCGCGCCTTCGCATATCGCGCGCTCCAGCTGCTGGCATATCCGGTAGTTGAGCAGCGTTTTGTCCGGCCAGATCACCGGGTTATGAGTCCACTCATCGCGGAAATCGGCCACCCACGGCAGGTTCGTGCGCTCCTTCAGAAAATACCCCGCGATGTGAGCGGCGTACGGGCCGGAGGTGGTGTAAATCAGATCCGCCGTATTCAGGTTCATGTGCTGTGACAACGTATCTGCAATGTGATGTGCCCAGAATATATCCTGATCGGGAAAGAACAGCGCGTTCATGCGCTGCACCCCGGACAAGCCGGCCACCCGCGCTTTGTAGGCGGCAAACGTCTCCAACGTGGTGATCAGCGACAGCCGGTGCAGCGACAGCCGTACCATGTCCTCGGAAGCCATCGGACGCGGTATGCGGATCACGCAGAGGTCATCCGGCAGCTGCTCGTACAGCGGATCCGTCACGGAATTCACCTTCTGTGCCATCGTCACCACCACAGGTTCCCATCCAAAGGTGCGCAGATACTTTATCAGCTTGAGCGTCCGCCATACGCCCGAGCCGCCTGCGGGCGGAAATATCCCCGCGATGATGATGGCCGTCTTCTTGCCCCGCGGTGCGTCGGTATAGGCCGTGTCCACGCGGCCCTGTTCTTCCATCGCGGTCATGGCCAGCAAACATTCGCTGCGTCCGTCGCCGTCCATACGCCGCTGCGCGCGGTTTAGAAAGCGCCAGGCGCGGCTGTACTGCCCGGCGTCCCGGCAGAGTTCCCCCATGCGGCGCAGCAAGCCGGCATGCTCCGGCTCGTACATCAGGCCCTTCATCGCCGACGCTTCCGCTTCCTCCGGTTTGCCTGCTCGCTGGTAAGCCAGCGCCAGCAGGCTCGATACCTCCGCGCTGCCCGGACAAGCTTTGATGTACGCGCTGAGCCGGTCTATCGCTTCGGCATATCTGCCCGCGAGCACGAGCTGGCGGCCTTCGGATACGCATTGTTCACATTCCATGATGATACCTCCGCCAAAAACGTCCCTGATAATATATGTATACCTGTATCAGACTGTGTGTACGTTTTTTTTAGTGTCACTCATGAGAGAGAAATCACATATTATACAATGCCGCTACATCAGTAAAAGTGCCGCATACATTGGGCCTTGTGCCCAAATTTACCCGGATAGACCTTATCCGACAGATCAAGGAGGGCAATATATGCCTAATAATTTTGCATTTGACATGGTCGCTCAGGATATGAAATCGCTGATTTATGGCCTATACGGAACGACTCCCGTGGCGATTGCGGTGGATGCTCAGGGCAATCTGGACATCGGTGTGGCGTATACGTCCAGCAACGTGACCGTGGGCAGTGTCGCTGCCGGCGATACCGGTACCACGCTGGTGCTGAACAGCTCAGAAAAGAGCCTGTACTCGTATTATGTGAGAAACACCTCAACCGACGCAACGATCCGCGTCAAGCTTCAGGTGTCGCCGACCACGACAGCCTCGTATTACACGGATGATACGCCGACGTATGTGGAAATCGCGTGCGGCAGCGCCGCCGTGCTGGTTCCAAAATACTATCTGGCTTATACGCGGCTGTATTATGAGAACCTGGACGCGACCTACGACGCAACGCTTGTGGCTTATTACGACGCCAGACAGTAAAGCAGTTCTGCAGCGCCGCCGAAGCTGCGGCGCTTACATAAACAGCCAGGAGAGAAAACATGTCTATCAGTTTGTGTATGATTGTGAAGGATGAAGAAGCCATGCTGGGCCGGTGCCTTGAAAGCATCCGGCATCTGGCGGATGAAATCGTGATCGTGGATACCGGCTCTGCCGACCGGACACAGCATATTGCCCAGTCTTTCGGCGCAAAGGTCTATGAATTCGACTGGGACGACAGCTTTGCCCATGCCCGCAATTTTGCGCTTGGCAAGGCAGAGATGGACTGGATACTGCTGATGGACGCGGACGATGAATTTGAAGCGGCGGATACCCAAAAGCTGTGCGAACTGCTTTTGAGGGACAACGAAGCCGACATCTACTACTTTCAGACGCTCAGCTTCATGGGGGATGTGCCGGACAGGAGCAAAACGATATCCAATATGAACGTCCGGCTGGTGCGCAACCGCAGGGGCTACCGGTTCAAGGGTGATATCCATGAGCAGCTGGTGAACGACAGCGTACCGGTGAGCCGAGTGGGCATGGCTGACATCCGCATCTACCACCGCGGTTATCTGAACAGCGTGGTGACATCCAAGCAAAAGCGCGAACGCAACATCGCCCTGATCAGAAAGGAGCTGGAAAAGGAGCCGGACAATCCGTTTATGCTCTGTAACATGGGCAACGAATGTTATTCGCTGCGGCAGTTTGAGGATGCACTGTCGTGGTATCTGAAAAGCTGGGAACAATTCGACAGCCGCAGAGGATTCAGCTCCAAGATGCTGATCCGCATCATATCCTGCTGCGAACTGCTGGGCAAAACGGAGGATCAGCAGCGGTTCATCAAGGAGGGCCTTAAGCTGTACCCCGACTTCACTGACCTTGAGTTTATCCGTGCCAGCGACTTTCTGCGCCGAAAAAAATACCTCACGGCCATCAAATCGTTCAAAAAATGCCTGAAGATGGGCGAGCCGCCGCTGCTCTACAGCTACGCCGCCGGCGTCGGCAGCTACCGGTCGCAGTATATGCTGCTTGGTATTTATGACGAGCTGGGCGACCGTGAGGAAGCGCTGCGCTGGAGCCGCGCGGCCATCAGGAGCAACCCGGATTACACAGACGCGTATCTGCAGCTGGGGCGCATGCTGCTGGAAAACAAGATGCCGGTAAAATCGATCAAAGCGCAGCTGACACGTCTGGCGCAGCCCGCGCAGAACCCGGCGCGGTACTTGTTCCTGTCCGATGTATTCTACACGCTGCGGCAGTTTGAGACGGCGCTTGAGTTCATCCGCACAGCCCGCGCGCAAAATGCCGCTTCCGCTGACAGATTAGACTATAACGAAGGCGCCTGCCTGCTGCATTTGCGCAAGTTCAGGGACGCGGCGGCATCGCTGGAAAGGGTGACAAGCGGGGATGACGCGGACAAAGCGCTGTTTCTTCGCCGACTGTGTGCGCTGCTGGACAGCGGCGTTTCCGCTCCGCCGCGCGGCAGCGGCACGTGGTTTGATGTGATGAACGCCGCGGAGAAGATCGAACGGGGCATCTCGTGCTACCCGCTGGCGGACGATGCGGAGGCATCGCAAGCCTATATAGCGCCCATATTCGGCCTGCTGGACCTGCTGTTGCAGCTGGGCGAGTTCGACCTGTTTGACCGCGCGCGGCAGCTCTTAAATCTGGTGACCGACGACAGCGTACTGCTGCGGCTGGGCAAGCTGTATTTCCGGAACGGCTTTTTTCCGCTGGCCTTTGGAGAACTGACACGGTCGCTGACGCTCACCGGCCACATCGACGCCGAAGCGCTGGATATGATGAAACAGTGTCTGGCATCGCCGCAGCGGTAGCCACGGCCGCGCCCTGCGGCTTGAGCAATATGGGTGCGCATGCAGGGGTGATTCCCGCTCGTCATATTGCGATAGCCCAAACCGTTGCAGCAAAACGGCTGACATCCGTAACCTGCGAAAATGACATCTCTTCGCACCTCGCGTACAGGTTGACGCAACCCCTGTCAGGCGGTATAGTGGTATTATCAAACCACTATTCGGAGGAATTTGCATTGAGAATGAAGCGACTGGCCGCATTGGCCGTTATCATGACTTTACTGACACTGGCGCTGGCCGGATGCGGGCCGGACACCACAAAGCCCGACGTTATCGTCACACCGCCCGTAGAAGCCCCCGCGGAGACATCCGCTCAGGCCACCGAGCAGCCCGAGGCGACCGAAGCGCCCGAAGCCCCCGAGCAGCCCGAAGCTCCGACAGCTGAATACGGATTTGATGCGGGCAAAACGCTGCCCGACTTTTCGGTGCCCATGACGGGCGGCGGCACGTTCACGCTGTCCGAGAAACTCGGCAAGCCCGTGTTCATCAACCTGTTCGCCACGTGGTGCCCGCCGTGTGTCGCCGAGATGCCGGAGATCGAGCAGCTGTACACCGAGATGGGCGGCGAAGTCGAATTCATCATCATCGATATCGGTGAGGACGAAGCGACCGCGCAGGGCTTCATGGACAGCAGCGGTTACACGCTGCCCACGGCGTATTCCATAGACGGTGCGCCCTTCGGCTCAGACTACCTCATTCAGTTCATACCTCAGACGTTCGTGCTCAAGCCGGGCGGCACCATTTCCGAGATCTTCGGCGGCGCGGCGAACTACGAAAGCTTCAAGACGGCGATTGAGGAGGCCATGGCGCAATGAGCCGCACAAAGCGAAAAGCCGTACAGACGGCGCTCTTCGGCGGCGGCGGCGTGCTGCTGGCACTGGGCATCATATTCGGCGACCTGCCCGTGATACTCGCCAAAGCGGTATTCATCTGTCTGGAGTGCATCGGAATTGGTTAGGCGGCGCATTGTGCAGGCGCTCACCGCACTGCTTTACAACATCAACCTCAAGGGCTTCTGGACAGGCCGCATCTATCAGGGGCCTCTCAAAAACGTCTGTGTACCGGGTCTTAACTGCTACTCGTGCCCCGGTGCGGTGGGTTCGTGTCCTTTGGGCTCACTGCAGTCGGCCATCGGCTCCGTCTACTTCAAGGTCAGCTTCTACGTGCTGGGCTTTCTGGTGCTCGCCGGAGCGCTGCTGGGCCGGTTCATCTGCGGCTGGGCCTGCCCGTTCGGGCTGATACAGGAGCTGCTGCACAAGATACCCTCCCGCAAGCTGCGGCATAAACGCGCGTTTGCGTGGCTCAAATACGGCAAGTATGTGATGCTCGGCGTGTTCGTGCTGCTGATGCCCGTGGTGTATTACATTCAGAACGGCGTGGCGTCGCCCGCTTTCTGTAAGTTTATCTGCCCCGCCGGTACGCTGGAGGCGGGCATACCGCTGGTGGCGCTGAACACATCGCTGCAGCAGAGCGTCGGCTGGCTGTTCTCCTGGAAGATGCTGATACTCGTCGGCATCGTCACGCTGTCGGTGTTCATCTGGCGGCCCTTCTGCCGCTTTCTGTGCCCGCTGGGCGCGATATACGGCTTCTTCAACCGCATATCCGTGTTCGGCATCCGGCTGGACACATCGGCCTGCACGCACTGCAAAGCCTGCGCGCGGGCCTGCAAGGCGGACATCGACCCATCCGTAACGCCCAACAGCGCCGAATGCGTGCGCTGCGGCGACTGCGTCAAAACCTGCCCCACCGAAGCGCTGAAGTTCGGCGCGGTGCATACGGGCAAGCCCGCTCCGTCGGCTGCCCGGCGGCGGGTGCAGTCATAAGACCATCAACGAAGCATCCATAAAAAAGCCTGACGGTGTGAAACCAGTCAGGCTTTTTTGCGCAGCTGAAATTTGTGGCTTATGTATTTCATTTATTTTCACATTGAATTCGATGTCGAACCGTGTTAGTATATGCGACGGCTCAATTTTCAATCACAGGAGAGATAAATGGCAACTGAAAAGACTGAGAACGGCATTGTAAACGCGGGACCACTGGGGCTCTTGGGCTTTGGTATGACGACAGTTCTTCTGAACCTGCACAACGCAAACATCATTCCGCTGTCCGCCGTGATACTGGCGATGGGGCTTTGCCTCGGCGGCGTGGCGCAAATCATTGCGGGCATCATCGAATTCAAGAACAGGAACACATTTGGCGGCACCGCCTTCACAGCCTACGGCTTTTTCTGGTGGTCGCTGGTGCTGATCTGGAACAATCCTTTCACGGGAATCAACGGCGCGGATGAGACGAGCATGGGTTTCTATCTGCTGCTGTGGGGCCTGTTCACGCTGTTCATGTTCATCGGTACGCTGAGGCACAACCGCATCACACAGATCGTGTTCCTGTCGCTCACAGTGCTGTTTCTGCTGCTGTCATTGGGTGACTTTACCGGAATACACGCCATCAAGCTGATCGCCGGATGGGTGGGCATATTCTGCGGTGCGTCCGCGATATACAGCTGCCTGGGGCAGATCGTCAACAACGAATTCGGCAAGACTGTTCTGCCGCTGTAACAACAGCTCTCGCGCCAAGACACAAACAGCCGGTGACATGACCGGCTGTTTTTATCGTATTCGTAAGGGAGCTCAGCATCGGCGGCACTTGCAGTGCTGCCTCACCCGCGCTGAATACCGTCAGCTGCGGATAAAGCGGCTACGGCGTCAGTTTGCAGCGTACCACCAAGCGCCGGTTGCCGTGGCTGGTGCAGGTCAGCAGCGTCAACGCTGTGGGTCCCTGATAATCGTCCAGCTTCTCGGGCTGGTCAGGCCGGATGATCTCGGTTTCATATACCTCGTAAACATAAGTCCTGTCCGGCGCGGCGAACGTGACGCGGTCTCCCTCCGTCAGTTCGGCCAGTCTGCCGAAGTGCGCACCGCTCGCATAGTCATGGCCTGTTATCACCATGTTGCCCATTTCACCCGGCTGCGCCCCTTTATACCAGCACACCGACACTTTGAGCGCCTTTTCACTGTAATCAAGGATAACCGGCAGCGTCTGAGACGTCTTCTCCAGCGTCAGTGTACCTATCACCGAATATCCGTCTATGGTCTTCGGCGTGTCAAAACCTGCCGTCTGCACGTTGTTATCCGCACTGTTTTCAGAAGATCCCAAAGCAGTGTTTTCCAGCGCAGCCGTACTCGCAGACTGCTCATATTTGCCGAGCAGCGCCTGGCTGTTATGGCCGGCCGTGATGCCTTCCAGATAGAGCCCGATGCCAAGACCCGCCGCTACCAACAGCAGAACACCCGCCGCCGACAGCAGCACGCGCCCTGATTTGTGCTGCCAAGTGGATTTGAAGAAATCCTGAAAGCCCGCAAGAATGCGGGCTGCCGCCTGTTTGATCAATTTAAATACCTGCCGTAATATTATGCCCGTTGAGTTGGTCTGTTCTGCTGCAAACAATTAAACGACCAGTCTCATCCATATCCTGTGCTTGTGCGTACTACCGTTGAACTCCCTGTTTTCCTGCAGATTTTCTGTGCTTCAGGAAAACTGTTGAAACGACTGCAATGATGGCAAACGCGGCCAGCGCCCACACCCATGTGAAATCCTGTCCAGTTCCGGGCAGCTCGCTTTGCTCAATCGTGACCTCGTAGCTTGTACTCACGCCATCCACGGTGTAGATGATGCTGGACGTTCCCGCTTTGAGTGCTGTGAACGTGGCCGGGCTGTTGAACGTGGCCGAGAAGTATTCTTCATCCCATCCCCATGTGCCGCCCGGGATGGTGGGCGTGAGCGTGATGCGGCCTCCGGTGTAAATATTGCCGGTGGGTACGCTGGCAGTGAGCGAGAGAAAATGCGCTGTCAGAGAGTAACTGCTGCCTGCAGTGAGTGTATACGTCTCTGTGGCGGACACCGCCACACCCGAATCGGTCCAGCGTATAAACGGCGCGCCCGCGCCCGCAACGGCGGTCACCTGCGGTGCGTCTCCGAGGAACGGGTTAAATAACCGCAGCTCCACATACCCGTTGCCGTTGGCCGTGACGGAAATATTTGCGCCGGAAGAAACGGCCTGAATGCTTGTCAGGCGGTTATCTGAGCAATTCAGCTCGGTCGATGCCGCCAGCGCGCGCAGATCCAGTGAGGTCAGGCGGTTCGCTCGGCATTCAATATGCGTCACCGCGGGATTATTGGCAAAGCTCAAGGATGCGATTTGATTGTTATCACAAATCAGCCGAGTCAGCGCGGTGTTGCGGGATATATCCAGTGCGGTGAGCGCATTGTTGTCGCAGGCGAGCTGCTCTAAAGCAGTGTTGGCGCGGATATCCAGCGCGGAGAGCGCATTGTCGCTGCAAAACAGGCCGGTCAGCAGCGGATTGGCACTGACATCCAGAGCGGTCAGCTGGTTGTTTGCGACGGTCAGCTCTGTCAGCGCGGGGTTGTGACGTACATTCAGCTGCGAGAGCACGTTCTGTGCGCACGACAACGAGGCCAGCGCGGCGTTATGGCTGACGTCCAACGACGCCAGTTGATTGTCGCCGCAGTAAAGGTTTTGCAGCGCGGCATTGGCGGTCACATTCAGTGAGGTCAGATCGTTGCTTCCGCACTGTATCCCGTTCAGGTTCGGTGCGCCGCTCAAATCCAGCGAGGTCAGAAGATTGTCCGAGCAATATATATTGACGAGCGATGTGTTGCCCGACAGCGTAAGCGACGTTAAGCTGTTGTCAAAACAAAATATCGTCTCGAGCGCCGCCGCTCCGCTCACATTCAGCGATGTCAGATTGTTTTGCGTGACAAGCAAATAGGTCAACTGCGATAAACCGCTCAGGTCCAGCGGCCCGGCCAGTGATTTGTTATACCACTCACCCAAAGCCCCGATGGACACAACGCGGTGCGGCTCTGTGGACGACCATGCCACACCCGTCCATGTTGTGGGGTTGTCGGGGTGATAGGCGGCGTTGATCTGCTGACCGTTGGTTTGGCCGGACACAGCCGAGGGCTGGTTGAGGAAGGTTCTCAGTTTTGAGAAATCGTTGGCGTTGTAAACGGGCAGTACGCTGATGGCAATGGTATCGGTATCCGTTTGAGTGCCGCCGCTGCCGGAAAGCCCCAGGTCATTTGATACAATCTGCAAAGAAGCCGCGCCGGTGTAGCCCGGGGTGGGGGTAAACGTCAGCCCGTTCATGGCCATGTTGATGTCGGCTATGGCGGCTTGGAACGTCATCGTAGCGTCACTTGCCCCGCTGCCAACTATAAAAGACAAGCCTGATGTGCCGCTGAGTGTGACATATGCGTTGGTTACCGTCAGTGTCACTTGGATTGTGCCGCCGCCCGCATCCGCATCACTGACAGAGATTTGATTGCCGTTCGCTGCGGAAAACACCAGCGTCTCGTTTCTCGTCACCGTCTGTGCGCCCGGCACATGGTTGACCGGCGCGTCGTTGACGGCGGACACTGTCAGCGTGGCTGTCGTGCTGTCGGTCAATGCGCCGCCGTCGCCCGTATGCCCGTTGTCGCTGATATGAACGGTCAGCGTCACGTTTGATGTTGCATTGGGCGCGGTTGTGAATGTGACGCCGGAGGCGGCAATAAATGCGTTGATACCTGCAATAGCTCCGGTCAGGGTGAGTGTGCCCGTGCCGCTGCCGGCTGCTGTGACTTCGGTCCCTGAGAGCGCGTTCAGCGTACCGCTGGGTACGGAAAACGTCACGGTGACACTGCCTGAGCCTGCATCCGGGTCAGCAAAGCTGATGCCCGTCAGCGCCGACGTGTTGTCTTCTATGACAACTATGGAGCCCGGAGCGGTGACGATGGGCGGCTGGTTGTCACCTTCTGCCGCCAGTGTCGTGACGGGCCCGCTCAGACCAAATATCAGCGCGGTGACGATCAGTAACGTTGTGATTCTTCTCATGGTGCCTCCGTATATTTTCATTAGCCGTTTATGTTCAGTATAACCGCATCTTAGAAGGCAAGCAATCTTTGCCACATTAAAGCTTGGGCTGTGCCTGTGTTCACCAGCGATAAAAGTTTTCAGGGAGGAGCAGCACATCACCGCTGAATCGTCCAGCCCCTCTGTCTTGTACCGACAGCAACCACGCGGGCTTTTCTGTGTCTTTATGCTTTTTTAAACGTTTTCAAGCTGGCTTTCTACCTCTCAGTAAAACGCCTCCGCTCGCCGCCAGCGCTGCAAAAGCCGCCAATACGTACACCCATGTAAAATCCTGTCCTGTGCCGGGCAGCTTGCTCTCCTCAATCGTGACCTCGTAGCTTATACTCACGCCATCCACGGTGTAGATGATGCTGGACGTTCCCGCTTTGATTGCCGTGAACGTGGCCGGGCTGTTGAACGTGGCCGAGAAGTATTCTTCATCCCATTCCCATGTGCCGCCGGGGATGTTGGGTGTCAGCGTGATGCGGCCTCCGGTGTAGATCGTGCCGCTTCCATTCCCGCCGCCGGCCGAAGAAACCAAGACCGGCTTTGCCGTCCACTGCGCATAAAGCGTGGTGTCAGACATATAAGTGAATTCATCTCCCGGTGCATATGCTGCTCCGTTTCCATTCGCTGACGTATTCCATCCGCTGAACTCATAATGTGTGCGCGAAAGTCCGCTGCCGTTTTCCACTGTGTCCGTGGTGCCTTTATACTGAGTTGCCGATTCAGGCTCAGTACCCAGCCCGTTGTTCGCGTTATAAGTCAGCGTATAGAACCGCAGATACGCACCAAAATCCGGCGCCCATCCGTCGGGCAGGGTGATGATGCCGTAAACCTTTCCGTCTGTCAGCTCTGTCACCGTCAGGTGCGTGTGCGCCGTATCGGCCGGTTCAACGCAGCTGTCATTTCGCAATAACACATCCGCAGTACCGGATATCTCCAGCGTACCGCCCGAACCGTTTGCTCCGGGTCCAATATCGTGCTGCCCGGCCCCCCCTTGGGCGAACACCAGACCGCCCGTGATGCGGACATCGCCGCCGCCTTCAAATATACCGCCGCCTATCGCCGCCGCATCGCCGCCGCCTTTTGCGGTAACGGTACCTCCTTCTATCGTGACTGTGCCGCCGCCCGTACTGTTGCCGCCGCCCAGCCCTGCGCCGGTATCTCCGCCAGTCGCCGTCACCGTACCGCCGGTTACACTGATGGTGCCGCCGCCGTCCGCATAAAAGCCGGAACCGATACCCGCGCCGCACCGCCCGCCGCGCGCAATGACCTGCCCGCCTGCAACAACAATCGTGCCGCTGTTGCCGTAATACCCGCCTCCGATGCCCGCGCCGTATTCTCCCCCGGATGCGGTAACATCGGATTCCGCACCGATCGTGATGCTGCCGGCATTTTGGTAGTTGCCGCCGCCGATACCCGAACCGTTCGTACCGCCTTCCGCTGTCAAAGAACCGCTGCCGGTTATGCTCAGCGAAGCGCCTTCGGGGCACTGAAGCCCGGCGCAGTCGGTGCCGCTCTTGAGAACGCTGCTCCCCAAAAGCTGCACCTGCGCGCTCGCGCCGCTCTCAATGGCCAGCGCGCTGCCCGAAAACAGCTCAATGCCTGTGTCAAAAAGCACAACGCCAGTTTCCACACCTGAATCTACCACGATGCTGCGGTCCGTTGTGTCACCAAGAATCAGAAAATCATATGAGCTGCTCTCTAAGGTCACCGTGCTGCCGCTGACGGTATACCCGCTTCCGCTTGCCAGGTCATCATCCGCCACGTCAATAACTGTATCCTCGAACAGCTCGCCGTCAACATACGCGCCCGCCAGCGCACCCGCACCCGCGCCTTTGATGTAGCAGTTTCCAAAAGTGACAGATGCATTGGTACCGTTCATTGCTAGTTCAACTTCCGCGCAATTATCAATATCCAGTGTGCCGCCGCCACCGCCGTCTTTTCCTGCGCCAATATCCTTAGCGTCCGTCCCGCCCGTCGCTTTCACACTGCCGCCTTCAATGACAACCGTGCCGCCGATGCCCTGATAACCCCCGCCAATACCGGCACCGCCCCAGCCGCCTGTGGCGGTAATATCACCGCCGGAAATCGTGATATGATCGCCGCCGCTGTACCATGCGCCGCCGATACCCGCGCCCATATTAGGGCTTCGCGCGATCACAGTTCCTCCCGAGATACGTATAACGCCGCTGCCCCCCTGATAGCCGCTTCCAATACCGGAACCAGCTGGGTCGCCAACCGCCGTCACGCTGCCGCCTGATATTGATATATTTCCGGTGCTGCCCTGAAAACCGCCTCCGACACCTGCGCTCCAGGTACCTCCCGTCGCATTAACCGTCCCGCCGGTCACTGATATATTGCCGCCGCTGCCCAGATAGCCGCCGCCGATACCCGCGCCCTGCATACCACCCGTGGCGGTAATGCCGCCGCCTGCAATCGTGATGCTGCCGCATCCGTTGCCGTTTCCGCCGCCGATGCCTGCAGCCCGCATGCCGCCCGACACCTGGAGCGATCCCGGGCCATTGATCGTCAGCTCTGTCCCTTCCTCCACGCGCACGCAGGGAACGTTGTCGCTCCCGCCGATGATGTTGGTTCCCGTCAGCGTCAGCGCATTGCCTTCGCCGGAAAATGATATGGCACAGGATCCGCCGGAGCTGGGGCTTTCTATATGAACATCCTGAATGGTCAGGCTGACACCTTCACCGCAGACAAACCGGACAAACAGGTATGTCACGCCCGTGTCACCCACGAATGTAACGC
The DNA here is from genome assembly GCA_023416745.1 of Bacillota bacterium. Classification (GTDB taxonomy): domain Bacteria; phylum Bacillota; class Clostridia; order Christensenellales; family SZUA-584; genus SZUA-584. The sequence continues at coordinate 62,638 of JAEZHF010000003.1, forward strand.
TGAGGCCCGGTTCAATGGTAATCACAGGGAATGTGCCAAAGTCGTCGAGGTCATACGTTCCGTTGGCGCTGATTGTGAAAGGCGCTGCCATTGAAACTGCAGGAAACAGGCTCAGCACCAAAATCAGCACCAGCAATGTCACGATGGTTCTTCTCATATGTATTCCTCCGGGTTGCATAGTTGACTGTCGGCTTAAGGGTGAATAGAATATTAAACTATAATAATTATACATGCATTGACATAGTAAAACAATAAAAAGCTCATATTACCATGCGTATTGCGCGCAATATGACGAAAGCGGTCCTTATGGCTTGAGCTTGTGTGTGAACAGCGGCATGTATACCAGCCGCCCGTTTTCGCGGCGGCTCTCGAACAGCACCACCTCGTCCACGGTGAAGGAGCACCCAGCCTGCGGAATGCCTCTCAGGCTGCCGCCCGGCTGATAGTCCCGCGCGAGCGTGATGTGCGCCTTGAACGGTCTCATTTCCTTCTGGATACCGCGCTGCTCCAGCGCCGTTTCCAGCCGGGCCGCCAGCGCTGCCAGCTTCTCCGTTTCACCCGAAACGTCCGCCGCCAGTATACCGCTGCGGTTGAACATGTGCGCGCCGCCGATTTCCAGCACGAACGGTTCCCCGCCCGCCTCCGAGATGGCCGCACACAACCCGGGCACCTTGCCCGGCGTCAGCTCGCCCAAGAATTTGAGCGTGATGTGTAGGTTGTCCGGATGCGTGAAGCGACCGCGGCCCAGCTTTTTCAGTGCATCCTGCAGCGCGGCCAGATGCGCTTCACAGCCCGTTTTGATGCCGATGAACAGTCTCATGGCATGATCCTTTCAGAAAATACTTTATCTGAGTATAACAATAAATCGTCAGGTATATCCATACTTTTGCTGTGCACTGCTATTTGTATTTGACCAGCGGACCGTCCAAAACGGTAATCATGAGATTCTGATCAAACGCAAACCGGACGTTTTTGTTTAAATACTGTTCCAGACCTTCCCTGTAACGCTCGTAATGTGACTTGGACATACCGGTTGGTATTTTAAAAGAGTAGACCGTCCCGCCGTCCGCTAAAAGCTGCTCATCAATCAGCTTAATCGGCTTGAGTCGCATGTTGTCAATCGGGTTCCCCAGACTTCCCTTATCGTTGACAGCTGTTCCTGCAATCACTGCTTCGTAGTATGCTTCAATTTTAGACTTCTTCCTTATTTATTATCATAAAACCGACTGCGATCAGTCCTGCTGCGCCCAGATACGGGAGATATCCGCCATATTCGGCATCAATAAGGCCGATGCCGGCAGCAAAGAAGGCCACGATTATGATGACAATTATCCAAAGAGCCGCAGCCGGTATTTTTTTCAAATTCATTAATACCACCTCATAATCCGGGAAACGTATATTTATTAATAATACAAAAAGCAGATGGATATGAATTTTACAGATTATTGGGGATACTAAAAAAACCATTGACCGCCCACGCGTTCCATGGTATATTATAACTTGTGCTTATGTCATATATTAGTCATTTTACATAAATATGATAACACAAAATGAAGCCATTGTCAAGAGGTTTTTGGAGGTGATTGTCGGATGGAACTGATGCGTATTGACCCAGTGGATGCGGCGCTCTCGCTGCTGTCGTGCAACGCCGTCACCGTGCGTTACGGCCTAAAGCTCACCGAGGCGGACGCGCACGCACTGGCGGAGGCGCAGTCCCGCGCGCTCAAAACAGCGGGTTGCGTGGCGTTCGCGGGCGGTGTGGTGAATGAGCTGGCGGTGGCCTTCTGCGACTCGCCGTACATCAATCAGGACGGCTGGGCAGACACGCTGGCCGAGCTGGCTGAAGCATTCTACGAATTCAAAAAAGAGTCGCTGGACGGCATCGACGACGCGGAAGCCGTGGCGCTGATGAAGCGGCTGTTTGACGGCGACTGGTGTGAGGGCAGCATGGACCGGCTGCTCTATGAGCTGCTGCCCGTCGCTGCCAGACGCATCCGCGAAGGCCTGCCGCCCGAGCCGGCGGATGAGGAGCAACCCGAGGAGGATGACAATGAATAACCGCAGTTTGAACCGGAATAAGAACCGCAGGTTCCCGGGAAAGGGTATGACGTTTGGCAAGATGTGGCTGGCAACGCCCCATATCAGCCGGTTTCAGGCCGGAATGGATATAACGGGTTCTGACACGCCTGACACGAAGGATGGCAATGACGACTGATCTGACGCGCGGCAGAGCGCTGCCCTTCCTGCCCACCGGCGCGGACCGGTATGTGCAGGCGCTGCTCGCCGCCGGAGTCGCCGTCGGGCGCATCTCACTGGCACAGGCACAAAGTGCGCGCCTTGAGCTGGAGCGTATGCTCGCACGCATGGCGGTCACGTACACGTTTGGTGCGTCCAATTCCATGCCCGCGGAGACTGCCCGGCAGCTGCTGGCCTCTGCCGCGTATGCCATCGGGCTCGCTCTGAAACGCGCGCCATCGCCCGAGGCCGCACTGCACGAACTGCTGTTCCGGCCGCCGGAAGCGCTGCGCCGTGAGGGCATCGGCATCATTGACGGCATGGTCACGCGCGCCCATGAACAGCTTGCAGCGCTGCAGGCCGCACCCGTCACACACAACCGGGCATATCTGGACACGCTTGAACACAGCCTTCCCCTGTTCTTTTCGTCGTATGACAAAACCTATGCGGCACATGAATGCCCCGGCTCCATCGACTACCCGCTTTGCACCGACTTAACCCGGCTGACGGGCATTGAATACATCAGCGCCTACATTGATGCGCTGGACACTGAAGCCGCGTTGCTGTCGCGCTGGCCGCGGGAAGATATCGATGCGCTGCTGCGCGGGTACAGCCCCGGCTGGCGCGATCTGCTGCTAAGCGCGTACGAACATGTGCTGACCAACGCGCTGGGGCGCGTGCTGTGCGGGCATGATCTGTCGCGTATCGGCCTGTCTGCGGACGACCGCAGCTGGCTCGCGGCGCAGCTCTCCGCATTGTCTCCCGCGCGCCTTCGCACCATGCTGGGTGTAGCGCTGGAGCGGTTGGAGCTCAGCAGCAGCGGCCTTGCGTACGCACGACACGCGCTGCCCCGTGTTGCGTCATCCATCAAGGCTGCGCTGGACACAGGGCATCCGGAAGCGGTGTTCGTCACACCTGTTACACCCGCCGCCCCGGCCGCATGCTTCGTTGACGGGGCGAAAATGGATGATGAGGCCTTCCGCGCGTTCACCGAAGCGGTGCAAAAATGCCGCAGCGTCTCCGATAAGCTGGCGCTCATCCGCCGCTGCGTCACCAGCCTTGAAGACCTCGCTGATCTGCTGGGCGCGGACGTGCTGTCCGGCGGCGGCATGGCCGCGCTGTTCGACGGTCTGGACGAGGTGACGCTGTGCCAGCTTGCCGCCATGGTTCCGGAGGACGGTTTCCACTCCACCAGCGCTGAACAGGAATGGCACGCGGCACTGACAATGTTTCTTAAAACGAAAAACCGCACCTGAATGTCCCATTGAACATAACGGCTCTCTGACGCACGTATTTGCAATAGAATCACGTTTCATAAAGCAGCAGCCAAAGATCGTCAGTTTCAGTACAACATGGAACGGCTGGCGCTGCAACTGGCCTGTCATGCAGATATTGTGTCCGCAGGCAATTCATTATTCCTAACTTAACTGACAGTATTCAGTGACTTGCATGCATATGGTGTCACCTTTTTTATCTGCTTTAATATTATATCTTATAAATATATTAATTGGAGGTAATACTAATGTCTTGTTGTTGGTATAGACGTTACTCGCCGTGGCAGGATCAGGCGCAGGCACAGGCGCAGGCACAGGCGCAGAGACAGAACCAGGACCAGGATCAGGAACAGGAACAGGAACAGGAACAAAGATTTATCTTTAAAGAGATTGGCAACGTCCATGTGGATCTCGATAATGAAAACATTTCTGTGGCCGTACTGGCCATCATTGCTTTGCTGCTCGGCGGGCTTGACGGCCCTGCAATAGAAGAGGTTTTGGCCAGATATCAAAAATAATATACAGTAATGCTTTGTCAGCAGCTTTACTCCGAGCTGTAATGAATTTACCGTCAGCGTTTTTTATATTAAAATATTTAAGTGACCTGCATTCATGTGGTGTCACCTTTTTTTACGAGATAAATATTATATTATATATCAATACTAATTGGAGGGTATATAATATGTCTTGTTATTGGGATAAACGTTATTCTTGGAGACAGGATCAGGATCAGGAGCAGGCGCAGGCACAGGCGCAGCGACAGGACCAGGACCAGGACCAGGATCAGGAACAGGAACAGGAACAAAGATTTGTCTTTAAAGAAATCGGCAACGTTCATATCGATATCGACAATGAGAATATTTCTGTGGCCGTGCTGGCCATTCTTGCTTTCGCATTGGGCGCGCTTGACGCCGCCGGTATCCAGGAGCTTCTGGCTAGATATACGAAATAATTAGCACGACTGCTTCGTTAGCAGCTTTGCCCCGATGCTGAAATGAATTCAACATCGGGGTTTTTTTATCGTTCGCGCCGGCTGCGTTTTGCGCTCTATCGCTCAAGCCTCAGTCTAAGCCGCGCCTGACCCGGTCAGTCACTTCCCCTTCGCTGCCGTCTGCCTCAGCAGGGGTGCGCCGGAATATGCGATAAGCGAAGGCCAGCAATATGACCAGCAGCCCGGAGGTCGTCATGGAGGACGCGAACGGCAGCATCCAGTGCGCAAAATACCAGCCCAGCTGCGTCATGCCAAGCAGCAGCAGCAGCCCCAGCAGTGTGAAGCCGACGCCTGTCAGCAGCATAAACCTCTGCCGCTTGGGATGGTTTTTCAGCACAGCGAACAGCGCCAGCGCATAAGCCGCCGCCAGCAGATACCTCACCGCGCTGAGCAGCCAGCCAAATATCACGTACAGCTCATATCCCAGCGCAAAATCAAGCCAGCCGGAAAACATCGCGTTTGAGAAGTCGTAATCGATGGGGATTGCAAACCATCCAGCCGTCAGCAGCACAAACCCCGCAGTGACAGCGATAAACCAAAGCCGTGTCTTTTTCATACTCGATCCTTTTCTCGTAAATTGGGCGCCTGCTGCAACTCTGGGTATACGCAGCATATAGGTATATTATAACGTAATAAATTTGATAATATATAGAATATTCTGTCTCTGGGATTTTTCCGCTATTCTGAAAAAACATTATTTATTGGCTTGACATATATCACGATGTGATGTATTGTTATATCACATCGCGATACATCTTATTGTGATATAAAGGAGGTGCAGATGAACATTGAGAAAGCGCGGCAGCGCTACATCCCGATGAGCGAAACGATGCTCTATATACTGCTCTCTCTGCGCGAGGAGCGCCACGGCTACGGCATCATGCAGCACGTGAAGGAACTCACAGCAGGGCGCATCGTGCTGGGCGCGGGCACCATATACCAGAGCATCGGCAAGCTGGAAACAGACGGGCTCATCCGCGCGGTGCGCGAGGATGACCGCAAGAAGATGTACGTCATCACGCCGCTGGGCACGCAGATTCTCAGCGAGGAAGCGGCAAGAATCAACGAAGTTCACCGTCATTTGGAGGTGTTGTTATGACAGAGAAAAATGTACAATGGCTGACGCCTTTTCGTTATGTGGTACCGGCGGACTATGAAAGCTGGTTTGAGGAGAAGGCGGCAGCAGGCTGGCATCCGGTGAAGGTGGGCCAGTGGAGCAGCATCGCGATGCGCTTTGCCAAGAGTACGCCCAAGAAATACCGCTACGTGGTGGATATGCAGCCCGTACTCAAGAAGGACTACATGCGCACCTATGAGGAGTTTGGCTGGGAGTTCGTCGGGCAGATGGCCAGCGCCATGGTGTGGCGGCGCGAATACGAGGGCGAGCGCCCCGAATCATTCTCGGACGCGCCGAGCCGCCGCGGGCGCAACAAACGCTTTTTCTGGGCAGTGTCGGTATCGGGCTTCCTGTTCGCGGCAGGCGCACTGGCATCGGCAGGCGCAGCCATATTTGCGCCGCTGGATGCTGAACGCAGGCTGGAGCTGTGGCTGATGACAGCCTTCTGTGCCGCGGCAGCTGCGGGGCTGGGCTTCGTGATGGCGCACATCCGCCGCAATATTGACCGGTAAGGTAATGGAGTAAAGGCCGCGGGGCTTCGGTCCCGCAGCCGTCGGATGTTTAATTCACGCTGTATCCTTCCCATCTATTGCCTTTGGTCTTCACCAGCGGCGCGTCAATGATGATCGTGTTGCCGTCCGTGTCCGTCAGCAGCGCTTGACAAGCCGGTGCATCCCCCACTTGGATTCCGTTTGTGTAGCTGTTGTCGCTCACCCAACTGTTTCCGGTTTGGAACTCAAAATAAGCCGATCCGGCCTCTCTGCGCTCGCTCCAGCTTCCAGAATTACCGGTATCTCTTACTTCCATTCTGATTATTCCAAGCTTCTCTTCACTCTCGTCGCCGTGATACATAATCGCCCAATAAGTACGCGTGTAAGTCCCGCTGGCGTCTGGCATCAGGTCTTTCGGCAGCAGCACGGAACCGTTGTGCTCCACCCAAAGGCGCACCTCCAGCGTCCAGTCGCCGCTTCGGCCTTCATAGACGCGGTATATCTCGCGCCGGGAGTCCGCGCCGCATCCGGCCAGCAGCAAGATCAGCGCGATAACGCCCGCCAGCAGCCGCTTCATCATCGTTTGCCCCCAGTATCATACATTGTGCTTGATAAACGTGCCCGCGTCCAGCTCATGGAACGCCAGCCGCAGCTCCTCCGGCGTGTTCATCACGATGGGCCCGCCCCACGCCACGGGTTCGCCGAGCGGCCTGCCGCACAGCAGCAGGAATCGCAGGCCATCCCCGCCCGCCGTCACACGGAGGGTATCGCCGTCCCCAAACAACGCCGCGTGCTTTTGCGCCACCGTCTCCCCCGGCTCTCCAAACGCGCCTGCTCCCGCCATGATGTAGACAAACAGCGTGCCCGCCGGATCAGTCTTTGTCTCCCAAACCGCACCGGGTGACAGCTCCACATCCAGATACAGCGGCTGCACATAGTCGCCCTGCGTGGCCCCTGCCATGCCCCGGTAAATGCCGGATATCACGCGCACCGCCGCGCCGTCTTCGCGCAACACGGGTATCTGCGCCTGCGTGATGCCGTTGTATTTGGGTGCGCACATCTTATCCTTCGCGGGCAGGTTCAGCCACAGCTGCACGCCCAGCATGCGCGGGCTGGCCTTGGGCATCTCCTGATGGATGATGCCGGAACCCGCCGTCATCCACTGGCAGTCGCCGTCCCCGATCACGCCCGAGTTCCCGAGGCTGTCCCCATGCTCGACGCGCCCGGAAATAAGATACGTCACCGTCTCGATGCCGCGGTGCGGATGCCACGGAAAACCCTTGACGTAGTCTGCCGGGTCGGCGGAGTCGAATGCGTCCAGCATCAGGAACGGATCGAAGTCATAAACGTCGTCCCGCCCCAGCACGCGCACCAGGCGCACCCCCGCGCCGTCCACCGTGGCATGACCCGTCACCAGTTTCTTTACCTGCCGTACATTGCCCACATTACTTACCTCCCCTCAGTATCGTTGACTGCGTCCGATGTCGTCCTCTACTCGCCGCGCCAATACTTGTGCGACTCGTGGCCGCGGTTGCGTTCCGGTTCGACGTCGCGCCTCGTTTTGCGTCCGTCTCCGCGGTCGTATTTATCCTTGACCTGCCGCGTCTGCGCTTTCTCACCGCCTGCCAGCGGCTTTTTACCCTCAGAGCTGTATTTTGCCTGCTTTTCCGCATCGCTTCGTGTTTCCGGCCATGAGCGGCTGACTGCGCTGCTTTCCGGCTGTTGGGCGGACGCATTCGGGTTGCGCGCTGACGGCTTATTCACATCCTCCTGCACGGCCTGCCATGAACCGCTGCTGTTCGGCGGCCCGGGAGTTTGCTTGCCTGCTGCCCGCGGCTGCATATCGTTCCGTGTTACCGGCCATGCGACGCTGTCCGGCTGCGGCGAAAATGCGTTCGGCCTGGCTGCGCCCGGCGCACGTCCTTGAGGCTGCGGCGTGTACGGATTGTCAGAACCGTCCCCCGTATACCAGCCGCTATTGGTCACGCCCGGCTGGCTCGGCTGCCGTAAACGTTTCGCCGGGGCGGTTACGCTCTCCGGATGCGGTCTTGTCGGCCCCGCGCGTCAGCATGCGATAGTTGAGAAAGCTCCAGAGTATGAAAGTTCCGCCCACCTTGCCATCGCCCGTCAGCGCGTACAGCAGCAGCATCATCACAGAAAAGGCGCAGATACCGTAAATGGCCGTCACTCTGACAGCCGTCTTTTTTTCGATGGGCCGCTTGCGTATACCGTAGCGGTAGATGAAGATGGGCGCAGAGTAATTGCCACAGTCAGAATCAGGCCCAATATGATGCCGCCCACAGTGAGCGGCGATGACCTGTGTGATGAAGACGTGTGCGCTGAAGAAATGCCGGTATCGGTAACGGGAACCTTTGCATCACCAGCCATCACAGAGGCCGCTTCTTCTCCCGGATACACCACCGATTCAAGAATTTGCTCGAATTCTTTTACTTGGGCATCATCCAGCGCAAACGCCTGGCACTGAAACTGATACATCTGCGCATTATTGACCCGCATGGCCACAATGGAATCGAGCTCCACATCGATGCCCTGATAGTCCGCCGCAAAATCCCCTCTCCATACGTAGTATTCAAAGTCTCCGTAATATGCGGTGGTCACTTCGCCGTTACCGTACATAACCAGCACATCCTGCTCAGAGAATATGGAGTTGTCAATTTCAGCACGGGTATACCCCTCTCGCTCTGCGGGGCTCACCATATCCCACATATCCCCGTAAGTAAACCCAAAGAAGTTAAGCCCTTTGGTGTACATACAGTTTAAAAACTCGCGGTCCGCGTCAATCTCATCCCGCTCCCACCCCTCGGGTATCTCAAACCGGATTCCGGATTCCTCATCCTCATAGTAATCCACCGCCAGTGCCGCGGGTGCAAAGCATGCCAAAACAAGCAGTATCACAGGGACCAGCAAAACCGGCCGGAATCCTTTCATCGGTCGTCCCCCTTGTTAACAGCAATGAATATGAGATGAATGTCCGCTGCTTCCCATTATATGATAATTACGCCGCTATCTCAAGCGCGGGTGTGGCAATGGGCGGAAATAGTAATATTATCCGGTAAATGATACGGATATAAAGGGACAGCGCGCTTGCGGCCTCATGCGTTTGCATCGTTCCCCCCAAACGCATGGGCTGCGCGTTGCTTGAGTGATGCGGCTTTGTAATGGCACATCCGCCGAAACATTGACAGGCGGTCAATAAAGCTGCATGGGCTCAGAGTTTAATACTTTCCGAATTCACTGTCGCATAATATGCCAGAGGCAGACCTTTTCACCGTTGCGCCGATGCTCCTTCGGACGTCTTTAGCGACAGGCAGGCATGCGGCTTCCCGGAGTTGGAAACGGCCCACCTGATTTTTTAATTGCTCCGCCTGTCCGGAGATCTCCTCGCTCGCGGCGGCCGCTTCCTCCGCGGTCGCCGAGTTTGTCTGCACAATCTGTGATACCTGCTCGATCCCTTTGTTCACCTGAGTTATTGCTGTGGCTTGAGCGTTGGAGGATACCGCGATATCGTCCACCAGCTGGGCCGCTTTCTCAACGGTACCCACGATACCGGTAAGCTCCGCCGCTGTGTCGTTGGCAATCTTTGTTCCTGCTTCAGCTTTTGAAATGGAACCTTCTATGAGCGCAGCGGTCTCCTTAGCCGCCTTCGCACTGCGCTGCGCCAGATTTCTCACTTCATCTGCAACCACCGCGAATCCTTTGCCGTGTGCACCGGCGCGCGCGGCCTCCACCGCGGCATTCAGCGCCAGAATGTTGGTTTGAAACGCTATGTCATCAATCGCTTTAATGATCTTCGATATGTTCGCGGACGATTCGTTGATTTCATATATGGCCTGCTGCAGGTGCTGCATCCGCTCGCTGCCGCGCACAGCATTCTCCTTTGCGGTTGCCGACAGTGTGCTGGCCTCATTGGCTTTCAGCGCGTTATCTCTCGTTTGCGATGCGATATCCGCCACTGAAGCTGTGAGCTCTTCCACTGCGCTGGCCTGCTGCGTGGCACCGTTTGATATCGCCTGACTGCCTTCGGATAATTGCCGCGTTCCTGTCGCCACCTGTTCCGATGCGGTGTTGATATCCGAAAGTATTCCGTTTAACGAATTGGCGATGTTGTTGATGGAGGTTTTCAGTTCAATGAAATCGCCCCTGTATTCGGAATCGATCAATACGCGCAGATTACCTTCCGACATCTTTGCCAGAACGTGCGAAATCTCAAGTATGTATCTTCTGATACTTTCCATGCTTTGCTGCAATTTGTCTTTGATGTTTGCAAATAGCTCATAGGCTTCCCGCGTATCGTCATCAGGGGGCGACACCTCAATGCTGCAGGACAGCTCGCCCGATGCAAGCTTCTCAAGGCAGCCCAGCAGTTTTTTGACTTCAGCCTTTTGGTAATCGGCCAGCTTGGCCTGTTTGACGCTTGCCACTTGCAGCTGATCAAAGAGCGCCTGAACGTCCGATTTGCTCTTTTCCATATTTGAAAGTATGTTGCTGCCCCACTTTGTCAGAAAAAACAGCGCGATTATCTGACCGTTCAGCATGAAAAACACGGAAAGAAAAAATGGAAATGTGTTCTCGGTACCCAGAAAATTATCTCTGGCCAGCACAAACAATGCAATGATCATGACATTGACGATGCCTCCGTAAACCAACAGAAGCTTTGGGTTGAAATACAGCGCGATTATCGCAGTTGCTATACACAGCATATAGTGCCTGTCCAGCGAAAACGGGTTCGTATACATAACAACGCATACCGCTATTGTAGGTATCAGGCCAAACAGCAGTGATTTGACAAATCGGCGGAGCTTTAAAAAATAAATCACCGTGGCCAGGGCTCCAACGGGAAGTGCTTGAGCCATCACCGCAATCCCCCGGCCTGCGCCTTTCAGGAATGCCTGCTCGATGATTATCGCAATCATGACCAAGATAATGATTAAACTGACCTTGTCAGCCCTCTTCAAATCGTAAGTCACTTTTTTTGTATCCTGTTTGATCATGGTTAGCCCTTCCCCTCCGTTTTATACGTATAACTGAATTATCGTGATTGAAATGCTTTGGCTTTACGTCTTATCATAAGTTTTGATTGTTATATATTAACATATTTTTGATACTGGTAATCGTTTTGCCGATGTATCAATCGTGCGCGTGGCACTGTACGCAAATTGTGATATAATCCGGTAAACGACACGCAAAAGGAAGGTGACGGTTCATGATACGCGAAGCGACTGAGGCTGACCTGCATGGCCTGCTGGCGTTGTACACGCAGCTGCACGGCAATACCCTGCCGGAGGACAGCCCCGCTCTGCGCGCCTTGTGGCGGCGCATGCTGGACGATCCCGGCCACCACATCGTCGTCGCAGAGTTTTGCGCCGAGATCGTGTCGTCCTGCGTCGTCATCGTCATCCCCAACCTGACGCACGTCCAGCGGCCCTACGCGCTGGTGGAGAACGTGGTGACGCACGCGGCGCACCGCCGAAAGGGTCTGGCCTCGGCGTGTCTTGATCATGCCCGCGAAATCGCGATTCGGGAAAACTGCTACAAGATCATGCTGCTGACGGGCTCCAAGGAGGACGGCACACTGGGCTTCTACGAGCGGGCGGGCTACAACCGCCGGGACAAAACTGCGTTCATACAGTGGCTCTAACCGCCCGCCTGCAATATCCGCGTACGGCGCACAAGATGCGCCTTCTTTACTCCGGGACATGAAAAGCCGCAGCACGATATACGCCCGCGGCTCTAAACTTGTTTTTTGTATGTGACGCTTAACAACAGTCGTATTCAACGCCCCACATGCGCAGCAGCTTCTCCATCGTTTGGGCGATCTTTATCGACTCGTCCAGCGGTATCTCGGGTGCTTCCTTCAGCCCCTCCGCCACATACCGCTGCACCGCGGCGGCCTCATACTGGAAACCGGTGGACGGGTACGGCATGTCGAACAGCTCAGCATTGCCCGGACCTGCCAGCAGATCCGCTTCGGGGAACCGCAGCGCCGCACGACTGGCATGCCACCAGGGGTCTCCCCCCTCGCCCAGCACCACACAGCCCTCGCTGCCGGTGATCACCACGCGGTTGTCCAGCCACGCGGCGATGCCGCTGCCCATCGCCGCGATCCGGCCGTCCGGATACTGCAGCGTAAAGCTGTTCACCTCGTCGATGCCTTCGTTGATGATCGCCGCGCCGGATGCGGTCG
>JAEZHF010000043.1 GCA_023416745.1 Bacillota bacterium
AAGGAATATGATCAAGCAACTGTAACCATGCAAAATGGTGATGTGGTGTATATGAGTCGTCTAAGGATTAAAGCTTTCAAAGAAAGCTTTCGTCTGTATTTGAAGGAGGCACACCGACTTGGATAAATTAACCTTGTTAGTAGCTTTATTAAATTGTTATGTGGCGCAAGCTATGTGTTTAAGTGTGTTTTTAGATCAAGCTCAACTAACTAGAAAGCGAATTATAAGGTATACTCTTTATGTCATTATGCTAATTGCATTTATGCTCATTACCCACCAAAACCCTACAGCAGGAGTATTATTTTTTGGAGTTTGCTTTGCTAATCTTCTGTTTGAAGGCAAACTCCTACAAAAAGTTTGGGTCAATCTTTTAGGTCTTGCAGTGATATATGGTATAGGTACTTTGGATTGGATGGTTGTCGACTCAATTATAAAACATTATGGATCTCATTGGCTTGAGAATCAAATACTAACAGAGATAAGAAGTGCATTAGAAGTTACTACTTTATGGTTTTTAGCTAAACAAAGTAGTGTTATTTATAAAGCAAATGGTCAATATAAAAGAGTTACGAGAAGACAAGCATATGCTATTATAGTACTTACCATTACCGCTATGTTCACACTTTTTATATGTGATGCAGTTTATTTTGGAGATTTTGAACTTATACAAAATATTAATACAGCCGTATATGTTTCTGTTTTTTTTGTGTGTATGATTTTATTAGTTTTGGGAATTAATGAAGAAATGAATAAACTTTATTATAAATGGAGTAATGAATGCATGAGTGAGCAACTAGAGAGGCAACTTAAATATTATCATAAATTAGAAGAATTAAATAAAGAAACAAGAGCTATCAAGCATGATATGCACAATCATATGCTGATTATTAAGAGCTTAGCACAGCAAGGACAATTACATAAGCTAGAGCAATATATTGCAGAAATGGAACAGACGACAGAGAGGCTAGATTGTATGATCCATACTGGACATTCTATTGTGGATGCCATTTTAAATGATAAATTACAAATAGCTAAAGAGAAAAATATTCAGATGGAATATGAAGTAAGATTAAGTAACCAACTCACATTAGATGATATGGATTTATGTGTCATATTTGCGAATAGTTTAGATAATGCTATAGAGGCTTGTGAAAGAGTAGAGGATAATAGAGTCAAGAGAATTCAAATGAAAGCAGTTTGTGATCGAGGTTATTTTTTCTATAACATAAAAAATACTGCTAATGGTAGGGTGGAGGTGGATCAAAAGAAAGAAATTCCTACTAATAAAAAAGATAGTATTAATCATGGTTTTGGACTGGCTAATATTAAAAAGAGTGTACAAAAGAATAATGGGAATATCAATATTCTAAGTAAAGAAGAAGAATTTTACTTAGAGATAGATATACCCATTAGCTATGGTATAACAGCTTAGGCATTAAAAACATACATTTTAAGCAACTATAATATAAGTACAATAAAAATAGTTTATAGTAAAGCTACTAGGGGTAATATTAATAATTTATGAGGAGGTAAGTATATGAAAAAGATTAAAGAGTTAAAAAAATCAGAAGATTTAAGAGGGTTATCAAAGAAGGAGATGCAAACAATCGTAGGTGGTGGGCTTCCAGGTGGTACTGCTTTTGTAAGACAACTTATAGCAATTATAATTCCAAAGCAATCTTATTAAAAATGAAAACAAGTAATTATATACAATTAATTAATTTAAAATACTGTAAATAAGAATAGAAATACTAATAAAAATATTATAATATTTTATTAGTATTTCTTTTTTTGTACACAAATATACCAGGGGTAGAAAAGAGGGGCGGTATGGCAAAATATTATTGTATCATGCAATACGATATGACAGACTGTGGGGCAGCTTGCTTAGCAACAGTTTGTAAGCAATATGGACTTAGTACACCTATTACTAAAATTAGAGAAGCAGCAGGGACAGACACAGAAGGAACCAATGTAGCAGGTATGTTAGAAGCAGCTGAGAAGTTAGGCTTTAGTGCTAAGGGGGTTAAGGGTGAATCAGAAGCATTATTAAGTGAGTTTCCTTTGCCAGCAATAGCTCATGTGATTAAGGAAGGAGGCTTAATGCATTATGTTGTTATACATAAAATCACTAAGGAGCAGGTCATCATAGCAGATCCAGCAGATGGTTTAGTGACTTACAGCTTTGAAGACTTTACCCGTATATGGTCTGGCGTGCTTATTTTACTCGTGCCAACCAGTGAATTTAAAAAAGGGAAGGAAACAAAAGGGTTATTCGAACGTTTTCTTCATTTGCTTAAGCCGCAAAAAGGCATTGTGTTACAGGTATTTGCAGCATCCCTTCTTTATACAGCATTAGGCATATTAGGAGCATTTTATATGCAATTTTTATTAGATGATATTTTGCCCTATAATATGTCCAAAACTTTAAATATCCTATCCATTGGGGTACTAGTACTTTACACTTTTCAGATGCTACTTAGTTTATTTAGGTCTCACTTATTACTATATCTAAGTCAAAAATTAGATATAGCCTTATTATTAGGTTACTATGAGCATATTCTAAAATTACCTATGAGCTTTTTTGGGACAAGAAGAGTAGGTGAGATTATTTCTAGGTTTCAAGATGCAGGGCATGTAAGAGATGCTATATCAGGAGCAACGCTAACCATAATGATTGATACTATTATGGTAGTAGTAGGAGGCATTATTTTATATATACAAAATGCCCTGCTGTTTGGAATCACTTTAGTAGTTGCCTCACTTTATGGCCTGGTGGTAGTGAGCTTTAACAAAACCTTGAAGAAAGGTAATAAAGCTACCATGGAAAATAATGCACAGCTTACTTCCTATATGGTAGAATCACTTAATGGCATTCAAACGGTTAAGGTTTTTAATGCAGAGAAAAAGGTAGGAATAGAAACAGAGACAAAGTTCATCAAGCTACTAAGAAGTATCTTCAAACTAAGTTTTACCACCAACTTACAAGGATTTTTTAAGGGCTTAATAGAACTACTGGGCGGTGTTGTTATATTATGGATTGGTGCCAATCAAGTCCTTCAAGGACATATGTCCGTAGGTAATTTGATTACATATAATTCATTACTCATTTATTTTTTAAATCCTATTAAGAATTTAATTAATCTACACCCTCAGCTTCAAACAGCTATGGTTGCAGCAGAGCGATTAGGTGAAATCTTAGATCTAGAGATAGAAAATGGAGAAGAAGAATCT
>JAEZHF010000068.1 GCA_023416745.1 Bacillota bacterium
AAATTCTTTTTTCTTAGTTCTGACCTGCGCCAGCTCGTCGCTGATCGCGGACAGTGTCATTTGTTTATCCATGCCCCTATTTTACCACATTTCCACACTCTTGGCTTCTGTGCGGTGTTGCCTTAGAAGTCGATAATAGTGCATTTCCAACTATTGCACTTGACGAATGGATTTATACTTTCTGCTTGAATCCACAGGAAGGCTTCTTCAGAATTAAGAGTGATGGTAGTATTCAGGAGAAAATTGGTGAATACTATAAAATGCCTAAATATTTTTTACCTGATTAAATCAAGTAAAAATAGTTCTGGTTTTTATCCCGACCATAATACTGTTACTTTAGCATATCTGACGTTGATGATATAAATAAAGATATAATTCTTCATTTCTGTTAAATATTGGTCATACAAGGCCGCCCGGAAAACCTGTCTCCGGGCGGCTTCTATGAACAAAAAACTCAAATGCTAATCAGAACAGCCCGTCGATCCGCCCCTCGTCGTCGATGGTGATCTGCTCCGCCGCGGGCACCTTGGGCAGCCCCGGCATCGTCATCATGTCACCCGCCAGCACCACGATGAACCCGGCCCCGGCCGAAAGCTTGATGTTTCTCACCGTAAATATGAAGTCCTTGGGACGCCCGGTCAGACTGGGGTCGTGTGACAGCGAATACTGCGTCTTGGCGATGCAGATGGGCAGCTTCGCGTAGCCGTTCCTGCTCAGCGCCTCGATGGACTTGGCAACCCCGGCAGAGTAGTGCACGTCCGTTGCGCCGTATATCGTCCGCGCCAGCTTCTCGATCTTGCACTTGATATCGTCCTCCAGCGCGTACGGGTGCTTGGGCTCCGTTTTGGATGCGATGCGCATCACCTCTTCGGCCAGCGCAACACCGCCCGCGCCGCCCTTTTCCCATACTTCGGTGGGCACCGCCGTCACGCCCTTCGCCTTGCACAGCTGCTGCACCAGCGCGACTTCGCCCTCCGTATCGGTATGGAACTTATTGATGGCCACCACCACCGGCAGCCCGTAAAACTCCTTCAGGTTCTCGATGTGCTTGTCGAGGTTCTGCATGCCGCGGATCACCGCCGCCTCGTCCGGCGCCGAGAGTTCCTGCTTCTTCTTGCCGCCGTGGCTTTTGAGCGCCCGGATCGTCGCCACCACCACCACCGCGTCAGGCCATAGCCCAGTCTGTCGGCATTTGATGTCGAGAAACTTCTCCGCGCCGAGGTCTGCGCCAAAGCCTGCCTCCGTCACGACGTAATCGGCCAGATGCAGCGCCATGTTGGTGGCAATGTAGCTGTTGCAGCCGTGCGCGATGTTGGCAAACGGCCCGCCGTGCATCAAGCAGGGCGTCTTCTCCAGCGTCTGCACGAGGTTTGGCCGTATCGCGTCGCGCAGCAGCACGGCCATCGCACCCGCCGCGCCGATCTCGCCCGCCGTCACCGGCTTCTCGTCAAACGTATACGCCACCTTGATGCGCGCCAGCCGGGCTTTAAGGTCATGCAGGTCCGTGGCGAGGCACAGCACCGCCATCACCTCAGATGCTGCGGTGATATCAAAGCTGTCCTCGCGCGGCATGCCGTTGGTACGCCCGCCCAGGCCGCAGGTGATGAACCGCAGCTGCCGGTCATTCATATCCATGCACCGCTTGATGGTGATACGCCGCGGGTCAATGGAGAGAGTGTTACCGTGATGAATGTGATTGTCCACCAACGCGCACAGCAGGTTGTTCGCCGCCGTCACCGCGTGCAGGTCGCCCGTGAAGTGCAGGTTGATGTCCTCCATCGGAATCACCTGCGCGTAACCGCCGCCCGCTGCACCGCCCTTGATGCCAAAAACCGGCCCTAAAGACGGTTCGCGCAGCGCCAGGCACGCGCGCTGCCCGCACTGCTTCAATGCATCCGCAAGGCCGATGGAAACCGTCGTCTTACCTTCGCCCGCAGGCGTCGGGTTGATCGCGGACACCAGTATCAGCTTTCCGTTATTTTTGCCCTTCAGCCGCTCCATGATAGACAGCGATACCTTGGCTTTTTTGTATCCGAATGGGATCAGCTCGCTCTCAAGGATTCCGCCTTCTTCCGCAATCTGCTGTATCGGTGTCAGCTCGGCTTCCCGCGCGATTTGAAGATCTGATTTATACTGCATCGTATACCCCTTAAATCATTTTATTGCTGCACTTTATTATACTCATTTCGGGCTTTTTGACCAACCCTATTTTTTTCGTAGGTTATGATCCGCTTGTTCTGATACATAAGTTCGTCAATGCTGGAGACCATATCAGCGTCGATCAGTTTTCTGCCACCGCAGAAGCTGATGCCTCTGTGCGGGCTGTTGCGCGATCAACTTGACTTTATTCGGCCCTCACGTATATAATGAATTGTGTGCTCTTGATCATATTATGAAAACTATTAACATGAATTTTGTTATAATCGAACATAAACTACTGCAGTTTATATAATTTTTAATGATAAGGAGATTTCAATGAAAACAAAAGCGGTTCGGCTATACGGCAAAAGCGACTTGAGACTGGAAACCTTCGAACTGCCAGCCATAAACTCTGGCGAAATACTGGCCAAAGTGGTTTCCGACAGCCTGTGCATGTCTTCTTACAAAGCGGCCAAGCAGGGCTCGGACCACAAGCGCGTACCGAACGACATCGCCGAAAACCCCACGATTATCGGGCATGAATTCTGCGGTGAAATCATCCAGGTGGGCAGTGAATGGCAGCACCTGTTCGCGGCGGGGGACAAGTTCTCCATACAGCCGGCGTTCAACTACAAGGGTTCACAGAACGCGCCGGGCTATTCGTACCAGTTCATCGGCGGAGACGCCACCTATGTTATCATACCGCGGGAAGCCATGGAGATGGACTGCCTGCTCAAATACGACTCGGACGCTTTCTTCTATGGTTCGCTGGCTGAACCGATGAGCTGCATCGTGGGCACTTACCATGCGTTCTATCACACACGGCAGGGCGAATATGTGCACGACATGGGTATTGTGGAAGGCGGCAACATGGCGATACTGGCGGGTGTGGGTCCGATGGGCCTTGGGTCCATCGATTATGCGCTGCACTGCGACCGCCGCCCGAAGCTGCTGGTCGTCACGGATATCAACGATGTCCGGCTCGATCGCGCTGCGCGCATCTACACTGTGGAAGAAGCGGCGCGGATGGGCGTGGAGCTGCACTACGTCAATACCAAAGAGGAAGGCAGCTTTGAGAAGCTGATGGCGCTTTCCGGCGGCGAGGGCTACAACGACGTACTGGTGATGGCGCCCGTCAAGCCCGTCATCGAGCAGGGCGACGCGCTGCTGTGCAAGGACGGCTGCCTGAACTTCTTCGCGGGCCCCACGGATCAGTCGTTCTCCGCCAGCCTGAATTTCTATAACGTGCATTACTCGTTCACGCACATCGTGGGCACATCGGGCGGCAACACGGACGACATGAAGGAATCGCTGGATATGATGAGCAAAGGTCTCATCAACCCGGTATCCATGATCACGCACATCGGCGGTCTGGACAGCGTGGTGGAAGCCACACTGCACCTGCCCAACATCCCGGGCGGCAAAAAGCTGATTTACACGCATATCTCGATGCCGCTCACCGCCATCGACGACTTCGCCAAGCTGGGTGAGTCAGATTCGTTTTTCAAAGGTCTTGCGGACATCACGGCCAACAGCGGCGGCTTCTGGTCTGCCGAGGCCGAAAAATACCTGCTGGCTCATGGCACACCGATCGGGGAATAAATCGCTTGAAAGCATGCGGGAGCGCTGTCCTAAAGCCGGGGCCGCGCTCTCCCGATTGTGTTTTCACAATAATTACAACGGGGTGATTGTTTGAAACGCATACCGCTCACTATACCCAATATAATAACGCTTTTCCGTTTTGCGCTGGTTCCGGTCTGCACGATTTTTATCTATTTCAACATCATGATACCCGCTTTTGTTGTCTATATCGTTGCCTGCTCCACTGACCTGCTGGACGGTTATATCGCGCGCAAATACAAGCTCGTCTCGCAGGCGGGCATATTGCTGGACCCTCTGGCCGACAAACTGATATCCGTGTTTGCCATCATCGCTTTCACCGTCACGGGCGTGCTGCCCTGGTTCGTCGTCGTCACGCTCATCATCAAGGAACTGCTGATGATCGGCGGGGGCATATTCCTCTATTTCCGCGATATCATCTCGCCATCCAACATGTTCGGTAAAATAGCCGCGTTTGTTTTTAACACGGCTATCGCCTTTTGCTTCCTGCACCCTTACGTTGCGCCGTGGCACGTTTGGTTCATCAGCTTTGCGCTGGTTCTCACGCTCGCCTCGCTCGGCCAATATGGCTATCTTAACATGTACAAAAAGCTCAAAGAGAAGGCGCATTCGCAGGAACAAATTACAGAACAACCTGAACAGTCATAACTGCTGCCAGAAATATATCAGCAGGCCTTTTGTGCCTGCTTTTTGCTTTGTGCTGTTGTGATGCAGCTTTTTAGGGTTTAGCCTTAAGCCGTGTCCGCTATCCTCTTTTCAAGCAATAGCGCTTTACAATCTATTGGATATGAAAATATAATGGTCTTGAATTGAGTTAAAGGAAAGGAGCATAAAAAGTGTCAAAGGATAATCACAATGAACCGGGAGAATTCTCTCAATTTGAGAAGGAAGCGATGAGACAAAGAGCCAAAGAGCTGAAAGCGGATCTGAAAGCGAACAAAAGAAGAGAGATTGGGGAAGCCGTCCTGCTGGAAGCGATTGCGGCCATGCCACAGTCCGACCGCGATATTGCACAAAGGATTCACAAAATCGTTTCCGAGACGACGCCGGAGCTGTGGCCCAAAACCTGGTATGGTATGCCCGCCTATGCCAACGAAGATGGAAAGGTTGTTTTTTTCTTTCAGGGAGCTGAGAAGTTTGAAGCCCGGTACGCATCTTTCGGTTTTAATGACACAGCGATGCTGGATGACGGCAACGTTTGGCCAACGGCCTATGCCATCAAAGAACTCTCAGACACTGAAGAGAAGTTGATTATCGAGCTCCTTCAGAGAGCCGTTGGCCGACAGGGCTGACTTTGAAATCTTGAAACCCATGTAAACAAACGGGTTCTGCATAGATAAAACAGGAGCTGCCCAAACGCAGCCCCTGTCGTTTTCGAATGCATTTGTGTACTGGTGTTACGGCACCTGCTGATAGATCACCACATTCGCCGCTTCAATATCCGTGATGTCATACCAAACGATATCCTTGCCGGTCGCGCTGGACAGGTACGCCCGCGTGCTCTCCGCGGAAACCCTTCCGGACGATCCGTCCACGAAGTAATAAACAAACACAGCATCGTCCTTGGTGTAGGCCACAAATCCATCGCCCACACAATAGTTCAGCACGTTTTCGGCGATCATCACCGGTGCGGAATATGTATCGCCCGTCCGGGTGCACAGCATCAGGTCGCTGTCGTCGTCGCGCGGCCCGTTCATGAACACCAGATAATCCCCGTCGATCATCGGATCATACGCATACGTCCCCGGCAGGAACTGTATGCTCTGCTGGTCTCCGCCTTCCTTCATCGGTATCATGCGAATCTCGGATTCCTCCGACACGGAGGAAGAGGCGGAGGCGCGTCCTTCCACCACCTTGGTTTCATCCTTGGGCTCCACAAACACCAGCGCTTCATCCGAAAGATAGGCGGCGCTGGGGGAAAACCGCACAAAGTCAGGATCCACCAGTTCCTCGATGACCACAGACTCCTGAGTGGACAGATGGTAAAGATACAGCTTGTCCGTTCCCTTGCCGGTCTGCTGCAGCCACAGCGCATATTCACCCGCAAGCGAAACCTTGGGCTTGCCGTATGCGTATTCCCGCATTACAAACGACGTTTTGTTCGTGCGGTCATACGCACAAACCGCACCGCCATCGGATGACTTACAGTCCAGATACACAATGAACTTCTCGTTGATCTTGGGCTCAAACAGGCTGGTGTATTTCATCTTGATCTCCGCCACCGCTTCGGTCGCTTTGGAGTCCAGATTATATATCGCGATAGTATTGATCTCAGGCGACATCTGTTCGGCCTCACCGGTGGAGAATACCACCTCGCGCCCGAACACATACGGATCGTTGATGGATTGGTTGGGTATCGCCAGCTCCTCAGTCCCTTCCGACATGTCCGGCTTGGCAATGGGGGTAGGCTTAGGCGTCGGCGAGGGTGTCTCGGTCGGCGTGGGCGTGGGCGCAGCTTTTCCGCCGCCGTCAAAAAGCGGCACAATAACGAATATCACCAGAGCGGCGAGGCCGGCCACAGCCAACACAATAGCGCCGATTTTGAGTACCGGCCCCAGGCTGGACGCGCTGAACCGGGATGCGCTTCTCTGTCCGCGCCCCTTACGCAGGCGCATGCTCTTGCGCCGCCGCCGTCTTTTCATTCTTTCCCTGATCGAATTAAACAACTTTACACCTCCCGAGCCGGTTTCGTGTCGTGTGTGAAAGTATTTGCCATGTACATTATATCAAACTGTGCACGATTTTCAACCGCAACGCCAAAAAGAGCATCTATATGGGCTCTTCTTCCTCCCATGCGTACTGCTTATTCAGAAATGACCGAACGGCCTCGTTGAACCTGTCGGGTTTTTCTTCCTGCACAAAATGGCCGCAGTTGCGCAGGCGGATATGCTCCGCCCCCGGTATGATCAGCGCAAAATCGCGGATCATATCCTCTCCGTGCAGCTTGTCCTCCGTCCCGGAGATCACCAGCGTCCTGTGGCGTATGCTTTTGAGCAGCGAGCGCGCATACGTGTCATCAAAGTGTGTCATCATCATCACCAGCGTTTCACGTACATCGCGGCTGCGCAGCGGCCGGTAATATCCTTCCACCACTTCGTCCCTCAGCTGCGTCGCGTCAAAGAACAGCCCGCTCAGCATTCTTCGTACTGTCGCCTCGCTCAGATAGGCCATGAATATCGTCCGCCCCAGCCAGGTGGTCAGCATGCGCAGCGAAAACGGATAGTTCTCATTGGGGCCGCCCGGGGAAACCAACACCAGCCGGTTGACACGCTGCGGATGAGCGTGCGCAAAGCAGATCGCGCTCAGCGCCGCGGTGGAAAACGCCGCAATATGCGCCTTTTTAATGCGCAGCGCCTTTATAAACGCTTCGATCACCAGCGCCTGCTCCTCCACTGTGAAGTAGATGTTTGGGTGCCCGCTGTAGCCGCAGCCTGCAAGATCCAGCGCGATCACGCGGTAACCCTGATCCGCAAAGTAGCCGATGCTCTGCCGCCACGTAAACAGAGACTGCCCGATACCGTGCACCAGCAGCAGCGTTTCGCCCTTACCCTGAGATATATAGCGTATCGTCGTCTCAAAACGCAGGCTTTCCGTTCCCATTTCCGTCTCGTTAACGATATCAAACGAAATATCCACCGATGAACCGGAATACTCGTCGTATTTGGGGATCTTGCGGACCCTGCCTTTGTAGTTGTAGTTTTTGACCGCCAAGACAAGCACCCCCTTTTGTGGATGCGCCGCCGTATGCGCGCCGCGACAATTAAATATCGTTTTTCGATGTATGCTCAATATACTACGATTGAAAACACAAATCAACCCTGTCGTTAACTAAAGTGAAATAGATGTAACATTATGGTAATATTAAACTGCGTCCCAGCACCTGCGCGCGTTCCTTGAGCGCTTGCGGGTTGTTTCGTGACGGGCTCGATACGCATTCCTTGTGCAGCGCCTTCAATATATGTCCCACAACGGGCGACGGCGGTATGCCCAGCCACTCGGAAATGTCCCGCCCTGTCACGTTGAGGTCGCCCACCGTCCACGGCACGCCCTGGGCGATCATGCGGTCCAGCTCCCTCTGCCAGTTGTCCGACGACGGCACGCGCTCCACAGGCCAACCGGAGCCGATCACATCCGCCCGGCGTATCGCGATGAGCCGCTCAAACGTTTCTTGCCCCAGCATTACCGCCCGCCGCCGTATCGTGGATGGCTTGGCTTTGCCTTCCAGGTCAAACATGTGCCAGCGTACCAGCGGCAGCACCTCGCGCATCGTCCTGTTGTCGAACCGGAGCTCCGTCATTTCCTCGCGCGCCAGCGTTTCGCCCAACTTCTCATGCTCGTAGAACTTGCCGCTGTCCGCCAGCGCCGCCGGCTTGCCGATGTCGTGCAGCAGCGCCGCCAGCCGCAGCACCCGTTCAGGCGGAGCCGCCGCGCACGCGTGCAGACAGTGCCGCAGCACATCATATTTGTGGTACTTCTCCGACTGCTCCACGCCGTCACCCGTGCACAGCCGGGGGAGGACGTATTTCAGCGCACCGATGTCCAGCAGAATCTGCAATCCCCGCAGCGGGGCATCGCCTGCATTCAGCTCCGGATACTTGGTGTCCGCCAGCAGTATCTTTATCAGCTCGTCGCGCTTGCGCTCCGGCGATATGTCCGCTAGCAGTGCCGCCCGACGCTTCGCACAGTCCAGCAGATCGGTCGCCACGCTGAAACCCAGCTCCGCCGCAAACCGCGCCATACGCATGATGCGCAAACCGTCGTCGCATATCGTCACATCCGGGTCTGGTGCCGCCGCACGCAGCACCCTGTCCTGTATATCGTCCAGTCCCTTGCCCGTCGGGTCGGCCAGCTCCATCGTCTTGAGGTTCAGATACAGCGCCCCCGCGGTAAAGTCACGCCTCGACGCGTCCTCGCGTATGTCCTGTGTGAATTCCACGCGATAGGGGCGGTGCGCGCCGCCCGGCGGATAGTAGTCCCGCCGGAACGTGGTATGCTCGAAGCTGTGTTTCTCACCGTCCAGCTGCACGCGTATCTCGATGGTGCCCAGCTCCAGCGCTTTTTCCGTCACCGACAGCCCCGCCTCACGCGAGATCGCCGCCGCCGTCACCGGGTCCGCCGTGGAGCAGATATCAAAATCGCCCCCGGGCAGCCCGAGGACGAGGTTTCGTACGTATCCGCCCACCAAGAACAGCTCAAAGCCGTGGGCGGCAAATATCTCAGATAACACCGCAAAGCTGCGGGGGAGTTTCACATCAGTCAAGTCCATCATTCAATACAGCGGTGTAAACCTCTTCCGCCGGTCCCGTCATCAGCACGCGCCCATCGTCCAGGCTTTCGATGATCAGCCGTCCCACCGACAGGTGCACGTTCACCTTGGGACCTGTCAGCCCCTTTTTATACGTCTCCACACCGCTGGCGCACGAGCCGGTACCGCACGCGAGCGTCAGGCCCGCGCCGCGCTCCCATGTCAGCACCCGTATGTTTTCCATGTCCAGCACCTGCACGAAGTTCACATTGCTCTTGCGCGGGAATATCGAATGCCTCTCAATCGCCGGTCCCAGCACTTCCGCGTCCACCGCTTCAATGTCATCCGCCAGCACCATCGTATGCGGCACGCCCATCAGCATCGACGATATCGTCACCGTGCGTCCCGCCGCCTCGATGTCCACGTTCTCCGCTTCGCCCGTGCCCTGCATCGGTATGCTGGCGCGGTCAAACGACGGTTTACCCATGTCCACGCACACGTCCTTGACCTTGCCGCCTTCCACAATCAGCTTGGGCCTTATGATGCCCGCCAGCGTTTCCACCGTCATGTCTTCCTTTTTCACGATGCCGCGCTCATACACGTACTTCGCGAAGCAGCGGATGCCGTTGCCGCACATCTCCGCTTCGCTGCCGTCCGCGTTGATAATCCGCATCCGCACGTCCGCCGTATCCGACGGCAGCACGACCATGATTCCGTCGCCGCCCACGCTCAATCGCCGTGTGCACAGCTTGGCAGCCAGAGCGTTCCAGTCGCGGCCCGTGCCGTCGTCCTCAAACACCAGAAAGTCGTTGCCCAGACCGTGCATCTTGGTGAATTTCATAGTTTCCCTCCGCATCGTTGTACCGCCATTATACTCTTGCGTTAAACTGGACGCAACCTTGTGGCAGACAAATGGCCTTGAGGGCGCTGCCCTCAAACTCCCGCTCAAGGGGCCCGCCCCTTGAGAAGCCCTCTGGAAATGCTGCGCATTTCCTTAACTATTAAACTTTTTTTGCGATCTGACAAAGCAATTGGCAGATTTAGGCTCCCTCATCTGAGAGAGCT
>JAEZHF010000070.1 GCA_023416745.1 Bacillota bacterium
GCTTGGAGCTGGGCAACAATGGCCAACTAAAAAGCCGCAAGGTCAATGAAGGTGGTGTTGGATGCCAAAGCATTCGTGCCATTGCATGCAAGTATCATGGTGAATATCTGACCCAATGGAGCGAAACAGAATTCATGTCCTCTGTTATCTTGCAGCTAAACAAAGAGGATGTGGCACAAATCGCTATTCCTACACGAGCAACTACCGAGCCTATGGATGCTGGTATTTATGCGCAGTAAAAATGCTATAGTTGCAGGGGGTAAGTACCACGCGTATGCAATTGCTGTAGTTGCTGACATACAAATGGCTTGTCCAACTGGTAGGTTACGCCAAACCATGTGGCGGCGCTATCCAGAACGGTTACCTGCAATTTGCTTTCCTTAATAAGCTTATCAATCATAAGGGGCAGCGGATACTCTGATTTCATGTCGTCAGAGGCTAAGGCAGATAGAAACTGGTTAAACGCGGCTTGTCCGGCGTCAAATATCCATGGTGTGAACCCCCAAAAATTCATAGAAACAAGCGAGTTTGGATTCAAAACGCGGCTCGTTTGTATATCAACAATCGTTCCGTCTTCTTTAGGAATGATCCAATATGTCTCTTCTATTTCCTGTAAGCGGCCACTATCATCCAGCTTACAGATACCGCGTGTTACATGACCACACTCTGAAACAGTGTTGCGCAGATAGTATCCAACCATAGAAGCCTCGCCGGTATTTTGAAGGGTATTCAGCGAATCAAACATGGCACAAAAGGCCTCTCGGCTGTAAAAGTCATCAGCGTTGATGACAGCAAAAGGGCTGTGAATGTGTTCTTTAGCCGCCATCAGAGCATGCACTGTTCCGTAGGGCTTCATCCTGGCCGAGGGTGGTGTAAATGTTTCTGGCAGTGAATCATATTCCTGATAGGCGTATACAACTTTGGCTTTGCCATTTAGCTTATCACCAAACTTATACACAAACTTGTGTTCCATATGTTTACGGATGACAAACACTATTTTGTTAAACCCAGCCTGCAGGGCATCGTAGATGGAGTAATCAACCAGAAGTTCACCGTTTGGACCAAACCCATCAGTTTGCTTACTTCCACCATATCTGGAGCCCATGCCGGCCGCCATGATAAGAAGGGTCATCTCCATTTTTATCGCTCCTCTTTATGCTTCTCTCTCAATTCACTTCGCTATTTTGCCTGTTGCATGTTTGGCAATTGATCGATTATCTCGGTGATATATTTTCTGCGAACGTATTCTTTAGATATACGCAACGATGAATGGTTCTTACTGACGCCTACATTCACAGAGGGCAGCTGCTTCATGAGTGTACGTGCTGTGCTGTAGCCGATACCCAAAAAGTCAGCCAAATCACGGATAGTCATCATAGGGGGATACTGTACGAGCGGATCATTCATTTTTCCTTATTTCCTTTCTCTGGAGTATGCCACAATGTCAAGCGTATATTGATACGATATTAAATCATTAATTCAATAGAACTATAATGTTTTTTGCGATGAATGTCTCCTTTCGCACAAAAAGATCGGAATATTATGCATTATACAGGAAATACTTCCAATGTCTTATGCAACTTGCATTGAGTTACATAAAGAACAGAAAAAGTACCAT
The DNA here is from genome assembly GCA_023416745.1 of Bacillota bacterium. GTDB lineage: Bacteria > Bacillota > Clostridia > Christensenellales > SZUA-584 > SZUA-584. Next base: position 1,619 of record JAEZHF010000070.1, read on the forward strand.
TTTCTCGTGTCAAAGCACATTATGTCACGCAGATATTCCAATGCAGATCATGCCGCTTTCTCTTCATACTCATTTTGGTTTATTTATTATTGCTGCCTTGTATCACTGACGGTCGAATTATACACTTGTTCTTCTTGCTTTTTTAGATAATCGCAAAATGTATCTTCAATTACACATATTGTTGATTAATATCAATCATTTGTGTTTATTGAGAAAAGGATACGATGTATTGAATAGATTAGGGTGTATTTATTTGTATAAGCGATTTTCTATAAACATTTGGATAGAAACGTTAAAATTGAGTTAAGGATTAGTGAAATGACTGTAATATTTGTAGAACGGTCACCTTAAATTTACAAGATATTTTTGGCGTTGCTTCTTGGATATTATAAAGCATATCTTATCATTATACACGAAGTGTCTGTATTTAGTACATCATCACTCAATGTTGATTTCTTTACACCGGAAGTGTATTGGAAACTCCGCGGGGCGATTCTAAAATGCAGGATGACAATATAAAAATTGCAGAATCGACGTATTCTGAGTTGGTTCGGGGGGCGAAAAGCTATGCTATTGACTATGGCGTTGCAATTTGCTAGAATGGCAACGTTTTAAAAAAAGTCATTTGCCATGTCACTTAATATGCAGGTTGGTACAAGCAGCGCTTGCATTTTTCGTAAGTCCATGAAGGTCATCAGTACAAATGCCTTGGAAGGTGCGCGTTGAGTTTCAGCCGTACTGGAGATGGCAATCACATTTTCAGCGAAGATACCGTGTAAGCGGAGGGCGAAGCTATGTCTGAGCGTATGTATATCAAAAATCCATATATAGCAGGATCTGATTGGCATGATGATTTGGCTGCAGACTTGGCATACGGCTGTGTTTTCTGCAAGACTGGGCTGGAGAGCCTTGTTGCTAATGCACTGAATCAAAAATACAATGTACTTCGGGCCTTAGCTGTCTCCCAGCTGAAGCATAAGAGCACGAATGGAGTAAAGACGGTGTATGAGCAGGTTTTGCTTCCCGGCTATGTTCTGTTTAGAGCTTATGAGGAAAATCTCCCTCTATATGACTTTCAGAATGTGCAAGGAGTCATACAGGTTATGCGTAATACCAGTGGAGACTGGAGGCTTGGACAAAATGACAGGGGTTTCGCTGATTGGGTATTTTGCCAAGGTGGTTTGATCGGCATGTCTTCCGCATACGATGTGGGGGACAAGGTGCGCATATACAGCGGGCCACTGAAAGACTACGAGGGATGTATAATCAAAATTGACCGTAGAAGCCGAAACGGGCTAGTTGAAATTGAATTTGGCAGTAAAACTTGGCGGCTCTGGTTGGCCTTTGAAATGTTAGATGTTTGCCAGGTTTCCTGACTCGTGTGGAAAAGGGGGAGCTTTCATAGACAATGAATAAGAATTTTCGGACGCATGTAATTAGTATAAATTCTAGAAGAGTATTATTGTATTCTCTGGCCGGCGCTGTTCTTGTTTTTTGTTTGATTGCTTTTGCCTATTGGGCGGTTCGCGGCATTGAGCTGCAGACTATCAAACAGGGAGAAGTACGTGGCAATTTGGAAGGAAGATTTTCGGAATTGCGGACAGTAAACTATAACGGCTCCACCTACCAGTATCGCAATGGCCTCACCACCATTTTGCTCATGGGTATCGACAAAGATGATTCCTTTAGCGCCTATCCAACCGGCATGCGTAATGGCGGTCAAGCTGATTTTTTGATGCTACTTGTAATTGATGCAAATAGAAAGACTATCACACCTATTCAAATCGACCGTGACACGATGTCGCAGATAACTATATTAGGGGTATTGGGAAATGAGGCGGGAACGCGCACAGCCCAAATATGCCTGTCACATGGCTTTGGAGATGGCAAGGATCAAAGCTGTAAGCTTACCCAGGATGCTGTAAGCAAGCTTTTACTGGGGGCGGAGATTGATTTTTATGTAGCTGTAAATATGAACGCCATATCTGCAATCAACGATTTGTTGGGTGGGGTAACCGTAACGCTTCAGGATGACTTTACAACACTGGATCCGACTATGACCAAGGGTCGAACGCTTACACTGATGGGTGAACAAGCAGAGTACTATGTCAGACAGCGTCTCGGAATTGGCATTGGCACCAACGAAGCACGCATGGCAAGGCAAAGGGAGTATGTGCAAAGCGTGCTGGATAAAATGGAAGCTAAGATTGTTGATGACAAAGTGTTTATGGATAACCTGTTGGATAATCTTGGCGAAGGTCTCCTTACGAACATGAAGCGCGGACGTATGATCAATGAGTTCTACGGCAGCAAAGACTACATAGAATGTGATATTATAACGCCAAATGGGAACCGTATGGTAGGAAAGGATGGCTTTATGGAATTCCATGCGGACGAAAAGGCGCTGGAGACGCTGGTTATCACTACTTTTTTTGCACAACAGCCGGCAACATAACGCATTGGTGCTGTGTTGCGGATGCTTTTACATAAACATAGAGGTGCCTTCATCAAAAGAAGGTGCTATCTGAAAGGAAGGATTTTCATGAAAAAGAGATTGAGCATTCTGTTGGCAGTTGTGCTTGTGCTGAGTATGTCGTCCGTTGCGCTTGCTACCGTTCCCAGCAAAACGACGGCCGATTTGGTAAAGGTGATTGGTGTTGCATCATCGACTGGTGCCGCGCTGCCTGTGAAAGTTACCATACCAACTCCTGAGAAGTCAACCGCAGCAAATGATGAACTTATGGCAATTGTTACGTATACGAAGCAATCCGGTACATCATTGGTATCATATTTTGGTCAGGTTGTACAGGATGAAATCAAGGCACTTATGCCAGAGGGGTTTGGCCTCGACAAGCTGACAATGAATGAGTTCCTGCCACTTACCTTGGTGGACTATAAGCCTGAATATAGTGATTTGGTTTGTTCTTTTACGTTTGCTACGGTGTATACGGATGGTCAACCAATTGTCGCAATGATTGGCATCAAGAACGAATCTACTGTAACCTGGTTTGTGCAAAAGGCTGAAATTGTCAATGGCATGGTAAGTGTTAGCTTCACTCAGGATGTTTTGACGAAGATTCAGGATGCCAAAGGGGATTTTGTACTGGCAATCCTCAGTGAAGCGTCCCTGTAAAAGCCGGCAATCATTATCCAACCGACAACGGTTGTTTCTCGAGACCGTCTGCCTTGCGGCACTGCTTTGCCGAGGCAGACGGTATATTTTATCCTTGGTTATGGAGGATGGACATGGTACGACCTGAAACGGAGCAGAGAAGGCGGCTGGCCGGCACCTCGACGCAGATGGATAGAAATGATGGCGAGACAGAAATTGATCTTATTGAATTGTTTTACCGGCTGTTGGAAAATGTAAAGTATATTATTCTCGCTACAATTCTTTGTGGCATTGCTGCTGGCATCTATACCTTCGGTTTTCAAACGCCTCAATATCAAGCCACAGCAAAGCTGTATGTAACAAATCAAAAAGACTCGGCCATCAATCTTTCAGACCTTCAGATTGGTTCTTACCTGACCAGTGATTATCAGGAAGTGTTTAAAACCTGGGAAGTACATGAAATGGTTATCAAAAATCTAGCGCTCCCGTATACATACACACAAATGCAATCCATGCTAACGGTTACCAATCCAAAGGATACCCGAATTTTGCATATCACGGTGACATCAGATAGTCCAAAAGAGGCTGAGGATATTGCCAATGAATACGCATTGGCTGCACAGAAGCACATTTCTGATGTAATGGATACAGAAGAGCCTAATGTATTATCTAAAGCGCTATTGCCAACGGTACCGGTCAGCCCAAACAAAACGCGAACGGTATTACTTGGTTTAATACTGGGCGCATTTTTATCTATGGGAATCATTACTGTGCAGTTTTTGATGGATGACAAAATCAAAACGGCTGATGATATTGCAAAGTATGCAGGGCTGGCAACCCTTGCAATTGTTCCAACTATGAAAGAAGCTACAACCGTAAAGAAAAAGGACAAGCCGTCAAATGCGGCCAAGAAAAGGTAGTGTCGATATGAAAAGCTTGGCTATTACCAAATTTGATCCACTGGACTACGCATGCAATGAGGCGCTGAATACCTTGTGTACGAATCTTACC
>JAEZHF010000063.1 GCA_023416745.1 Bacillota bacterium
CTTTTGGCTTGTTTATCCGCTTTTCTGCCGCTCTTAAGGCTTTCTTTCGCCTTCTCAAGGTTCTGTTTTGCACCCGCCGTCAAGCGAGCGCTCAAATATATTACCAAACACCTTCCCCATTGTCAACGCCTTTTCTGCGGCTTGCTACAATTTTTAGAAGTAATATTTTTTGTACGCTATAATGCGTGATTTGATTGTCATTGGAAGATAAACAGCGGGCACTGATCGCCTTTCTGTTGACAATTCTGTCAGCAGCACATTACTATAAATTTAGGTATCAGGTCATTGTCATCGGAAAGGTTGTCTTATGGGTAAACGTCGCATTTCAAAGAATCAGCGGATTCTAACACTAATATTGTCGCTGTTCGTGATTGTTTCAGCTGTCTATTTTCTTGTAATCCATCTTAATGATATGCCTGTAGCTAAACCTGCTGCTACAGCTGACGGCGAATTGCTTTCCGTACAGTTCATCGATGTCGGACAGGCCGACAGTACGCTCATATCGCTGAGCACCGGAGAAACGATGCTGATAGACGCCGGGGAGTCTACGTCTGCGGACTCCGTATTTGCAGAGCTGGACGAACGCGGCATCAAGGACATTGACATACTTGTTGCCACACACCCCCATGCCGATCATATTGGCGGGATGCTAAGCCTTTTGGGGAGGTATGATATCGGGCAGGTACTGATGCCAGACATGACTTCCGACTCAAAAACATATGCGAAGCTGCTCCAAGCCATCAAGACAGAATCTATTCCGCTCGTTGAGGCCTACGCCGGTTACCGGTTCTCATTCGGCAGCGCTGTCTGCACCGTGGTATCTCCCAGTGCTGACGACAACAAGGATGCCAACAATGAAAGCGTCGTCATATATCTGGGCTTTGGCGATACCGATTTCCTGTTTACAGGTGATATGGAGGAATGGGCGGAGAAAAGAGTTTTGGATTCTAACTATTATGTAGACGCCGATGTGCTGAAAGTGGCGCACCACGGATCATCGACCGGGTCATCAGAAGCATTCCTTTCTGCGATAACGCCCGACTATGCCGTAATCAGCTGCGGCCGGAGCAACGATTACGGCCACCCCCATGCTGAAACACTGGACAGATTAGAGGAAGCAGGCGCTCAAATTTACCGCACCGACATTCAAGGCGATATACTATTTATCTCTGACGGCAGTACGCTTATTGCCAGTTCGGATGGCTAATCAAGGCAAGAAGCGCTTCACCTCTTCTATCCTTCTTGCAGTTCATGTTTGTTTTCCAGACTCTTTTTGACCTTTTCCTGCACCCGCATGATGACGGATAAATCCATCTGATTCCCAAGCCATATCTCGAGAGAACGGATTGCCTGAAAAAAGAGCATGTCAAAACCATTCTTGGTTTTTGAACCTGAGGATGCAGCCTTTTTCAAAAATCGTGTGCATTTATACGAGGTATCATACGCATACCGAAAGCCTTGATATGTGTGCGGGTGAATGGACACCTGCGAGTCCGGACTTTCAAGATCCACGGAAGATGTGCTGAAAACGGAATCGAACTGGTCGGCCTGTGTCAATGAACGTACTACCCGAATGCGGTTTTTGTTATATGTCCGCTGGAGCTTTTCCTTGAGGTCGTGAGCATGCGCAGCGTTTCTTGACACGATCGTCAGGAACGCGCCCTTTTCGAGCAGGACATTGGCGACCGAATGTGCGACATCGCCAACCCCCACCAGCAGCACATCCTTATCGTATAAATTGCCCGCAAAACCGATAAGGCTGCGTTCAAAGCCGATCATTTCCGTGTTATATCCAATAAGCTTCCCCTCATCAACGCGGACGGTATTGGCCGTGCCCACGCGTCTGGCCGATTCATCAACGCTGTCGAGTTGAGACAGTATGTCATGCCGGAAAGGCGCCGTAACATTGAATCCGGAGAAATCTGACCGGAGTACGGGGAGTGCCGGCAGTAATTGTCCTTTTGCAATGGAAAAGGGCATGTATACAGCAGAGAGCCCCAGTTCTTCGAAAACAGCATTATAGATTCTGGGCGCAAAAGATCTGTTTATATCTGCCCCGATTAGTCCGTATGTTGCGAATTCAATCATTTTTATATCCCACTCTTATCAGATTAAAAGAAAATTTGTAATATCATATCACAAGCAACGTGATTATTTAAATGCCGATTTTGGTCATAAATACCGCTGAAATCGGACTGAATGTGATTATAAGCACTTTTTAGTTTTATTACTAACCTATTATTGATATTATTAAGTAAGCTTGGGCAACATAAAATTCGGAGGTTTAAAAGATGAAGCGCAAAAAGAGCAAACAAAGCCATGCTGCCCCGGAATTTGAATACAGCCCAACAGACCCATTTGGCAGTTACACAGGGCGGTCCAAAGACAACGATAAGCCCGTACAGGATGCCGACGACTTATAATATACTACAATTCAAATTTGCTTTTTAATGAAAAATGAGACCCCTATGAAATTTCACAGAAGGTCTCGTTTTCTTTTTTTAAAAATGTCAGTTCATATTGTTAAGGTCCCCTACATTTACGGTCGCCGAATATTCCTGTCCGCTTCGCCATACCTTGAGCGAAATCTTGTCGCCCACAGCATGCTCGCGTATCTTCTCCGTCAGCATTTCCACCGTTGTCGTTTTGAGTCCTTCGATTTCCAGTATAATATCACCGGCTTTGAGACCAGCAGCGTCTGCGGGACCGCCTTCATTAACCTCAACCACAGTGACACCCTCAGGAGAGCCTGCCGGGTTATATGCGTTGGTTTCGTCCACCAAACAGGAGATGCCGATACCCGGCCGCACCACGCTGCCCGTCGTCATCAGTTGCTGAATAATGGGCTTGGCAGTATTAATTGGAATCGCAAAACCGATGCCCTCGGTGCCAATAGGCACACCGTAGTCGTCGTACCCGGCCAGGTAGCTTTTGAGTGTGTTGATGCCGATAACCTCTCCATTTATATTGACGAGGGCACCGCCGCTGTTGCCGGGATTGATCGCCGCGTCCGTCTGTATGTATTTTTGGCTGAAGCCGTTGGTCGATATTTCACGCCCCAGTGCGCTGACGATACCGGACGTAACACTGCCTGCTAGGTCGCTGCCCAACGGATTACCGATGGCCACCACCGTCTCCCCGACCTGCAGTGCGTCCGAGTCGCCCAGCGCTGCCGCTGTCAGGCCCGTGGCGTCAATCTTTAAAACCGCGAGGTCCGTGGTGGCATCCGTACCCAGCACAGTCGCCGGGTATTCCTCGCCGTCGAAAAGCGTCACTTTAACGGAATCGCTCCCCGCAACCACATGATTGTTCGTGACGATGTATCCATCCTGACGGATGATGATGCCTGTTCCGTAACCGCTCTCCTGCGGTTGTATCTCTTCCTGTCCCATGATCTGCTGGTCGACGCTGATGGTGACACCCACGACTGCCGGACTGACATTCTTGGCAATTTCCACAATGGGGTTAGCCGATGGATCGATGGAGGGCGCTTCTCCTCCGATTTCCGGTTTCTCACCCGCAAACTGCTGCGATGGCACGCTGGTCTCCGGTTTTAGCGGCTGTTCAGACGGGATCGGTTCAAGCGTGTCTTCATTGGGTGTATCCTGCAAATCATTTATCACGACAGACTGCCATTGCGAGAGCAATGGAGCCAGGAAAAACGTGCCAGCTGCAACGCCCGCAATCAGGCATATGATCATCAGCACCACAGCCAGCACGCGCAAACCTAAGCCTTTGCGCGGGGGCTCGGGAGCCCGATGTGGCTGCGCATTAAAAGCGTTCCAACCGCCAGGGGGCTGCGGCGGCCAAGGCTGTGCGTAATAGTCCTGATAATAACCGCCGGCCTGGTTGTATGCGGTATAGCCGCCCGCTGTTTGTCCGCTTTCAGGCTTTTCACTTACAGGCGGGTTGTTTTCCGGTATCTCACTCTTGTTTTCATTATCCATTTATATATAACCTCCCGAGATGATTATTGCTTGTGAATGATATTATATACATACTATTTGAACAAAATGGAAACATCCCGTGAATTTTGCGTTACTTGGTGCGCGCTTTATGGTCCGGCGCAACCAATGACCGCGTCAAAGTAAACGAGAATGTGGTGCCTTTGCCTTCCTCAGACTGCAGTCCTATCGTCTCACCATGCTGCGCGATAATTCGCTTGACGATAGACAGCCCGATACCCGTGCCAGGCGTTCCTGGGCTATGCGCTTTATCCACTTTAAAAAACCGTTCAAACACATTAGGCTGGTCTTCCTGCGGTATGCCCACGCCCGTATCGGAAATATTGACGTGTACCTTGTTTTCCGTGCAGAAGGTCCACACCTTGAGCTCGCCGCCTTCATCGGTAAATTTCACAGCGTTATCAATCAGATTGGTGATCACCTGTGAAATGCGATCTTCATCCGCCCACACGTTAAGCTTCTCTTCCGACAGTCCCACGTTCACGCCGATGTTCTTCTCCTCAATACGCTGCTCGAATGTCAGCAGGCAGCGCCTCAGCAGTTCGTTGATGTCAAACTCACTGTATTCAATGGGGAATTTGCCGGACTCAATTTTTGCCAGATTCAGTAGATCATTGATCAGAGAGTTCATACGCTTTGTTTCACCCAGCACAATCTGCAGATACTTGTCGCGGTCCGCGTCCTCGATCGCTCCGTCCAGTATGCCCTGAATGAAGCCCTGCACCGAGGCCAGCGGCGACCGCAGCTCGTGAGAAACGTTGGCAATAAACGTATTCCTCAGGCCATCCTGCAGCTTAAGTTCCTCCGCCATACGGTTGAACGCAATTGCCAGTTCACCAATCTCGTCATGCGTTGTGCGTTTCACACGCCAGTCGTAGTTCCCACGTGCCAGTTCCATTGCACCGAACGATATGTTGCGTATGGGCTTCACGATATAGCGGGACAGAACGAATACGAGCACCGCCGCAAAAGCGACGGATATAACCAGCGGTGTAAACACCTGCCGGAATATCGCGCTGATGCCCACACTGAAGTCTTCGACCTCTTTGTGCACCACGATGGCCCCAACGAAGGTGCCGTCCACCAACAACGGTATGGCAACGGACATCATGGCACCCTTGAACGGCTTGGGGTTGGCAGCCACCTGCTTGACTGCATTTCCCTGTTCCGTGAGCGCCAGTATTTCCAGCGTGTTTTCGCTCATAAAATCCGTGTCCGCATCGCCCTTTTTTTCCGGATCCACGATCATATAAATCTGCTTCAATGCGCCGCTGACCAGCCAGATGACCGTTCCTTCAGTCAGCGCCTTTTCATACAGGTGCTGACGAAAGTCGCTATCAGTCATCTTGTGATAATAGTTATCCGTCGCCCAGTTGTTGATTTCCTGTGCGCTGGCGATCATAAGGTCCATCTGCGTATACAGATACTGATTTTTGAGCATCTCAAAGAAAATGCCGCCCACCAGCGCGAACGCTATTACAATGATGAGTATGTATACGAACAGCATCCGGGCAAACAGCGATTTCCCCATCATCTATCTGACCTCAAACTTATACCCCACGCCCCAAACCGTCTTGATCTCCCAACCTTTTCCCTGATCAAACAATTTTTTCCGAAGCCTTTTGATATGCACATCCACAGTGCGCGAATCACCGAAGAACTCAAAGTCCCACACCTGCTGCAACAGCTGCTCGCGCGTATATACTTTATTAGGGTGCGACGCGAGGAAAAACAACAGCTCGATTTCCTTGGGAGGCATCTCGACGATCTCACCCATGTACGACACAGTGTAGTTGGATATGTCGATCACCAGATCGTCGTATGTAATCTGACGGTTTTCCTCCTCATGCATGTTGGCGCGGCGCATCACAGCCTTCACACGCGCGATGAACTCCTTGGGGTCGAATGGTTTCACGATATAGTCGTCAGCACCCAGTTCCAGACCCAGCACCTTGTCGAACGTTTCGCCCTTCGCTGATAACATGATGACGGGCACTGCGCTTGACTTGCGTATCTGCTTTAAGACCTCCCAACCATCCTTGTGCGGCATCATGATATCCAGCACCACCAGCGCCGGTGCTGAGCGCTCAAACGCTTCGATGCCCGCCTGCCCATCGTAAGCCAGCGTGACCTTGTAGCCCTCTTTCAGCAAATATAGCTTAATGACCTCACAGATATTCTTGTCGTCGTCAACGATCAGTATGTCCTTGGACATGATGTTTCACCTCATCATTCGTAATATGGGTGTTTTTATATCAGCATTATATCCCACGTGCCGCATTCATACAAACATATGTCGGCATGTATTCACCGATTATTCATAAAACCTTCATACTTCAATCACTTCAACGCCATTCCTTTTCAGCAGCGCCGCGGTCACGCCGTCTCCCTTACGGAGATTTCCCTTGAATGTTCCGTCATATATACGCCCCAAGCCGCACGATGGGCTTTTTGATTTCATCCATGCGCGTTGTGCATTCAGCTTTGTCGCCGTCTCAAGTGTCAACTCTGCGCCTCTTATAAACTCGTCCGTCCGATCACCGCCATCCTCCGACATCACGCGCGCACGTCCTTCCAGCACATTCCAGCCGTCGCCGCCGACGATCTCGGAAGGACAGCGCGGCGACGACAGCCCGGCCAGACATTCGGGACAGACCAGCTTAACCAACCCCTGTTTGTGCAGCTCTATGATTTTATTGTCCGGACGGGCTTCGCCATCGTAACGGCACTTTACGCCCGCCAGGCACGCGCTTGCGATATCCATATAATTCCTCTCCGCACATTGGCGATAAGACGCCAATTTGCCGCCGTCCGCTTGCCTCTTACCATTGCAAAAAATGCCTCGAAAATTCGCAAGCCGCAAGCGGTGGGCTAGCGGGCAAAGCCTGACTGCCCACATTATAAAATCCTACTAAAACTCTACTTCAGCGTAATCACCGTTACGCCGTCCTCTCCCTCACCATACTGCCCGGCTCGGAACGTCTTCACGTGCGAATGACCCCGAAAGTGGTCCCGCAGGCCTGCGCGCAGTACACCGGTACCCTTGCCGTGGATCACCATCACCTCGGTGAGCCCCGCCAAAAACGCCGTGTCCAGATACGTGTCCGTCTCCAGTATCGCCTCATCCAGCGTCTGACCGCGCACATCCAGCGACAGCCCGGGGGACACCGCCGCTCGTTTAACACTGCCCAGCCTTTTGGCCCTCTTCTCTTCGTCCGCCGGTTCCACGTCGGTCAAGGGTATGTTGAGTTTCACCACCCCCGCCTGCACGTATACACTGCCATCTTTAGGTGCTTTGAGTACCGTGGCTGTGATACCGTGCGACAGCATCCGGATGGTATCGCCAATGCCTATGTCCTCCGGGCGCGTATTGCTTTTGTGTACAGGCTTCGCGCGCAGACCCGAAGACGCATTTTCTATCTTGTCATTGAGCGACCGCCTTGCCGTGTTGATCTCCTCCTGGCGCCCCTGCGCAGCCTTAAGCTCCGCAATCACGCGCTCCGCCTCATCGCGGGCGTCCTTCAATATCTCCAGCGCCTTCTCGCGGGCACGGTCCACTGTATTTTGCGCCTTGTCTTGAGCCTTCTTCATTTCGGTATCGATCTTGTCTCGGGCGGACTGTGCCGTTCTCCGGTCGTTCTCCGCCTGCTGGGCCTTTTTCTCGGCCAGCTCATGGCGCCGCTGCGCCTCGCCAATCAGTTCGTCGAACTTGACAGCCTCCTCGGACATATGCTCGCGCGCACGGCTGATGACTGCCTCATCCAGCCCCAGCTTTTTGGATATCTCAAACGCGTTGGACACACCGGGCACGCCCATGATCAACTCGTATGTGGGACTTAAGGTCTTGAGCGAAAAGGCCATGCACGCATTCTGATAATACTGGCTTGCCATAGCGAAAGCCTTGATCTCGCTGTAATGCGTCGTCGCCAGCACGGTGCTGCGTCGCTGCTCCAGCGTTTCCAGTATCGCCATCGCGAGCGCCGCGCCCTCTGCTGGGTCGGTACCAGCACCCAGCTCGTCCAGCAGCACCAGCGCCTTTTCATCTGCTGCCTTCACGATTCGGGTGATGTTGGTCATGTGAGACGAAAACGTAGACAGGCTCTGCTCGATGCTCTGCTCGTCACCGATATCCGCATACACTGCTGAAAACACGGGCAGTGCTGTACCGCCCGACGCGGGTACAAACAGCCCACTCTGCGCCATCAGTACCATCAGTCCCGTCAACTTCAGCGTCACCGTTTTACCACCGGTGTTGGGGCCGGTAATGATGAGGCCGGTGAACCCATCGTCTATCGCCAGCGACACGGGCACCACCTTCATGGGGTCAATCAGCGGGTGTCGCCCGTTCTTGATGATCAGCTCGCGCCCCTCCGAGATGTTGGGCGGCGATGCTTTCATCGCAGACGCCAGCGACACCTTGGCGAATATCAGGTCCAGTGCGGTCAGCGCGGAGAGGTCGTCCGCCAGTTCTTCTCGCATATCGCGGCAACGACTCGAGAACTCGCGCAGTATGCGCTCCACCTCAGCCGCCTCGTTCAGTTCCAGCTCGCGCAGGCGATTATTAGCCTCCACCACCTCCATCGGCTCCACGAAAACCGTTTGGCCGCTGGCCGACTGGTCGTGCACCAGCCCGCGTATTTGCCGCTTGTGCTCTTGCTTGACGGGCACCACATAGCGTCCGCCGCGCATAGTCACGATGGCATCCTGCAGGCAGTCCTTGAGGTGAGGCGAACGTATGATGGCACTGAGCTTCTCGCGTATGCCCTCGTTCTCACGCAGTATGCTGCGCCTTATCCGCGCCAGCTCGGACGACGCGTTGTCTGCCAGCGCATTGTCACCCAGTATCGCGCCGTCCATGTCGGTCATCAGTCGCTCGTCGAACTGCAGCCGCTGGGCATAACCCCACAGCAGATCGGCACCGCTTTCCTTCAGCCCGGCTCGGGCGCGCTTTGCGGCTTTCATCACGCCCAATATGCGCAGCAGCTCACCGCAGCCAAGGTCTGCCCCGGCATTGAGGCGCGCCACCTCGCCGGAAATATCCGAAAAGCCGCTCATGGGCGACGATGCGGCACGCATCATCACGCTCTCAGCTTCCAGCGTCTCGGCCTGCAGCCGCTTCACCGCCGCTGTGCTTGTTTTGGGAGCCAGCGCAAGCGCCGCAGCATGGCCGGGTACAGACAGCACCCGTTCCGCCAGTCTTTCACGTATTTTATCAAATTCAAGCTTCTTGAGTACCTTTTGGTCCATTCCGTCATCCTTTGCAGTATTCTTCCTTATGATACCACTTTACTGCACCCATTAAAAGCACTGGTGTTTCTGCTTCACAAACAAAGTTTATTAATGGCTGGCATCGCTTAACTGAACCTTGTATAATGACGATAAATATACAGAGCGTTAACCGCATAACGCTGCGGCATCACCATTAAAGGGGTAGGCCATGAGCGAACCGGGCAAGGATTTTCTTGATTACTATATGATATTACAAGTGCATCACAGCGCGGAACCGGAGATCATCAAAAGTGCGTATAAGCGTCTGGCGCAGATGTATCATCCGGATGTCAGCAAGGATCCGCAGTCGCAGAAAAAGATGCAGCTGATCAACCAAGCGTATGCTGTCGTGTCCGACCCGGCACAGCGGCGGACTTATCACCGTGCCTGGCTGATGCACCAGAGGCCCGCCTCGCCGCCGAGCCCTGCCGCGGAGAAACCGGAAAGCCTTTCCCGTCAGGTGCTGGACGACTATTTTCGCTGTCTGCTTCAGGAAGACTGGGCAATGGCTTACCGCAAGCTATCCGCCAAGGATCGCAGCATAGTGACCTTGGCCGACTTTTGCGAATGGAAAGAAGCCGTCAAAGCGCTGTACCAGATGGGTGCTTACGTGATCAAGTTCTTCCGCACCTATCACAATAGCGTGGTGGACGTCGATGAGTATGACCGCGTGGATGTGTTCTCTGTAATACTGACAGACCGCGACAACCGCACGGGCCGTGTCAGCGAAGAGACTTATACCAAATATGTTGTGCGGGAACAAGGTGTTTGGCGCGTGCGTCTCGGTTACTCGCAGCTTAAGCCCATCATATATAAGCTCAAGTATCTGGCAACGCAGGCACCTGAAATGAATCCGGACCGTCTATACACCGACACGCTGCTTAAGTACGACAAGCTGACAGGCTTTTATAGCCGCAGCGGGTTGCTCGCCTGCATGGAGCAGGAGATCGCGCGGGCGCGCCGCTTCCGAAATGTATTTACACTGGCCGTGCTGGATGTGAAGCCTGTCGGGGGCTTAATAGGCGTTTCGGCCACGGACTATCTGCACATGTGCATGTCCGACGCAGCCGCCAAGCTGAAGAAGACGATGCGTTCCATCGATACCGCAGCGCGCTTCTCCGAGCACAGGCTGGCAGTGATGATGATCCAGACGGGCAGTCACGCCGCAAGCCGGGCGCTGGTGCGCTTCCTGTTGGAGCTTAAGCCGGGCGAAGGCCTGCAATACCGGGTCAGCGGTAGCCTCACGGCTTTTCAGGGTGAATCCGCAGAAGACACGATGCTGCGCGCCGAACATGACGCACATATGCAGGTGGTCGTCGGACGGGACAACGTGCGAAAATACCACTTCACGCTGGACGATCAGCAGGTATAGCCTTGCAACACAAAAATCGTACCCCGTGATCCTCGAATTATCGCTTTTAAATTATATCCCAAACAGCGACCAGACAGCGGACGGAAATATCAGGTGTATCAACACAAACAGCACAAAAAGCAGTGCCAAAGTCCGGTGCGCCACAAACAGCGGTTTCTTTTTCAGGCGGTAAAATGCGCCGCCCAGTACAGCCGTCACAATCAGCATGATGCCGGCGATGGTGCCGGTATGCAAGCGCAAAGCGCCCAGCGCCAGTATACCATGAACAATGGCCAGAACGAGTATCGTTATGCCTAAAGGCTTGTGCACAGCGCGCAGAAATTTGACGATCCTAGCCAATGCTTTGTTTTTATTATGGGAAGCAAGTTTGTTGATTAGGCGAAGCCAAAACGGCGCTGTCATTATGACGATAGCAGCCACGTTAAACCAACCGAGAACAGCGTACATATTCTCCCCCCTTTACGGCTTGAGCGTCCCGACAACAGGCAGACCTTTGAGTTTGGAAACACCATGCGGTGAGATTGTCTTTATCTCCTCCGTCAGATCATTACCGGCAGCAAAGCCGTTATGTTCGCCGTTCTTCCACTGCGGCACATTCGTCACGTCGTATATCACTCCGTCAATCGCGATATAAGCTGGGTTACCGTCTTTGCCGTTGTATTGGGCCAGTTCATCCACAGTGAGTTCAAGCTGGGAATCCGTGGTGTCGGCAGCTGTCGGAGTCTGGGCAGCGCCTTCTCCTTGGCATGCAACCATAACAACCAGCACAGCTAAGAGGACGATGATATGGGCAATAGTTAAAATAAACTTGATGTGTCTCATTGCATTGTGCCTCCTCATAATTAATAGTCATTGGCGTTTATACTATCATTTTATATGGACTTCTTTTGGCTGTCAAAGTATATTCATATTTGATTGTAAAAAAAGGCCTGATCATAAATAGTCAGGCGGAAAAGTCTGAAGCTTCAAACGCTGAAACATTTAACTACAAATCCAGCTAATGCCCACCACATTCATGGGCATGTTCGTGTTTGCTGCACACCGATTCTGCGGATACCATCTGTCCGACTGCAAATAGACGAGCGGCGTCATCGCAGCTGCCCAAAGCGCCAACGATCACCTTAATACCCTGCTGTGCGAAAAGCGTCTGCGCGCGTTCTCCCATGCCGCCCGCTATGACGACATCGGCTCCGTTTTCCTTCAGGAAAATCGGCAGCACCCCCGGCTGATGACCTGGATTGGGCAGAAAACGCCCTGCATCCACATTGCCGCCGTCAGCTTCATACATCATAAATCCCTCACAGTGTCCAAAATGTTCTGACACCCGTTTTGCTTCTGCAGCTACTGCTATCCTCATTCTATTTCCTCCTCTTCTTTTTTCAGACAAGCTATAATGGGTTTTAGCCGTTCCCACATTTTATTTATTGCCATGCCTGCCGTGCTGTCCGCATCATCTGTTACCGGCCGTAACGCATTAATTGACGCCGTTACCGTATCGTCGTACGGTATTTCCCCGACAACCTCAATGCCGCGAGCAGCCGCGTCGGCCTCAATGGCCTGCGTCACTGCCGAATTCAGATCATATTTGTTGACGCATACCAGCGTTCTGACGCCGAAATGCGCACAAAGCTGAGCCACGCGCAGATAATCGTCGAATCCCGACTGTGTCGGCTCCGTGACGATGAGCACCCCGTCACTGGCCGTGACGGATGAAATCACAGGGCATCCGATGCCGGGCGATCCGTCGATGATGACCAGCTCTTCACCCAGCGCCCGTGCATTTTTGCGCAGCTCGGTGACCAGCTTTCCCGAGCCATCGCTGCCAATTTCCATCTCTGCGCGGGAAAGAGATGCATTCTCCATCCGGGTCATATACACATCCGCGCACTTTTGGGTCCGCATACTGATCGCTCCAACGCTGCATACCAGCTCGCACGCACCGCAGCCCTCACACCGGAGCGCATCAACCACACCGTCCTTCACGGCACCAAAGCGGCATATCTTCTTGCATCGTCCGCAAAGTGTGCAAAACCGGTTGTCGATCTCCGCCTTGACGCCAGCGAAGAAGTGTTTCTTACGGATGTCGTTACCGCTGAACAGCAAGGATAAGTTGGGCGCGTCCACATCGCAGTCTGCCAATGCACGCGCGCCGGAAAGCCGGACCAGCGCAGCCGCCACTGTGGTTTTGCCTGTTCCGCCCTTGCCGCTGATTACAGTCAGTTCCATGCCATCACACCTGCCTTTACCTTCTCTGCTATATCCTGAAGCGCTTTTCGATAGACAGGCAGCTCTGTTAGCAATCGTCCCGCAGAATAAACCTCCGCCGCCTCGCGGGCATAAGCAATCGTCCCCATTATAGGAATGCTGTTTTCCCGGCAATAGCCGCTGATCAGCTTCTCACCCGGCACATGCTTGTTGATGACAACGCCAAAACGCATGCCGCGCAACCGAAGCAGTTGCACAGCCAGGTCCAGATCATGCAGACCAAAGGCCGACGGCTCAGTCACCAGCAGCGCATAATCCGCATGGGCGATCACGGTGGCCACGCTGCATGACGTGCCGGGCGGGCAATCTAGCACACAGACTCCTTCCGGCAGATTACTCAGCAGCTGCCGTAACACAGGAACGGGCATTTGCTCCCCCACGTCCAACACACCCCGGCGGGCTATCATGCTGCCCGATAAGCCCTGCTCCACCAGTCCCACACGGCGCCTTCCGTACTGAATGGCTCCTGGCTCACAGACCAGCGCGCATGCGCCGCAGGCATGACACAGCCTGTCAAACGCCATCACACCTTTTTTGGTAGTGACCAGAGCGTGGAAACGACAGATCTCACCGCAACGTTTGCACAGAGTACATTTGTCGGCATCTATTTCCGGACGTTCCACCTCTACCACTTGACCCGTGATGCCGGAGGGCTTCAGAAAGATATAGCCATTGGGCTCCTCAACATCACAGTCGATGTAGTGCCAACCTGCCAATTTTGCCAGTCCGACTGCCACCGTCGTTTTACCGGTACCGCCCTTGCCGCTCAATACGCAAAGCTTCACCGTCCGCCTCCCATACCGGCATGGGAGGGCCCTGCTGATGTTACTTCCTCAAGCTTTGCCTCCCGCAGCAGTTGGACAGCCGTGCGCACCGGCACGCTGCCGCACCTGTATATACGGATATCCGAGTTGCGCAGCACGTTATACGCATTGGGTCCCGCCGAGCCAGTGATGACCGCCTCAACATCTTTGTCGATCATCTGCTGTGCTGCCGCTAAGCCTGCGCCGCCGCTGGCCGATGCTGCCGCATTTTCAATAAAGTTCACTGTGTCTGCCTGCGTATCGCACAGCGCAAACCAAGTGCACCTCCCAAAGCGCGGATCCACCAGCGCTTCTTCAGAATTTCCTGCCGCCGAAACTGCAACCTTCATATTGTGCTCCTTCCAGTATCTATTGCTGCCAGACCGCCTCTTTCACCTGATATCCGACGCTGGTCATAACCGCAGCCACCTCATCATCCATTCCGCCAAGCCCCGTGTCTGTAATCGCACCCAGTCCCGGCTTCATCGGCAATTCACCCAGCAGCTTCAGCTCCATCGAGTCATAAAAATCCTCATGTGTCTCGCCATAAAGCCGGATGGCCTCGCCGCAGTGCGGGCAGTTCAAATGACTCATGTTTTGTACCGAGCCGATCAGCTTGATATTCAGCTGCTTGACCATGTTGACTGCTTTGGCTACGATCATCGACACCATGTCCTGCGGCACTGTGACGATCACCATGCCGGAAAGCGGGATAGACTGCATCACCGTCAGTGCTACATCGCCGGTACCCGGCGGCATATCAATAATCAGGAAATCCAATTCACCCCAGAACACATCCTCCCAGAACTGCTTGACAGTTCCAGAAATGATTGGCCCCCGCCAAATGACAGGTTGGCGCTCATCGGGCAACAACAGGTTCAGTGACATCACGCTGATGCCATCTGCTTCCGCTGGTATGATGCCCATTTCGTTTTGCATGAGTTTTGCGTCCCGGATGCCCAACAGTCTCGGTATACTGGGACCTGTGATGTCTGCGTCCAGTATGCCCACTGCGTGCCCCATCTGTTTGAGCGCTTTTGCCAACAGAACCGAAACCGTAGATTTTCCGACGCCGCCTTTTCCGCTCATCACACCGATTACGTGTTTTACATGGCTATAAGGATTGTTCTTTATGGTGCACCCATCTTTTGAATTGCATGTGCCCTTGGATGGGCAGTTTTCACAATCGGCCATTTTTGTCTCCTCACATACATTCGATTAATGTCATTTTGGTCATATGCCTATTTGATTTTATGCCTGTGCTCTTTTTTTGTCAATAAGATTAGAAAATATTTATTGACATATGCCCATAATGTCGTATAATTGCTCTATCGGGTATATGCCCATAATTAAAAGGAGGTATTCTCAATGCCAGGTATGGATGGAACAGGTCCTTTCGGAAACGGGCCGGGTACAGGCGGCGGTTTTGGACGCTGCGGATATGGGCGCGGGTCTGGCCGCGGTCGAAGAAATGCCGCCGGATATGCATCGGCTGCTTTTCAATCGTACAGGCCATCGGAAGGGGCGCATATTGATGAGCCGGCTGCCCAAGAGGAGTCAGCATTCAGCGGCAGAGTATTGGATGAACTGAGTGAAGTCAACAATCGATCAGCCGCACTTGAAGAAAAGCTTGCCGAGCTGACAAAGGCTGTGCAGGCACTGGCGAGACCAGCGTCCGGAAATGCAGGAAAAGCTGCAAAGCCACATTGATTCTGTTTGGAACGTCAGCATTGGCTCTGCTGCAGAGCTTATGCTGACGCTTCCAAACCTTCAGGTAGGTCCAGATGAAATTACTTTAAGATTTCCTCGTATTATGTTAGAATACATTGTATTACTCAGAAACAATACTGTATTGACAGTCATTGATTAACAAGGAGTTGCGGTATGCCAAGACCAAGAAAACAGAAACTGATTTGCGGTATGCCTGAATGCAATGTGTTCGGCCCTTGCGGCGGAGCCTGCAGAGGTGAACCTGTTTATATGAGTCTCGAAGAATATGAAACCATTCGGCTTATTGATCTCGAAAACATGGATCAGTCACAATGTGCAGTTGTGATGGGCGTAGCGCGTTCCACCGTTCAGCGATTGTATACCGATGCTCGCCGCAAGCTGGCCGATTGTCTGGTGAGCGGGCGAATGCTCCATATCGGCGGTGGAGATTATACCATGTGTGACAGGCGAGTCAACCCGGAGAACTGCGCAGGATGCCGAAGACGCGGACGCCATGGTAACCCTTTTGATTAAGTCACATAATATTTGGCGGCAGTTTGTATTATAATAACTCCGTCTTGGTCGAAAACGAAACAAAAGCTGCGAGGAACGGCTCTCCGCAGCTTTTTTTATTCTCAGTATGGCTGAACAGTTTTCTATAGCCGCTATTCCCGTGGCTTGGAAAGTATCCTATTGCCAGCCCTGTCCATCAGCCAGGCCAGCGCGAATCCCGCCGCAAAACATGCAGTCCATATCAGTATTGTGCCAATATCACTGGAGTAAGTGACTCCGATTTTCTCTCCTGTTGCGCCGATGTTGCCGGAAGTCGGCAGTATGATGGCAATCGCAGAAGCCATGACAAAACCCATAACAGCGTGGGATGCGATAGAGTAATGCTTCTTGAACATGTAGTTGATTGAACGGGCAGACAGAAGTATGGTTGCCCCTAAGCCCAAAGCCATGGGCAAAACGACTTCCAGTGAGAAAGAGGAGATGCCTGCCGACATCGCCTGATAGAGCCCCAGAAACAGCAGCAGCGACGATGAACTGAGGCCGGGCACAACCAGACTGGCACCCCATAGCACACCGCAAACCAAAAACCACCAAAGATTTGCCTCAATGGTCAGACTCATACCATACTGAAGGTAAGTTAGCAGTGTCATAATGACAGCAAAGCTGATTATCAGAGACAGAAAAGATTTGTATGAGCGGCCTTCTTTACCCGCGTCATTGTATAATTTCGGGATCATGCCCACAATCAAGCCAAAGAAAAGCCATATCGCGGCAGCGGAAAAAGCAGCGTCATTGAACATGAAGTCAACAACCTTCGCAAAGCCCCAAAAGCCCAGTGCCCATCCCACAAGAACAGGCAGCAGCAGCTTATAGTGGTTCTTAAAAGCACGAATGGGATGGGCCAGCAGGGCCATCATCGGCTGGTAAATACCAAAGACAACGCACAGCACGCCCCCGCTGATGCCAGGCAGTATTGCTCCTGCACCGATCATGGCGCCCTGTATCACCCGTAGCAGCCAGTGCATAAACACCGCATGAGGCAGCTTCTTCTTTGTCATCTTACCGCTTTGCCGGTTGTCCTGTTCCACTCTGTTCTCCCGTCCGGTTATATAGTGTTTATGGCATTATAAAACAGCGGGCAACAATGCGTCAATGTATCCGTGATTACAATTTAGAAAGAATATCAATCCGGTGATATGTCCAGCGCCTTCATTAACTCGTCCAAGGTGTATAACGGTTGCCTGCATTGGTAATTCTCGCAGATATACACGGCAAACGGCCTGTCTGTTCTGTACTCGGACAGCATCGGCAGTGCATCGGTCATTTCCTGGGTGTAGTCATACCAAAGCAGCGTTGTGTACGGCTCAAACTGACGTGCAATCATGCTGTACACTTCTGCCGCCTCCGCGCTGTCGGGTCGCGCCGTGATTATGATTTGCCGGTGTGGTGTGCCCTCGCCCAGCAACGCCGTCAGCAGGTGGATATGAGAAGGCGGCGAGCATTCCGCCAGAGGCAGCAGCGCTGCCAGCGCCTTCTCCAGCGCCTTACGCCATCTGTCCTCCCCTGTGAGCCAATGAAGGCGCTGCAGCGCCCAAACGGCGAACGCGTTCCCAGACGGCATAGCGCCGTCGTAGGTATCGCGCGGGGACATCAGCAGAACTTCCGCGCCCTTAGGTGTCATTGCGAAGCCGCTCTCATCTGCGAACAGCCTAAGCATACCTTCCGCCAACGTTCTGGACTTCTCCAGCCACTGGATGCTTCGCGTTGCGGCAAACAGCGCGAGCAGACCATTTATCATGTTGGCCCAATCAGCCAGAAACGCAGGGCCTCCGGGACCATTCAAATACGTACCGCAAGCAAGACCTTTGTCATCTGTCATGTGCGCCATCACGAACTGAGCTGCCGCTTCAGCGCTTCGAGTCAGCGCCGTTTCGCCCAACGCAACACCCGCGCGCGCCATTGCTTCTATCATCAGCCCGTTCCATGACGCCGACACTTTCATGTCCTTGAAGGGCGGTACGCGCTTTTTGCGGATACTGTACAGCTTGCTCATCAGCGCCACGTCACTCTCGTCCGGCTCGTCCGTAGTGCCGATTCGGTTGAGTATCGTTTTACCCTCGAAATTGCCCGCGGCAGTCAACCCCCAACGCACCTGAAGGCATTGAAGCTCTTCGATTGTCAGCGCTTCCGCCAGCTCCGCCTCGCCCCAGACGTAAAACTTTCCTTCCTCCCCTTCCGAATCGGCATCCTCCGCAGAATAGTACCCGCCATCCGGCGACTGCATATCGCGCATGATGTATTCGGCTGTATGCGTTGCGATGCGTTTATACACCGCATCCCCCGTGATCGCAGACATCTCAGCGTAAGCGCGCAGCAACAGCGCGTTATCGTACAGCATCTTTTCGAAATGCGGCACCAGCCAGCGCCCGTCCGTGGAATAGCGTGAGAAACCGCCGCCTACGGGGTCGAATATGCCGCCGCGCGCCATGCTTTTTAACGTATGCCCCGCTATATCCAGCGCATCCTTGTTTCCCTGAGCCTTCCATTCGTGCATCAGGAACATCATATAGTGCGGCATTGGAAACTTGGGTGCGGGCGAAAACCCGCCGAACTTCGGCTCATACATGGAACGCAGCGCCCGCGTCGCATCCATAAGCGCCTTTTCCGCGTCTCCCCCGCCTTCGGTTTTACCAGTTTCCAATAAAACCTGTGCAACCTTCTCGCTTTGCTCCGCTAAAGCCGTACGCTCCTCCTGCCACAGGCGCATTATCTGAGCCAGCAGGCTTTCCAGCCCGGTATGACCATGCATGTTGTGCGGCGGCAGAGAGGTTCCCGCAAAAAAAGGCTTCTTTTGAGGCTCATGATGATGGTGAGCGGCCATCCGCCGGCTGCCCGTCATCGCCTGGCACACGCTCATGTACACCTCGTCGATGTCCGGGCGCTCCTCCCTTTCTACCTTGATAGACACGAAGCCGGCATTCAGCAGCTTTGCGATATCCTCGTTTTTAAAGCTCTCACGCTCCATTACATGACACCAATGACAGGTAGAATAGTTGATGGAGAAGAATACCGATTTATCCTCCTCTTTGGCTTTTCAAATGCTTCATTGCCCAACGGATACCAATCTACGGGGTTGTGGGTGTACTGAAGAAGATAGGGAGAGGACTCACTGGTTAATTTGTTGGACAGCATTTTAACTGACATAGAAATCACTCCAGAGAACGTGTATCACGTTTACTATGCCCTGTTTGCCCTTTTTAATGAGTCGGAATTGATTTGGGATTATATACGACCGATTAGGGCGTTAATAACACAGCTCCGTGCCATGTGTTTACTCCATCTCAAACTTCACACGTCGATTAATGTCCGTCATCAGCACCGCAAACTGATTGAGATCCAGCGACTGCGCACCGTCGGAGAGCGCTTCCGCCGGATTGTCGTGTGTCTCGATGACGAGGCCGTCCGCACCCACCGCAATGGCCGCGCGGGACAGCGGCGGCACCAGGCTGCGCAGGCCCGCTGCGTGGCTGGGGTCCACGAACACCGGCAGATGCGACTTCTGCTTGAGTATCGGCACGGCGGAGATGTCCAGCGTGTTGCGTGTAGCCGTCTCAAACGTGCGGATGCCGCGTTCGCAGAGTATTACGTCGGAATTTCCCGAAGCGACAATGTACTCCGCGCTCATCAAAAACTCCTCGATGGTGTTGGAGAAACCGCGCTTTAAGAGCACCGACTTGCCGAAGCGCCCCACCTCGCGCAGCAGGTCGAAGTTCTGCATATTGCGCGCGCCAATCTGGATCACGTCCACGTCATCGAACATCGGCAGCTGCGTCTGGTTCATGATCTCGGTCACGATGGGCAGCCCCGTTTCTTTTTTAGCAGCCAGCAGCAGCTCTATGCCCGTCTGTTTGAGACCGGGGAATGCGTATGGCGAGGTACGAGGCTTGAACGCGCCGCCGCGCAGCATGGATGCGCCGCTTTGCTTGACCGATCGCGCTACTGTCAGTATCTGCTCCTCACTTTCCACCGAGCATGGGCCGGAGATCACGTGGAAATAGCTTTCGCCCAGCGTCAGCTCGCCCACACTTACGTGTGTGTCCTCCGGATGGGCAACCCTGTTGACTGCCTTGTATGGTTCCGTCACGCGCTTGCCGTACGCCACGATGTCGTTGGTCTGCACCACGAGGTCCACGTCTATAGTGGCCGTGTTGCCGATGAGGCAGACCACCGTATGCTCCGTTCCCTTGCTGATGAACGTGGAAAAGCCGCTGGCTTCAATCTTTTTAATAAAGCTGTTAATCGCGTCCTCCGGAACGCCTTCCTTCAGCACAAAAACCATAAGTATCTCCTCTGATCAAAAGCCTGACATCGCGGCCTTCATGCGGCAAACGTATTCGTTCACAGGTCTGATGCTGTCTCGCCCGTATTGAGCGACCAGCTGCACGATGGCACTGCCCACAATCACGCCATCTGCCAAAGCCGCCATCTCGCGTGCCTGTTCCGGCGTGGATATGCCGAAACCGATGGCGCATGGGATATCCTTCGCCGTCTTGATGCGGCGAACCATTGCACCGATGTCCGTGGTGATAGCACTGCGCACGCCGGTGACGCCCAGCGACGACACGCAATACACGAACCCTTGAGCCTCTGCCGCGATCATACCGATGCGTTCCTCCGATGTGGGCGCGATCAGCGATATCAGCCGCACATCGTTTGCTTCGCAGAAGGGCAGCAGTTCACTTCGTTCCTCAAACGGCAGATCAGGCACGATGATGGTGTCCACGCCGCATGCCGCGCAGTTGCATAGAAATCGCTCAGCACTGTATACGTAGATGGGATTGATGTACGTCATGAAAGCCAGCGGCACATCCGTCTGCTGCCGCACGCGCTTCACCATGTCAAATATCTTGTCCGTGGTGGTGCCCGACGCCAGCGCACGCTCGTCTGCCTGCTGAATAACGACACCTTCCGCCACCGGGTCGGAGAACGGTATGCCCAGCTCAATGAGGTCAGCACCAGCCTCTGCCATCGTGAGCACCAGCCGTTCCGTCGTTTCAAGATCGGGGTCGCCCGCTGTTACAAACGCGATAAACGCTTTCTTGTTTTCAAATGCCTGATGCAGCTTATTCATGGATGTTCACCCCCTTATATCTGGCGATGGCCGCTACATCCTTATCGCCGCGCCCGGACAGGTTGATGACGATGATCTGATCCTTGCTCATCGTGGGCGCAAGTTTTTTCGCATACGCCACGGCGTGTGCGCTCTCCACCGCAGGAATGATGCCCTCCGTCCGCGCGAGGTATTCGAACGCGTCCACTGCCTCGTCGTCCGTCACCGGTATGTATTCCGCGCGGCCGATCTCATGCAGATGCGCATGCTCCGGCCCGATGCCCGGGTAGTCCAGCCCCGCCGATATCGAATACACCGGCGCGATCTGGCCGTATTCGTCCTGACAGAAAAGCGACTTCATGCCGTGGAATATTCCCCTCGTTCCGTTCGCAACGGTCGCGGCGTTCTGCGGCGTGTCCACGCCATGCCCCGCCGCTTCGCAGCCGATCAGCCGCACTGACGGATCGCCGATGAAGTCGTAGAACAGCCCTATCGCATTGCTGCCGCCGCCCACGCACGCCACCAGCGCGTCGGGCAGACAGCCCTCTTTCTCCAGCAGCTGCTGACGCACCTCTTTGCCAATTACGCACTGAAAGTCGCGTACCATCATGGGAAACGGGTGCGGCCCCATCACCGAACCAAACACGTAATGTGTATCATCGATGCGCTGTGTCCATTCGCGCATGGCTGCGTTGACCGCGTCCTTGAGCGTTTGCGTGCCAGACGTCACCGCGTGCACCTTTGCTCCCAGCAGCTCCATACGGAACACGTTAAGCGCCTGCCGCTCGGTGTCCTCTTTGCCCATGAATATCTCGCACTCTAACCCGAAGTACGCCGCCGCGGTGGCTGTTGCCACGCCGTGCTGGCCTGCGCCCGTTTCCGCTATCACGCGCGTTTTACCCATCCGCTTCGCCAGCAGCGCCTGACCCAGCACGTTGTTGATCTTGTGCGAGCCGGTGTGATTCAAATCCTCGCGCTTGAGATATATCTTCGCGCCGCCGAGATCTGCCGTCATCTTCGCTGCGTGGTACAGCAACGAAGGCCGCCCGGCATAGTCCTTCATCAGCGCATCCAGCTCCGTGCAGAACGCGGGGTCGTCTTTGTAATGCAGGTACGCTTGTTCTACCTCAATCACGGCGTTCATCAGCGTTTCGGGGATGTACTGCCCGCCAAACGCGCCAAACCGTCCATTCATATTGTCACGCTCCTTACGATATTCACCAGTTCGATGATCTTTTCCTTGTCCTTCATGCCGTCCGTTTCTGCGCCGCTGCTCACATCAATGGCATAAGGGTTCAGCTTAAGTGCTCCGCGGATGTTCTCCGGATTGATGCCCCCCGCGAGGAAGTACAGCTTGCTCAGCTTTGGCAGCAGCGCCCAGTCGAAGCATTCTCCGCTGCCGCCCGCCCGCTGCGGGTGATAAGCGTCCAGCAGCAGATAGTCGCACGGCAGGTCTTGCGCCGACAGCACCTGCTGTGTACTCTGCACCCGTACCGCCTTGATGATGGGCGCCGCGGTTTTCGACCGCAGCCGCTCGATGTATATCGCGTCCTCGCTGCCGTGCAGCTGGATGACGCCGATTACTCCGTCGTTGGCCAACGTCGTCACTTCGTCCGCATCCGCGTCCACGAAAACGCCTACCGCTTTGATGCGTGTGTCCAGTCGTTGTTTGATAGCTGCCGCCTGCATCCGCGTCACCTTGCGGCGGCTGTCCGCAAACACAAAGCCGATATAGTCAGGCAGCGCCTCGTTCACATAATCCGAGTCCTCCGGGCGGAACAGCCCGCATATCTTAATCTTTGTCATGACGCGCCGCCTTTAAGTGCGGACAGTGCCGCCTTTTTATCCGGGCTGCGCATCAGCGTTTCACCGATCAGCACCGCGTCAACTCCCGCTTCGCGCAGCCGGGCGATATCCGCGCCGTCCCGTATGCCGCTCTCTGCCACAAAGACGATATCTTTTGGCACCATCGGTCTCAAGCGGATACATGTGTTCAAATCCACTTCAAAACTTTGCAGATTCCTATTGTTGACGCCCACGATGCGCGCGCCCGCGTTCAGCGCGGACTTAATCTCTGCCTCGGTGTGCGCCTCCACCAGCGCCGATAGCCCCAGCACGTCACAAATGCCGATGTAATCCCGCAGTGTCGGCGCTTCAAGCAGCGAACAGATCAGCAGCACTGCGTCCGCGCCGATGGTTTTGGCCTCGTACAACTGGTATTCGTCCACCGTGAAGTCCGTGCGCAGCACTGGGATGCCGATGCTTTCATGTATCTTCGTCAAGTACGCGTCGCTGCCGAGGAAGAATTCCGGCTCTGTCAGCACCGAGACAGCGTCCGCCCCGGCAAATTCGTACTCACGTGCGATGTCCAGATACGGGAAATCTGGCGCGATCAGCCCCTTGGAGGGTGATGCCTTTTTCACCTCGCAGATAAACGCCATTTCTTCCTTCTTCAGGGCGCGTTCGAAAATACAATCCCCTTTGGACAATGCCAGCGCCTGTTCACGCAGTGCATGCAGCGGATTAATCTCTTTGGCGGCGGTCACGCGCTTGTGTGCCGCCGCTGCGATGGTATCCAGTATCATGACTTCGCTCCGTTCGTCGCCTGAACAAATTCGTACAGCTTCGCCAGCGCCGCCCCGCTGTCGATGGTCTGCGCCGCCAGCGCCACGCCCTCCGCGATGGTGTCCGCTTTTCCTGCGATATACAGACATGCACCCGTATTAAACAACACAATGTTACGCCGCGCACTCTTATCGCCGCCAAGCACCGCTTTGGCGATTTTCGCGTTCGCCGCCGCGTTGCCGCCGGTGATGTCGCCCATGGCGCACAGCTCAAGGCCGTAGTCGCGCGGGTCCAGCTTATAACAGCTAATTTGACCGTCTTTGATCTCGTATACCTGCGTGGCGGCGCTTAGCGTAATCTCGTCGAGACCGTCATCGCCGTGCACCACCAATGCGCGCTTGACGCCAAGGTTCATCAGTGTCTGCGCCAGCGGCTCCATCAACGCTTTGTTGTATACGCCCAGCAGCTGCAGCGTCGCGCCCGCAGGGTTGGCGAGCGGCCCTAAGATATTGAATATCGTGCGAGTGCCCAACTCCCGCCTCACCGGAGCCGCGTGTTTCATCGAGGTATGATAAACCGGCGCAAACATGAAGCAGATGCCCGTGTCGGCCAGCACCTTTGCGTTCTGCTCTGCCGTGAGGTTCAGCTTCACGCCCAGCGTTTCCAATACATCCGCCGCGCCGCATTTGCTGGACACGCTGCGGTTGCCGTGCTTGGCAACTGGAACACCCGCCGCCGCAATCACGAAAGCGGAAACGGTGGATATGTTGAATGTAAACGCCTCGTCGCCGCCGGTGCCCACGATGTCCAGCACCTCCAGATCGTGCGGAAGCTTTGTTCCGCATTCTCGCATAGCCGCAGCACACGCTGTGATCTCACCCACGCTCTCGCCTTTCATGCGCAGCGCTGTCAGAAACGCGGCAATCTGCGCCGGTGTGGCCGTGCCTTGCATAATCTCCAGCATGGCTTGACGCGCCATTTCATATGGCAGGTCGTTCTTATCTATCGCGAATCTGATGGCTTCCTGTATCATTTTGCTCCCTCCAGACCAAGGAAATTTCTCATGATGACATCCCCCTGCGGCGTTAACACCGACTCGGGATGGAACTGTACGCCGTAAACCGCGTACCGCTCATGCCGCACCGCCATCACCTCGCCGATCTCGTCGTCCTCCGCAATCACGATCAGGTCGTCCGACACCGTATCGCGCGCGGCGACAAGTGAGTGGTAACGCGCCGCATCGATCGACGGGGGCAGTCCCGCGAACAGCGCATCCTCTGCCGATATGCGGATGCGGCTCTTCTTGCCGTGCATGAGCTTCTTTGCGTGGGTGACGGTCGCGCCAAACACCTCGCAGATGGCCTGATGCCCCAGGCACACACCGAGTATCGGCGCCTTACCCGCAAAATACGCGATCACGTCCTCGCAGATACCCGCGTCCTTGGGGTAGCCGGGGCCGGGCGAAAGCAGTATGTGCGACGGGCGCAGTACCTCGATTTCCGCCACGGTCAGCGCGTCGTTTCGCACCACATGAACATCCGGGTTGATGCCCGCGGTCAACTGGTACAGGTTATACGTAAAGCTGTCGTAGTTATCTATCAGCAGTATCATTCGTCATCCACCTCGCTCGCTCTCATGATGGCGTCCATCACAGCCTTGGCCTTGTTACCCGACTCCGCGTATTCTGTCTCCAGTATGCTGTCTGCCACGATGCCGCCGCCCGCTTGAACGGTCACGCTGCCGTTTTCCTTCACCGCCATGCGGATGGCAATGCAGGTGTCGAGGTTGCCGGAGAAGTCAATGTATCCCAGTGCGCCGCCGTAGATGCCGCGCGGCCCGTTCTCCAGCTCCTCGATGATCTGGCAGGCGCGTATCTTTGGTGCGCCCGACAGAGTGCCTGCTGGCAGTATCGCTTCCACCGCGTCCAGTGCGTCGCAGTCCGGACGGATGTCTCCCTCCACGCGGGACGCGATATGCATGATGCGCGAATACCGGTGGATCATCATATAATCCATCACCTTCACCGAAGCGATGTTGGAGATGCGTCCGAGATCATTGCGGGCGAGATCCACCAGCATGTTGTGCTCTGACAGCTCCTTCTCGTCGGCCAGCAGCTCGGTTTCCAGCACCCTATCCTCCTCGTCTGATGTGCCGCGAGGGCGTGAGCCCGCCACTGGGAAGGTGGCCAGCCGTCCCTTGTGCAGCCGCACCAGTGTTTCGGGCGATGTGCTCATGATTTCAAGGCCGTCAATATGCATATAGACCATGTATGGCGAGGGGTTGGTGGTGCGCAGCACGCGGTAGGCGTTGATGAGGCTGCCGTTGTACGTGCTCTCAAAGCGCCGCGATATCACCGCCTGGAATATGTCGCCATCGATGATGTACTCCTTTGTTTTTTCCACCACTTTGCAGTAATATTCCCGAGAAATGTTGCAGGTAAATTCCGGCCTGGCTTCCGTGCGCAGGCGAGGCAGCGGCTGCTTGTCATAGATGATGCGTACGATGCGCTCAATCTCAGACACCGCCTTGCCGTAGTCCTCCATCACACGATCCGCCTTCATGTTGACCACAATGCATATCTTCTGCTTTAAGTGGTCGTAAGCAATCACCTTGTCGAACAGCATCAGATCGAAGTCATTACCGGAGGCCTTAATATTCAGCACCGGCTCGGCATAGCCGATCATCGCGTAGGCGAAGTAGCCCACCAGCCCGCCGGTGAAGGGCGGCATGTCGGGCAGCGACGGCGCGCGATAGGCCGACATCACCTCGCGCACCACCTCCAGTGGTTTTTGCGTGTTCACCTTCCTGACGGAATTGCTTTCGGAAATGGTCACCTCGCCGTCCTTGCAGACGAGGCGCATCACGGGGTCGAACCCGAGGAACGAATACCGTGCCCATTTCTCACCGCCCTCAATGCTCTCCAGCAGGAAATACCGGTCTGAAAGCGCAGTCAGTTTGCGCAGCAGCGTAATGGGCGTGATGATGTCCGCATATATCTCCTTGCAGACCGGTATCGTGCTGTAATGTTTGGCGAGCTCCTGTATCGTCTCGCACTCTGGTCTGATCATTCTCGCTCTCCTCTCGTCTCCTCTATGTTTGCAATAAAAAAAGCCTTCGTCCCTGTAAGGGACAAAAGCTGCAATAAGCTCCTGCGGTACCACCCAAATTGATGAAATCAATCATCCTCTCGTTTTGCACACCGTCATGCACACCCCGCTGATAACGGACAGGGCTCCCGTCGGCGTCTACTCCCAACTCCAAAAACCGGTTTCAAGCCGCCCTCGCAAGACCATTCACTCTAGACCTGTGCTGCCGCACTCCCACCACCGGCGGCTCTCTGGATACACCCGAATCTGGCTACTTTTCTTGCTCAAAGGTTTGTTATATTATATTCACGCCCCTCATAATTGTCAAGCCAAAATTATGCTGTGAGTCCTCAATAGCCGCCAGATAGTCATTAAAGGTTTCCATCAACTCGTTTTCCCAATGCTTGTTGTATCCATTATAACACACCTGGGTCTCCTCATCATTCTGTATTTTGTATCTGTCTCGCGGCGTACAGTGCCTTATTAGGTACGCTCGCTTGCTCCTGTGCGAACTCCGTCATGCAGTTCCAGTATCGCTTGGGCATGTGGCTCATCCGGCAGCGCGGGTTATGACGCTCCTTGATCTCAATCGTTCTGTAAAACAGCCGCCAAAGTTCGCGGAACTTCATTTCCTCTTCGTCCGGCTGCGGCTGCTCGAAGGCCTCCACAGCGCAGATGTGCGCCTTGCCGCTCTGGTATAACAGCACCATGCCGTGCGTCTTGTCGTATATCAGGAATCGCTCGCCAGGGTACCGTTCGGCAAAGGGGCGCGCGAGCAGCGGCAGTACAATGTTTTTGGGCTCGATCTGTGCCGTCAGTACGCCGTCGGTTTCCGAGAAGCGGATAAATCCCTGAAACAGGTGCGCTTCGTGTTTGAGGTGACGGACGGCGGTGGTGAGTGCATGCACCGTTTCATCCGTCAGGCGGCTGAGCACTGAGCGCCCGTGCCTGTAACCCAAGCGGAGAAACTTGAGTATGAGCAACTCCTTTCCCGGTAGATTGGTGAGGTACGCATGGCGCACAAAGTCCAGCGCGGCATACCCCATCTTCTGCGGAATGGATCTTTGCACCCGCTGAGAACGGTCCGGCTGCGTCTCTATTGTCCTTGTGTTCAACAGAAGCGGCAGCTGGCTATCCTCCGTCAGCACATCAGCGGGCAGTTCGTTCTTCTCATAGCTTTCAAACACGCAGCAAAGCAGGCCGTCAAAGCTGCCATCGTATACATAGACCACCAGCGCTGGTTCCGCGATAATTCGCCGCATCACAGCTCTCCTGTCAGGCATTTTTGCAGCTCCTCCTGTGCCAGCACCGGGTGCTCAAACAGCGACAGCTGACGCGGCCTGACCGTTCCACTGCCCGACAGCGCCGTCTCTATGCGCCCCCGCATCTGTTCGGATAACAGCGCCTGCAGCAGCATATCCTGCGCCGTGTCCAGACCGTCCGGACGCTTGCCGGAACAGCTGATGAAATACTGCGCGCGCTTGAGCACAACGCCCAGCTTTTTGAGTCCTGCAACGTCCAGCTTGCCTGTTTGGCGGGCGGTAATGATGCGCTGCGCGCTGCGTACTCCAATGCCCGGCACGCGCAGCAGTGTTTCATAGGGTGCACGGTTGACCTCTACGGGAAACTGCTCCGGATGGCGGAGCGCCCAATTACACTTGGGGTCGAGGTACGGGTTGAAATTGGGGTGCTCCTCGTCCAGCAGCTCCGAAGCCGAGAATCCATAAAACCGCAGCAGCCAATCCGCCTGGTACAGCCGGTGTTCGCGCAGCAGTGGCGGTTTGGTTTCACGCGATGGCAGCAGCGAATTCTCCACAGAGGGAATATAAGCGGAGAAGAACACGCGCTTGAGCTTATAGCGCGAATACAGACCCTCCGTCAGGCTCAGTATCTTGAGGTCATTCTCCCCCGTTGCGCCCACTATCATCTGTGTGCTCTGGCCTGCCGGAACAAAGCGTGGTGCGCTTCTGACCAGCGCGCGTTCCTTCTTGTTCTCTGTGATACGGTCTGTGATAAAACCCATCGGCGCCAGTATGGACTGCATGTTTTTGTCAGGTGCCAGCCGCCGCAGGCTGGTTTTAGACGGCAGCTCGATGTTGATACTCATGCGGTCGGCCAGCGTGCCCAGTCTTGAGAGAAGCGCCTGATCCGCGCCGGGAATTGCTTTCACGTGGATGTAGCCGCAGAAGCGATACTCATCTCGCAGTATGCGCAGTGTCTGTATCATGCGCTCTGTGGTATGGTCCGGACTTTTAATCACGCCTGAGCTTAAGAAGAGTCCTTCTATATAGTTGCGGCGATAGAACGCGATAGTCAAGTCGGCCAGCTCATTGGGCTCAAACGTTGCGCGCGGCGTGTCGTGAGTACGCCTGTTTACACAGTAGGCGCAGTCGTAAACGCACGCATTGCTCATCAGCACCTTCAGCAGTGAGATGCACCTCCCATCGCCGGAAAAGCTGTGGCAGATTCCGCAGGCAACCGCACTGCCTATGCCACCCTTGGAAGCCTTTCTGTCTGCTCCGCTGGACGTGCAGGCCACATCATATTTGGCTGCATCGGTCAATATGCGCAGCTTTTCATATATATCCACTCCCGTCACACTCCTTGAAACCATTATACTTAGAACATCAGTTCTTGTAAATAGAATACGGAATACTCGTTCGTATATTACCCCATAAGCAGCCCGAAAAAGCGGACTGTTTACGAAAATTGCCGAAAGCGAGCAGCTATGTTATACTCGGCGAAGGTCTGTGGAAGGAAACCGAACTCTATTGTCCAAACGCTCCACAGGACCGGAAATTCGGAAACGAAAGCGAAGGAATTATGTCCTCTCTTCTGCTTGTCATTATCTACATTGCGTTCATCGGGCTCGGCCTGCCGGATTCCCTCCTCGGCACCGCATGGCCCGCGGCGTATATCGACCTCGGCGTGCCTGTCGGCGCGGCAGGCATGGCCGCTGTGATTGGTACCGGCGGCACTGTTCTATCCAGCCTGCTGGCCGAGCGCCTCATCAAAGCTTTGGGCACTGGACGGGTGGCACTGATCTCTATGCTGATGACTGCTGTCGCACTAATGGGCATGGGTTTTGTTCAGCAATATTGGATGTTACTGGCGCTGGCCGTACCGCTGGGCTTGGGAGCAGGCACCATCGACGCCTCACTCAACAATTTCATTGCACTTAACTACAAGGCCACGCACATGAACTGGCTGCATTGCTTCTGGGGTGTGGGTGCAACGGCAAGCCCTGCGATCATGGCGCTTTATCTGGCAGCCGGAAGCTGGCGCGGCGCATACCGTACCATATCGTTCGCGCTTTTTGGCATATCATTGCTGCTTGTACTATCCCTCTCGTTGTGGAAGCGCGTTGGCCATGCGCCGTCGCTTCATGAACACAGGGCCGCAACACCCATACTGACGCTTATCCGACGTCCCGGCGCGGCCTTTGCCTGTCTGGCTTTTTTCGCTTACTGCGCGGCAGAGTATTCCACCGGGCTTTGGGCCAGCACATACTTCGTTGAGGTAAAGGGCTTAGAGCCGGACACGGCAGCATCCTGGGCATCCATGTACTATCTCGGCATTACTCTGGGCCGTCTGGCCAGCGGTTTCGCTGCCATCAAGCTCAAAAGCCGCACATTGGTCCGCATTGGCAATGGCATGATACTGCTGGGTATACTGGGCTTGCTGGTGCTGCCGGGTGCAGGGCTGCTCGCCGGCTTGCTGCTGGTCGGCCTCGGGTGCGCGCCCATATTCCCGTCGCTGCTCGATCAGACGCCCGGCTTCTTCGGAATCGAGTATTCGCAGGGCATGATGGGCCTGCAGATGGCCAGCGCCTACACCGGCAGCGCGCTGATGGCACCGTTATTCGGATGGATTTCGCCGTACATCGATATCGGCTCCTGGCCATTCTTCCTGTTGGCATTCTTCGCAGTGATGATATTTTCGACGGAGAGCACCCTCTCCTCGGTCACAAAAGCCTCCGGCTAGTCACCCGCTGGCTGATAAATGAATTAATAAGCCCCGCGGCTGTTTTTGTCTACTGCAGGCGGGGTATTTTCATCTTTTTTTAACGATCAGCCCATACACGTCCATATATTTTGCGTTCAGGTAGTCGATGAAGTATCTCGCCGCGAGCGGCTCACCCGTCACCTTCTGAATCAGCTCCGCCGGCAGATAGACCGCGCCGTGCCGGTGAACGTGCTCCTTGAACCATGCATTCACGCACATGAGGTCACCCTCCGCAATGCGCCGCTCCATGTCCGGCACATCCTGCTTCATCGTGTGCAGCATTTGCGCACCGTACAGATTACCGAGCGCGTAGCTGGGGAAATAGCCGAAGTTGCCGCCCGACCAGTGGGTATCCTGCAATATCCCCTCGCCGTCGTTTTTTGGCTCCACTCCGAGGTATTCCTTATACTTTTGGTTCCACAGCGCGGGCAGCTCGTCAACGTCCGCTCCTCCATCGAATATCGCCTTCTCCATCTCGTAGCGGATGATGATGTGCAGGCTGTACGTCAGCTCATCCGCCTCGATGCGGATCAAAGAGGGCGAAACTGCGTTGACGGCCTTGTAGAACGACTCCAGCGGTACGCCGTCAAGCTGCGGGAAAGCCTTCTGCGCTTCGGTATAGAAGTATTCCCAGAACGCGCGGCTGCGGCCGATGAGGTTCTCGTACAGCCGCGACTGCGACTCGTGGATGCCCATCGAAGCGCCCGTCATCAGCATCGTGCCCATGAGCGCGGGATCGATGTTCTGCTCGTATATCGCGTGGCCGCCCTCGTGGATGCTGCTGTACAGCGCACTGCGCAGCTCGTTTTCAGTGTAATGGGTGGTGATGCGCACATCGCTTGGCCCCATCGTGATGGTGAACGGGTGCACCGAAACATCCAGCCGCCCCGCTTCGAAGTCGTAGCCCATTCTTTCCAGCACATGGCGGGAGAAGCGCGCCTGTGCGTCTGCTGTGAATGTGTTCTTAAGGAAGCTGTCGTCCGGCTTCGGCTTGGATTTGATTCTGTCCAGCAGCGCCACAATTGCATCGCGCACCTCGCTGAACACCTTATCCAGCGCGGCTGTGGTGACGCCCGGTTCGTAGTAGTCCAGCAGCCGGTCGTAGCCTTGTCCGCCGCCACCCCAATATCCGATGAATTCGCGGTTGAACCCGATCAGCGTTTTCAGATGCGGTTTGAACATCGCGTAGTCCGATGTGTCTTTGGCCGCCTCCCACGCGGCCTCCGCCGCGGATACCGCCACAACGTACGCGCGGTAACGCTCCTCGGGAATCTTCATCGAGCGGTCGTATTCGCGCTTGGCGCGGTCGGCTATTGCACGCGTCACATCGTCCGCGTCCGTCAATGCCGAAAACTCGTCAATAAAAGCCTTCATGGTATCCGACGTCTGTTTGCGGTACAGCTCGGCGGAGAGGTAACCCAGCACCTCACCGCGGTACGCGACTCCCTTGCGCGGTATGCTTACCCGCGAGTCCCAGTAGAGCGCTGCTATAGCGCTGCTGAGATATTCGATGTCCCTCAGATACGCTTTGAACGCATCCAGTCTGCCGTTTTCCATGCCCAGATAAAGCCCTTCCGTTTTGATCATATTTCTTTTGATATCATACCCGTTATTTCAGAAAGAAACGCAGCAGCTTCTCTTTGGTGGTGTCCAGCGGCGCGTAACGTATCGGCAGGTCAATCCACGTCTTTTTGTCCACGATGCTCTTGTAGTGCGTGAACGTATCGAAGCTGTGTTTGCCGTGATACGAGCCCATGCCGCTCTCCCCCACACCGCCGAAGCCCATGTGAGATGTGGCCAAATGGATGATGGTGTCGTTGATGCAGCCGCCGCCGAACGACACCTCGCGCAGCACGCGCCTTTGCAGCGCCTTGTTCTCCGAGAACAAATAAAGCGCCAGCGGCTTGAGGTGCGCCTTGATCTCGCGGATAACCGCGTCGATATCCGTGTATTCCAGCAGCGGCATGATGGGTCCGAAGATCTCCTCACCCATCACCGGCGACTGGCGCGTGATGTCCGTCAGCACCGTGGGCGCGATCTTGAGCGTGTCACGGCGGCTGTCTCCGCCCACCATGGCGTTCTCACCCTGCATCAGTCCCAGCAGGCGGTCGAAGTGCTTTTCATTCACGATGCGCGGCAGGCACGGGTTGTTTGCGCCGCCCGGATAGAATTCGGGGATGACGCGCTTCAATTCCTCAATCAGCTCCGCCTTTTTACTTGCGTGGACATACACATAATCGGGCGCAACACATGTCTGCCCCGCGTTGATGTATTTGCCGAACGCCAGACGCTTCGCCGCGAGCACGATGTTTGCCGTCTCGTCCACGATGACCGGACTCTTGCCGCCCAGCTCCAGGCTCACCGGCGTCAGGTGCTTGGCCGCAGCCGCCATCACCACCTTGCCCACCGCCACGCTGCCGGTGAAGAATATGTAGTCGAACTTCTGCTCCAGCAGATCGGCGTTCTCGGCACGGCCACCCGTCACCACGCTCACCAGCCCGGGCGGAAACGCGGCGGACAACAACTCCGCCAGCGCCGCGGACGTGTGCGGTGTGTAGTTGGACGGCTTTAGCACCACGGTGTTTCCTGCGGCCAGCGCCCCCGCCAGCGGATCAATCGAGAGCAGCACCGGATAGTTCCAAGGTGATATGATCAGCGCAGCGCCATACGGCTCGGGCACCACGAAGCTGTCCGCAGCGAACTGCGGCAACGGCGTAGGCATGCGTCGGTTCCGCACCCAGCCCGGCAGATGCTTGATCAGGAAGCGTATTTCATCCCGGCACATACCGATCTCCGTCATGTACGCCTCGCAATCGGATTTGCCAAGATCGGCGCGCAGCGCCTCCATCAGCTTA
This sequence comes from Bacillota bacterium, assembly GCA_023416745.1. Classification (GTDB taxonomy): domain Bacteria; phylum Bacillota; class Clostridia; order Christensenellales; family SZUA-584; genus SZUA-584. Next base: position 33,518 of record JAEZHF010000063.1, read on the forward strand.
TTCTCATTGTCGATCACCAAATTCAGCAGGCACTTGAGCGATTCGATACGGCCCTTTAAATCCAGCGTTGCGCCGGTATCAAAATACTCCCGCTGCATGTTCACGAGTTCCGTCTTGTTCATGGTATTGACCTCCTTTTGCATCACACGCCAGATGATAGCGGTGATCTCCTTTTTACCGAAAACCTTGGGCACCGGATACCACGGGTTGGCCTCGGCCAGCGCCCACTTTGCCATCTGCGGTATGTCCTCCCGGTGTATCTCTTCGAACGTCTCCGGCAGGCCCATTTCTGCGTTGAGCTGCCGTATTGACTTGATGAATGCCGCGGCCGCCTGCGCTTCATCCATGCCGACAATATCCAGCCCGGCCGCCTGCGCCAGCTTGGCCAGCTTGGCATGCACGGTGCCGCCGAACGCTTCCAGAACGTGCGGCAGCAGCACGGCGTTGGCACGCCCATGCGTCTCATTATAAAGCCCGCTCAATGTGTGCGCAATGGAATGGTTATATGTCAGGCCGGAACGCGTGAACGAATCTCCCGCGAGAAACGCCGCCCGCAGCATGTTCTGCCGCGCCTCCATGTTCCGCCCGTCCTTGTACGCTGTGCGAAGGTTGGCGAATATCAGCCGCACGGCCTCCTCGGACATCGCCCGGCAGCGTTTGGTGACCGTCCATGTGATATAGGCCTCCACCGCGTGCGCCAGCGCATCCATACCCGTCTCAGCGGTAACTGAGGGCGGCAGCCCCGCTGTGATCTCCGGGTCCAGCACAGCGCAGACGGGAATCAGGCTGGGGTCGTTCACGGCGTATTTGTGATGGGTGGCGCTGTCCGTGACCACCGCCGCAACCGTCACTTCGGAGCCGGTTCCCGCCGTCGTGGCCACCGCGAACACCGGCGGCAGCTTTTTAATCACTTTCAAAAAGCCGCCCATTTTCGCGACAGATGTACGCGGTTTTGCAACTCGGGCTGACGCTGCCTTTGCAGTGTCGATCACGGAGCCGCCGCCGAACGCAATGAAACCGTCGCAGCCGTTTTGCAGATACGCCTCGCGCGCCTGCTCGACCATATCCACGGTCGGGTTAGCCTTCACGGCGTCAAACACTGTGTATTGTATGCCCGCCTCATCCAGCGCCTTTTCCAGCGGCGTCGTCAGACCGAGCCTTCGCAGCATCTGATCCGTCACAAACAGCACACGATGTGCGCCGAAGCGTTTGATCACTCCGGGCAGCTCCGTCACGCAGCCCGACCCTTCCAGACGCACCGGCGACCGCCATGGCAGCAGCCGCGAGGCTTTATAAAAGCAAAACTGAAACACACGATACCAGACGATTGTGGCTTTGTTCATACGACAAACCCTCCGTCAGATTTAAATTTTATGAGTTGAATGCGAAGTGGATAAATGTAACAAAACTATCATAACTGATATTTTGCCGGTTTGCCAGAAGATATTGTTAGTATTGCGAATATTCCTTAAATCTCTGGTGTCAGTTCGCACCTTCGTATGTAATGTCGAACAGCCCCTGCGGCACGTACTCGCCCGACAGCACTTTACTGATGCGTGCTGACCTTTGGGCATTCTCCTTGGGATGATCTGCCACATTGAGCTCCTCCGGGCTGATCAGGCACGCTATCAGCGATATGTACTCGTCCTCCGTTAATTCAGAGACCGGTTTACTGTAATAGTATTGCGCGGCATCGTGGAGGCCGTAAACACCGTTGCCAAAGTACATCAGATTGATGTAAAGCGTGAGCTGGGTGTCCTTGTCCGCGAGCGGGTCCAGCGCCAGCCACGCGCACAGCGTCTGCTTGATTTTCATCAGACCCTGCTCAAAATCCTTGAAATACAGCTTCTTGGCAAGCCCCTGCGTAATCGTCGTCCAGCCAGCGCCCGGCGTGACGAAATCAACACCGTGGTGACCATAAAAGTTAGGGTCCTCGACCTTGATCAATATGTCCTTTTGCTCCGGGGATAATTCCTTCGCATCCATGTCGATATTTTCGGACGCGAGAATGTCCTCTACCAAACCGGGCGTCTTTACACGTGCCGATATGGCCTCGACGCTGTAGTAAACAATAACAGCAGCAATCAGTATAAGCACAACCCAAATTATTGTTCTTTTGATAAATCCCTTTTTCATGAATCGCCTCCATGCCGGAAAGGTCTAATCTCTCTATATGCTTCAACTTTTCAGCGCTGCCTGTTATTATTTTATATTTGCGTTCATATCATTATTCTCCTGCGCAGTCTATTTCGAGGGCCGCTTTGTATCACCAGAACAAATCCCGCAGCGTCACATAGAATATAGGGAACAGCCTTGTACACAGGCTGATTAAATATACAGGTGGTAGTGATTATGCCGGATGATTTTGATGCTTCCCGCGGCATGCAGACAGCGCAGCGCGGGTTCCGCCGCGGCGGATTTCCGCGCGGAGGCGGGATTCGGCGCGGGTTCCCCAGAGGGCGCGGCGGCTTTCCCGGACGTTTTCCCAGAAGGCGCTTCCCCGGCCCCTTCGTATACCCGTTCTTCTTTGGCTTCCCGCAGCAGCGGTGCTTCTTTATAGACCGCTTCGGGCGGTGCTGCGACCAGTTCGGGCGGTGCTATTACCGCGGACCCGGACCGTATCCTTTCGCCTCTCTCACCGAGCAGGACGGCTGGTACGGCTCGCCGGGCAGCTGGGATATGATGGCGGATATGGACGATATGTACGATGACATGGGCAGCATGGTGGCTTACATCGACGACGATGACGATTTTGATTGACGCAAAAACATAGGATGACGCAAAAAACCGGCTTGCCGATAGCGACAGGCCGGTTTTGCTGTATTCTCCACAAATGAGTTAGCCCGGTCTGAACAATACTATTCTACAGAGACCGTCTCAATCTGGCAAAACGCAAGCATTTCGTCATCTGTATAACCTTCTGGAATAGATGCTTGATACGCTTTTTCTTTGTCAGCCCAGAGAATAGAGTAGCCGCCAGTTTTATCCTTTTCTTGATCAAACCATTCTAAAAATACATACTTAATTCCCTTATATTCAATTTCGCGAACAGATGTCCCGAGTCTATCCAGTTCGTTCATGGCTATTTATCGTTTTTGCAGAAGGGGATTCCTCGCAGGCTCGGAATGACAGGATGCCTTTAAAAAGCTGACGCCCGACTTGCGGGCGATGGATTAAGTTTGTTGTGGAACTGCCTGTGATGCCATGTTGTCTACCGCATCACCGCGCCGCGCTCGCACTTGTTGCCCCACGCGTCTAGGAGCGTCTTATCCTGATAGATGCAGATGATCTCGCAGTGGTTGGCGCAACGGCCGCACTCCACGCCGCGCGTCACAAACTCGATGTCCGCGATATCGAAGTCGAAGTCTCTGTCTTCACCGGATTTGCGCGCGAGTATCGCGACGCCCAGCGCCCCGGTGAGATGGCCGTTCTGATCCACTGTCACCTCGTGGCCGGTCGCGTCCTCGAACGCCTTCTTGACGCCCACGTTCTTGCTGACGCCGCCCTGAAACACGATGGGCGCGACGATTTTCTTGCCCTTGCCCACGTTGTTGAGGTAGTTTGAAACCACGGCGCGGCACAGCCCCGCGATGATATCCTCCTTGCGGTGGCCGATCTGCGCCTTATGTACCAGATCGCTTTCCGCGAAAACCGTGCAGCGGGCCGCGATGGACGTCGGCTTTTTGGACGTGAGCGCGATCTCGCCGAACTGCTCCACCGCCACGCCGAGGCGCTGAGCCTGGCTGGAAAGGAACGCGCCTGTACCCGCGGCGCACAGCGTGTTCATCGCGTAGTCCACCACGAAGCCGTTCTCGATCAGTATGATCTTGGAGTCCTGCCCGCCGATCTCGAATATCGTGCGTACATTGGGATACTGGGACAGCGTGCCGATGGCGTGTGCCGTGATCTCGTTCTTGACAACCGCCGCCCCCGTCATCGCGCCGATGAGCCGCCGCGCGCTGCCCGTCGTGCCCACCGCCGCGACGCGCACGTCCTGTCCGCCCAGCTGGGTTTTCAGCACATTCAGCAGCCGTTTGACCGCGCCGATGGGGTCGGCCTGCGTCCAGAGATATTCGCTCGCCAGTATGTTATTGCTGTCATCTATCACCACGCCCTTGGTGGATATCGAGCCGATGTCCAGCCCGAGATACGCTTTCGTCGTCATTTCGCTTCCTTCCTCATCATGATCATGTCGTGGAACGCCTCCAGCCGCGTGTGGATGCCCGCGTCGCTGGTCTGCGAGTCGTAGCTGAAGTAGATAATGGGGATCTTATAATCCACGCTGATGTTCTGCAGCACGGGGATCACGTCGATCTCCGGCGTACAGCCGAAGCTCTTTAAGTGAATGATGCCGTCGTAACCCCGCTTGGCGAAGTACAGCGCGCGCTCGATGGTCATCATGCAGGTCGCGCCCATGTCGTACTCCGCGTAGCCTCTGATCTTGGGCTTGGCTTCCTTGTTGCCTTTGTGCAGCAGCGAGTTGGTCAGGTTCATCCAGCGGTCCACCACCATGCCCTTCTTGGCCAGCTCCTTCTCGATGAAATGGTTGCTGAACGGCAGCATGATGGTATAATACTCGCCGATGATACCCACGCGCAGCGGTTTGTCCGGCTTGTCGGTGTCGATTGCTTTGAAGCCTTTCATCGCGTCCTGATGCATCCCGCGCAGCTGCTTCATACTCCGCACGCCGCGCAGCGCCTGCAGATAGTCCGCCAGCGCCTTCTCAAATGTGCCGCTTTTGGACTCGAAACCGACGTTCCGGCGCACGAAGTCCTCCGCCTCGTCGATGCACTCCACCATCTTAAGCACCACTGGCAGGAACTTGGCAACGCGGGCAATCGGCAGGTTTTCGTTGATGGCCTTGAACTGCTCGTAGAACGAGGCTGGCCGGTCGAACCGCGCTTTGGCCATATTCACGAAGCGCCCGGTGAACCCCATATCGCGCAGTATCTGCTCGTGCAGCTCGCCGTAATAACCCAGACGGCAGGCGCCGCCGATCTGTGCCAGCGTGTTCGCGCCCGCCTCGATGGCTTCAATGTAGTTGCCGAGGTTATACTTGAACGGCGAACAGACGAAATCCGGGCTGTAGCGGCTGCCGATCTCCAGCGTGTGGTTGGTAACAGGCGGCGGCGTGATATAGTCCACCCCCATCCCTTGCGTGAACAGCAGCTCGATGGGCACGCAGTAGCTGCCCAGATGCGGAAAAGTCACTATCGTTTTATCCAACGCTTTCGTCCCTCTTGAATCTGATAATGTCGATAAAGCTCTCCAGCCGCGTTTCGAGACCCGCGGTGCCTTCCTGACCGTCGAGGATCAGGTTTAAGATCGGCTTATCCTTCACGCGGCGCATCACAATCTCGTTGACCATGGAATCCGGCCCGCACGGGAACGTGCTTAAAATGATAATGCCGTCGATCCTATCCCGCCACAGCGCGATGGAACCGATCAGTTCGCGGCTGGTGGCCCACGGCACCGTTTCGCTCACCGCATACGAGGCAGCGATCGCCTTTTTGGGCTCCGCGGCGCAGCTCAAAACAGGCACCGCATCCAGACTTTTCAGCGCGGACAGCACCGGCTCGCCGATGAATTTGTCATAGATGTTGTACGGATGGGCGACGACGAGCACCTTGACGCCGCTCAGCTTCAGCAAGCGCTCCTGCTCGTGCATCGCGATCAGCTGCCCCGCCCGTTCGGACTGCTTGGCCGTCCAGTAGGCGTACAGGCTGTGCGCCCTTGTTTTGCCCAGCGCACGCCCCAGCTTCACAAAAATAAGCGGTTCGAGCTGCTTGTCCTTGGTGTCGATGTTGTAGTGCAGCAGCTTGAGATTGGTGTCGCGGAAGGTGTTATTGATCAGGTCGTAAACGGCATTGAAGCGCGTGCACACCGTGCCCGCCCGCCCCTGATGGCCGATGCGCGGCACCAGCACATAGTCGCACTTGTCCATCAACCACGCCACATGCCCGAGATATATCTTGCCCGACAGGCAGGACTCATCCACGGCGAGGTTGGAGCCGCGCTCGATGATCTCCCGGTTGGTGTCCGGACTGACGATGGTTTCCACACCGAGCGCATCGAAAAAGCTCTCCCACATCGCGCCGTAGCGGAAATAAAAAAAGGCCTTCGGTATTCCGATTTTCATGTTAAACCTGTCCGTTTATAAAATATGTATGATGCCAATATAGGTTGTATTATAAACGATATTTGCTTTTTGAGCAAGGCGAGAATAGCTGAGCGACACTTTTAGCGACTGTTAATTTCTAGCCTGCTTCGATTCCTCCTAAGTTGTTCGTCCCATTTTTTGTGATAATAAGATGCAGCTTAATTCAGCATAATAATGATATACATTTAATCATAATCTGGGAGGGATTTAAAATTGAACGGCAGAGTGAAGTGGTTTAACGCTGAAAAAGGTTTCGGCTTTATAGAACAGGAAGGCGGAGGAGACGTTTTTGTACATTTTTCCGCCATTCAGTCCAAGGGATATAAATCATTAAATGAGGGACAGCAGGTTCAATTCGATGTTACAAAAGGAGCACGCGGTCCTGAAGCCTCAAACGTTATAATCACTTAGTTAAATGGTTTCATTAGTTAAAAGGCACTGGCGTTTTCTGTTCGCCGTGCCTTTTTAATAGTTATCGATTTAGCGCAGCCATAGCAATCATCATCAAAATTAACGCCGCAGGATGTATTATTCTTTGAATCACACTCTGTAAACCTTCCTGAAGTGGTGTCCGTATACTGCGTAGGTCACGGCCTTGTGCAGCTGCGACGGATTATGCCGCAGCGTGTGCAGCACCAACCGCCAGAACCAGCGGCGTTCCTCCCCCGCGATGCCCAGCCGGAATACCGATTTCATGAAAGACGCGATGTCCGCAGGATGGAATTTAGTGGGCTTCTTTGGCTGTGAGCACTCCGCGTCAAGGTAGCGCATCACGCGGCGGTAATACGATTCGGGGCCATAAATGCCAGCCACCACCTTTTTGTAACCGTCCACCAGCTTGTCGTGCGCCATCTTGGGCGCGAAATTCATCGAATAGTCGGTGTTGTCGCCCGTGAAGTCGGAGGTCAGTCGGTGCTCCTGCTCCATGCGCTGGTACAGCCGCGTACCGCGCGGCGCGTTCAGCAGCCCCACCATGGCCACGACGATGCGGCTCTGCTGTATAAAGCGGATGAGTGTGTCGAATATGGTTTCGGGGTCGCTGTCGAAGCCCAGTATGAAGCCGCCCTGCACCTCCATTCCGTGCTTCTGTATTATCTCGATGCAGGCCAGCAGGTCCCGCCCTGTGTTCTGCTTCTTGCCGCATTCGGACAGGCTTTCCTCGTTGGGCGTTTCTATGCCCACGAACACCGTATCAAAGCCCGCCGCCACCATCAGGTTCATCAGCTCCTCGTCGTCGGATATGTTGATGGACGCCTCGGTGTCGAACCAGAACGGCTTTCCATGCGCCTCCTGCCAAGCGATCACAGCGGGCAGCACCTCTTGTTTGAGAATCTCCTTGTTGCCGATGAAGTTGTCGTCCACGAAGAACACGCTGCCGCTCCAGCCGTTGTCATACAGCGCGTCCAGCTCCGCCGTTACCTGCTGCGCCGTTTTCAGACGCGGTTTGCGTCCGAACAGCACCACCACGTCGCAGAACTCGCAGTTGAATGGGCAGCCTCTCGAATACTGTATGTTCATCGACGAGTAGTCCTTCATGCGGATGAGGCTCCACAGCGGCACAGGGGTTGTTTTCAGGTCGGGCTTATGATCGCACTGGTAGATGTGCTGGGCGTTTCCCTGTTCCAGATCGTGCAACAGCGGCGGCAGCGCGACCTCCGCTTCACCCAGCACCAGATGATCCACCGTGTCATATTTGTCCGGGAACGCCGTGAACAGCGGCCCGCCTGCCACAACACGGATGCCCGCCTTCCTGCACCGTGATATCACGGCTTCAGCGGAGGCGTTCTGCACCGACATTGCGCTGATGAACACACAGTCTGCCCACAGCAAATCGCGGTCGTGCAGATGGCGTACGTTCATGTCTACAAGGCGCTTGTCCCACTCTACTGGCAGCATGGCCGCCACGGTCAGCAGCCCGAGCGGCGGGAACACGGATTTTTTCCAAGTGAAGCGCAGCGCGTATTTGAAGCTCCAGAAGGTGTCGGGAAACTCAGGATAAACCAGTAATGTGCGCATGCGTGACCTCCGTTGATGCTGTCGTTATAAATATATTGTCACGATTCAGGCACTCGTATGCGGAGTAATTTCTGGACAACGCTTTCAACCTAGCTCGTGACATGTTAAAATGTGTTAAGCAAACGCATATAATTTTAGGTGTAACATGAACGAAATTTTGAAATGTTGGCCGGAACTGGAGCCGTGGCTCAGATTCGCCGTCGATACGCATTTGTATAATCTGTCGGGTGACGAAACGGCTGCGGTTAGTGACCCGCGCATCGCGGCAGTGATCAACCGTCTGAAAAGTGCCGAAAAAGGCTTCCCCGCCCTGATTGAAGGCAGTCTGGATTACCGGAGCACCGGCAACGCTTTCTGGGATCTGCATCTGCTGGCGGACATCGGCATCAGCGTGAAGGCGGCGGGGCTTGAGCACTTGGCGGAAGCGTTTCTGCGCACGCAAAGGCCAGAGGGCACTTTTCTGGTGCAGAAGGAAACAAAGCCGGAATACAACTGTTTGTCTTCCATCGTGCTATCGTCGCTGGCAAAAATGGGATACCGTGATGACGGTCGTGTTCGCAGGTATATCGACATGGTGCTTAATGTGCAGCGACTGGACGGCGGGTGGCACTGCGCCGTCAGCCGTTCTAAAGGGGCTCGTTTGGAGCACACCGAGTCCTGCCCCATGGCGAACGCGAACGTGCTGCGGCTGCTGGGTCAATATGATGAATTTCAATATGATGACCGCTTCAGCGGCGCAATTGATTTGCTGCTGGCTCACTGGGCCCGTCGCGGGGAAAAGTGGCGTCCGTACGGCTACGGTGTGGGTAGCGATTATATTAAGCTGAAATACCCGGACGTGAAATACGGTCTGCTGAAGGTGCTGGATGTGCTGGCGCTGTTTCCCTATGCCGTGCGTCAAAATGAGTTCGCAGAAATGCTGGATGCTGTTGTTACACACACTGCAGACGACAGGTATACGCCCGAGTCTGTCTCACGTGCTTATGGCGGCTTCGACTTCGCGCAGAAGAAGGAACCCAGTGCGTGGATCACATTCCTCGTCAGCAGAATTCAAAAGCGGGCAGCGGAAATAAACATCTGAAAGAAACGGAACCAAGCCCACATATCAGTCGTCTATTAATAAAGCAAGCATTGTAAGGAGAATGATGAAGAGAGCATGGACAGCGGCTTTACTGGCCGCAATAATGATATTGAGCCTAACTTCGTGCGCGCCAGAAGCGGACACGCCGAATGAATCTGCAGCCGTCGATTCCGCCTCAGATACAGCTGCCGCAACGATAACTGTCACGCCCGCGCCCACTGTACCCGCGCCGAATCCGATGGAACAGCTGAACGGCATCACGGCGGCAGCTGTCCGCCAGGTCGACGTATATGATGATTCCCGGCCGGCACCCGTGATGGTCTATTCATCGCTGGATGATATCACTGCCGTGATGAAGTGGTTCACGCATCTTAGTGTGGGCGAAGCGCTGGCCGCGACGGAGACCGACGCGCCGGGCGACTGGCGCTATTACGAATTCACGCTGTTTGACGGGCGTGCGTTTAAAATCTATTTCGGAGGCGATACCATATCCGCGGACAGCGGACAGTTCCGGTACACCGGTCCCAAAACCCCAGAGCTTGCCAAAACGCTGTGGCTGGACGTGGCTGAAGACAGCTATGCGGCCGATGAAACCGTGAACTTCAGCGTCGTTAATGAAACGGGCGGCGAAGCGGTACTGCTGTTTGTACCGGTACTGGAGCGCGCGACGGAAACCGGCTGGGAACCGCTGGAATGCGCTGAAAGCTTCTGCGGCGTGCCCGACCCGATCACGGACAAGCTGACCGATCACGAGTTTGAGCTGTCGCAGTGGTTTCCCGACGCTGGGCCGGGCGTATACCGCTTGTCGTTGGAGGCGTATGACGAGGACGATAACCCGTTTTTGATCTCGGATATATTTGAAATAAAGTAAAATATGGTTTGTTTGTAGTATTAATACTTGTAGTGTTTGTTATTTGTGCTATAATGCACATGGTAAAAAAGTGAAAGGAGAGCATTATGAAAACATGCGTGAAGCCGGAGAGTGCCGCCAATTGGGAGGCGTGCATCCGCTGACGCAGAACGCCTCCCGAAAGCCTTGATAAAATAACTTTCGGAGGTTAAGGAATTGAATATGGATATTAACGCGCTGGGGTTCTCCCCTGCGCTTTTTGAGACCGCACATGCCCAAGGGCTGATACCCGGGCGTGTAGCGGCACAGTCTCACGGCATCTGCCGCGTGCTCACCCCTGATGGCGAGACGGATGCGCGCAGCGCCGGGCGACTGGTGTACGAGGCGGCTCTGCTCCCCGTGGTGGGCGATTATGTGCTGCTGGACAGCGATGGCATCATACGCCGCGTGATGGAGCGCCGCAGCGCGTTCGTCCGCCGATCGAAGGGCGAACAGCAGGTGGTGGCGGCCAACATCGACACGGTGTTCGTCTGCATGGGGCTGGACAGGGACTTCAACATTCGGCGGCTGGAGCGCTATCTCGCCGTCGCGTGGGACAGCGGCGCGCTGCCCGTGGTGGTGCTGACCAAATCGGATCTGTGCGAAGATTTAGCCGCGAAGCTTTCGGAGGTCGAGGCTGCCGCGCCGGGCGTAGATACCGTCGTATCTCCGGATGAGGCGGAGAAGCTGAAAAGCTATATCAACGGCGGTACGGTCGCGTTTATCGGTTCATCGGGTATCGGCAAGTCCACGCTGATCAATCGGCTGGCAGGCGCAGAGCTGCTGGCAACGGGTGAAACGCGGAGCGACGGCAAGGGCCGCCATACCACGACAGCACGAAACCTGCTGCCGCTGCTGGGCGGCGCGGTGATCGACACGCCGGGCATGCGCGAGCTGGGTATCGAGCGGGCGGACTTCTCCCGCAGCTTTGCGGACATCGATGCACTCGCTGAACAATGCCGGTTTACCGACTGCGGCCACGGCAGCGAGCCGGGATGCACGGTGCGGGCAGCGGTTCTGGACGGTACGCTGTCCGAAGAGCGGCTGGAAAGTTGGCGCAAGCTGCGCCGCGAGGCGGCCTACTCGGCGATGGATTCACGGCAGATCGAAGCCGCCAAGATCGAGCATATGCTGGGCCCCGGCGGTATGAAGGAGATGCGCCGCATCGTCAAGGAAAAGGATATGTTCAAAAGACGGTAATATACAAGCGCCGGTCAGAAGTGGCCGGCGCTGTCTTTCATTAAGCGTCAATCATGTTCAATGCGGGAGTAAATATTTCGGCGTTCGAAAATAATCCCCCTAGCTTTTCCTCTTTGCCGCCATCTTTTGCAATTCTGTAAAAGTTCTCAGAACCAGCAACATTATGCTTATAACAAAATGAATATATTCCATCATCGAGTATAATAGTTGGAAAAACCTCCTCGTCAATTAAAAAATCCGATAGCTTTGTTTTTTCACCATCAAAATTCTTAAACAAATAAGTTGAACTCTTTTTTTCATTATAAATTGTATAGTATAGACCAGTTTTATCAAAGAGAACTAACTGTATTATACAGTAAGAACTATTGTAATAATATGGTTGCTCTTGTTTAAGATCTCCTTCCATAAGTATCTCAGTCTCGCCATTTGCTCCAAGCTCCTTAAAATAATATTTACTGCTTCCATCCTTTTCAAGCCGATCATATTCCATTGGCGTACAATATCCTGTTTGATACACTATTGTTTCATCCGTCAGATAGTAGTTATCAATCGTTTCTTCAATGATAAGCTGTGGCTCACCACCTTTTGACGCGACGCGAAGCAGATACCAGTTGTCCAAATCGATATAATACAGCCAGCCTTTGCGGTATTTGATGTCCTTAACCTGCTTGTCGGCCAGTATCTTTTTACTTTTGCCTTTCAAATCCCGGGAACAAAGCCTGCCGTCTGTGTCCAAATAGAATACCGTATCCTCGGCGACAAGGAATGTCCCGCCATGGCCGGTATACTCCGCGGATAACAAATCCGTAATCAGCTTTTCGGTGCCTCTCGGTTCCTTTAAGCCTACTCAGTAAAGCGTATGCGCTTCCATTTCCGATTTGTCTTCGCAGTAATACAGATCGTTTTTATAAATATCAAGCGCCGCCGGATACCAGGAATACCCTTGTCCTGAGATAATCCTGCTTTCCGGTAATGCCATACGAATGTAATTATTATCCGCATAATAAACAGCGCCCATATACTGTTTTAAATACGCCGACCCATTGTTGATCTCCGGTTCCGTATAAGGCTCTTTTTGCTGCAACTCTTCCGGTATGCTTTCCATGATAACAGGCGGCGTCGGTTCGGGAGCTGGTGTTATCGGAGGCAGTGTGGGGGGCCCGGTCACTTGGGTGGCCTTAGTCACCGAATCCACAGTGTACTCTGTGCTGCGGCACCCCATAAACCCCACCAATGTGACCATAGCAATAATAATCAGAATCAACCGTTTCATATTTCACCCCGTAACCGGACACCATCCGCCTGATATAAGGTAGGAAAAAGTGATTATTGTCAGAGGAACCATCATATAACTATAACTTCATTTAATTATAACCTGTAACTGCGGCAATGGGTAGATAGTAATAAGTCATTCTTGAGAAAAAGTATTGTGAATCCATTACACAATGATGTACGCGCTGCCCAGTATCATCTTGCACTCCTTCTTGATACGGCTGGCTTCGGCGGACAGCTCAAACACGTTGCAGAATCGGCGGCTGCACGCGGACACGCCGGCGATGGACAGCGACACCAGCGGGTACTGCTCTTCAAAGCCCTGCCGGTTCTTCGCAATAATATAGCCTCTGCCGATATCGTCTTCTTTATAGAACGTTTTGATTGAATTGTCGAATTTCTTCAGAATATTTCGGCACGTTTCCTCAGCCTCTTCCCGGCTGACGACGGATACAAAATCGTCTCCGCCCACGTGCCCCACGAAGCCTTTCTCGCCCACCGCACCGCTGATGATCTCCGCCAGGTTTAATATCACGCGGTCGCCGTTCTCAAAGCCGTACAAATCGTTGTATGCCTTGAAGCTGTCAATGTCAAAGTAGAGTACCCAGCTGTCCGCATTGGAAAACAGCACGCCGTGCAGCGCCTTTTCGATTTGCATATTGCCGGGCAGCATGGTCAGCGGATTGAGCTGCGTCGCATTGGTCACTTCGATTTCAATGGTCTTGTTTAGGAGGTCCTTGATGGTCACAATGCCATGGTATGTGCCGTCCTTTATTACCGTAATGAAATCGTATACCTTGCTGTCCGAGCGGGCCATCGCCAGCTTGCCCGCCACGTTGACAGGTGTCTTGTAGTCCACCGACAGAAAGTCGCAGTCCATCACCGACGATATGGGCTTGCGCGAGTACAGGCTGTAGCCGTACACTCCGGCCACCACAGCGTTCAGCATGTTCCGCGTGACGACACCTTGCACCTGCCCGTCTCTGGTGACGCAAAACCCCTGAGCCTCGGGGTGCTTTTGCATCATCTCATATGCATCCGGAATCATCACGTTCTCGTTGACCGCGATGGCGTGCACACACAGATTGCCGATGTATATATCGGAAAGGTTGTAGCCATACAGGTGATTTTTGTGCGCGTTGAGTTCTGCGATGTCACCCACCACGTCAGTGCTGATGGGCCCTATCACCGGGTCGGGGCGCTGAATATAATACCCCTGGCCATAGTGCACCCCGATATGAATCAGCGCCTGCAGTTCGGCGCGTGTTTCTATTCCTTCGGCGATGAGGTATGTGCCGGTGATGCGCGCAAATTCCTGCATGCTGCGCACCAGCGCCTGTTTGACGGAATCCCGGTCGATATCGCGGATCAGGTTCATATCCAGCTTCAGATAATGCGGTCGCACGTCGGAGATCAGGTTAAGCCCGGAATAGCCCGCGCCGGCGTCATCAATTGCGATCTTGTAGTCCTGTCCCTTGTAATTGCTGATGATCTGCTTGAACTCTGCCATATTGGAGACAGCGCTCTTCTCGGTGATCTCGAATATGATGTTTTCGGGATTGATATCGTACTTCTTGAGATAGTCCCGCGTGACGCCCTGCTGGAACTTCTCATCTTCGATGACACTGGGGTTCACATTGAGAAACAGCGCTGCTCCCGTGCGCGAGTCGCGCATGGCGGACAGCGCCTTGCTCCGGCACAGCCGTTCCAGATCCCAAAGTGCCTTATGCTGCTCCGCCACCGCGAACAGGCGCTCCGGATTTTCCAGCTCTGTTCCTTTGGGGCCGCGGCTTAAAGCCTCGTAGCCCAGCACCGAACCGTCCCGCAGCGATACGATGGGTTGGAATACCGATCTGATGTCCGCGCTTCTAATGATATCCTCCAGTATGGCTTTTAGCGATTCTCCCGCCTCGTTCATTCTGTGCTGCCCTCCCCGGTTGCTCCTCTACTGTGATTATCGCTTTATACGTGCACCCAGCCTATACAGTATGGGTTAACTTCTCGTTAAGACTGTGTAAAGGCAGCAGCGTATCAAGCAAATCACCGGCATTGCATGCTGCTGCCAGTGAGTGCATTGTTGGCTGAATGCGCCTTTATGCAATATGCATACAATCCTGACACACTATTTTTACCCCTTCATATGATAACTATATAACCCTGTTTCACAGCAAGACAGGCTTTACTATAAGGAGATATGAGAAATGAAAGAGAATGTTGCTGATATGATGGCGCCCGGCAGTTCCTGTGTGCCGCTTGAAACGCCCATCATGAACGTCCGTCTCGCTCATGCCTATGTGCCGTGGCAGAAGCTCTGTGGCACGATGACACCTTTGCAGTCGCTGAAAAGCGGAACGATCTTCCCCGAACTGCTGGGCCATTACGAAATGTATTAGGAGGATAGGCAATGAACAGAGATGAAATGCTAAAAGCGCTCACGGCAATGGATTTTTATGCCGTGGATATGGCGCTTTATCTGAATACGCATCCGGACGACCGCGAAGCCCTCGCCCGGTACAACGCTATTATCAACGAAGCCAATTCGCTCCGGCGGGACTATGAAAACCAGTACGGGCCGATGTATTCGTTCCGGTCCGCCAGCGCCAGCGCGTGGCAGTGGATAAACGACCCCTGGCCGTGGCAGAGCCAGTTTAATTTTATGTTGGGAGGAGATGATCGGTAATGTGGATATATGAGAAGAAGCTGGAGTACCCCATCAGGATCAAAACGCCCAACCCGAAGATGGCGAAAGTCATCATCACGCAGTACGGCGGGCCGGATGGCGAGCTCGCGGCATCGCTGAGATATTTGAGCCAGCGTTTTTCGATGGTGACGCCGCAGGCCAAGGCCACGCTCAATGATATCGGCACGGAGGAGCTGGCCCATTTGGAGATGGTCGGTTCCATGGTCAAACAGCTCACAGAGAACGCAAGCATTGAAGAGATTGAAAGGGCAGGTCTGTCGCCCTATTACGCAGACCACGACAAGGCGGTATACCCCGTCAGCGCGGCCGGTGTTCCTTTCACCGCCGCCTATATCCAATCCAAAGGCGACCCGATAACCGACCTGTATGAAGACATGGCGGCAGAGCAGAAAGCGCGGTCCACATATGAATACCTCATACAGCTGGCCGATGACCCGGACGTGATCGAACCGCTCCGTTTCCTGCGGGAAAGAGAAGTCGTCCATTTCCAGAGGTTCGGCGAGGCGCTGCGCATCGTACAGGACCATCTGGGCGACAAGAAGCGTGTGAGCATGAAAATGCCGTATAAAAAGTGATTCGGCTCCGACAGCCGTTTATATAAAGCGCTCCGGATAACGGGCGCAAAAAAGCAGGCTCCCCGCCTGCTTTTTCTATATAAGAAAATCTAATTTCTCCAGTGTATCAGCTTTCCGCGAACAGTGCGGTAGACAGGTAACGCTCACCGGTATCCGGCAGCACCACCACGATGGTTTTGCCCGCGTTTTCGGGGCGTTTGGCCAGCTCTGTGGCCGCCCAAACCGCCGCGCCGGACGATATGCCGATCAGCAGGCCTTCCGACTTGGCGATCTCCCGTCCCACTGCGAACGCATCCTCGTTCTTGACGGTGATGATTTCGTCATAGACATCTGTGTTGAGCACTGCGGGAATGAAGCCTGCGCCGATCCCCTGTATCTTGTGCGGCCCAGGACGCCCCTCGGAGAGCACCGGAGAGTCCGCCGGTTCCACCACGACGATCTTAACGCCGGGCTTCTTTGATTTGAGGTATTCGCCGACACCCGTCACCGTGCCGCCCGTGCCCGCGCCGGCTACGAATATATCAACCTGGCCGTCGGTATCTTCCCATATCTCAGGGCCCGTCGTCGCCTTGTGAACCGCCGGATTGACCGGGTTGTCAAACTGGCCGGGGATGAACGCGCCCGATATCTCCTGCGCCAGCTCTTCCGCCCTGGCGATCGCGCCCTTCATGCCCTTCGCGCCTTCGGTGAGCACCAGCTCCGCCCCGTAGGCCTTGAGCAGATTACGGCGCTCCACGCTCATCGTCTCGGGCATTGTCAGTATGACGCGGTAACCCCTGGCCGCTGCCACGGACGCGAGGCCGATGCCCGTATTGCCGCTGGTCGGCTCGATGATGACGCTGCCCGGTTTCAGCAGACCCTTTTGCTCCGCGTCGTCGATCATCGCCTTGGCGATCCTGTCCTTCACGCTGCCAGCCGGGTTAAAATACTCCAGCTTGCCAATCACTTTCGCCTTCAGGCCGTGCTTGCTCTCATAGCCGGACAGCTCGAGCAGAGGCGTTTTGCCGATCAGCTCCGTCAGACTCTTATATACCTTTGCCATGTATTTTGCCTCCTGGACATTATATTTTCATATATGTTTTATATGCTTTATATTATGCCGACTAAGTTGTTCTGTCAATACCTTTTTATTATATTCTATTCTTTTTTTCATATCACCTTTGTATGAATTGCTCAAATGCAAGCATCAGCACAAAAAATGCCTGACCGCTGAAGCTGTACAGGCTGTTTCGGGTACATAAGTGAGTGGCCGATTATTCCTCCAGCAGATGCCGGACAGACGCTTTATTGAAACCGCGGCCGATGAATGTGAGCCGACATACTTCGTGTGACCGTGCGGTCTGCAGCACGACATCGTCACCCGCAATGTTCAGCCGCCGCAGCTGCCCGTCTACGATGACAGCGCCCTTGACACGCAGGAACTCGCCCATCTTGCCGGACTGCACTCGCTCAATGAACCGCGCATAGCTTTCTTCTGTTAATGACTTTTGGGGTTCAATAACCACTGCATCGAAGTGCGCGTGGCCATGGCTGCTCACCCAAACGCGATCCTCGTCCGCTTCCGCACTCAACACATCATCAATAAAGCCCCGCTCATCCCACGGTCGCGCAACCAGCGCGACCTGCGGCGCAACGGCTTTCAGGTCACAGATCAGCTTGCTCAAATCCCCAGCGAACCGCTCCAACTTGCTCACGACGATGGTGGACGCATTTTTCAGCTGGTTCTCGATGAAGCTGCCGGCCAGCAGGGCGCGCTTCTGTATGTTCAGGCTGTCCGCCACCGTAATCGTCCGGCGGACGCGGCAATGGTTACGGATGAATTCGTCCTTCAATACATCTTCAAAGCGGTCGTATATGAATATGCCGGACGTCTCAAATACGATCCTGTCCGGCGAAAGTTTTTTGATAATATCGTGCAGCGCCAGCGTCATCTCAGTGCGCAGCGTGCAGCAGATGCAGCCGTTGGGCAGCGTGACCGCGGTGAAGCCCTCGCTGCGCAGCAGCTCCGCATCGGTATCCGTTTCGCCGAACTCGTTGACAATATAGACGGCCCGCTCCCCTGCTTTGATGTAATGCGCCAGCAGTATGTTGGCCAGCGTCGTTTTGCCCGCTCCCAGAAAGCCCGATATCACGTCCAACTCGATCATGTCATCACCTGATATGCGTTTTTCTGCAGTATACCACATTTATTCGTATAGGGAATATCTTCGCGATCAGACTGAAAGCCGCACACCATCTGTCTCGCGAGTTCGGCGGCGCTGGCCGCGTCCGGCGCGTATCCGTCCGCGCCGATCAGGTTGCAGAACGCCTGCGTGACGGGCGCGCCGCCCACCAGCACCTTGACGGAATCGCGCAGACCGGCGTCCATCAGCGCTTCGATCACCACACGCTGCTGATCCATCGTGGAGGTGAGCAATGCGGACAGCGCGAGTATCTGCGGACGGTGTACCCGCACCGCTTCCACCACAACGGCCGCCGAAGCATTGACGCCGATATCGATCACTTCAAAGCCGCACCCCTCCATCATCATACGCACCAAGTTCTTGCCCACGTCGTGCATGTCGCCCTGCACCGTCGCCAGCACCGCCCTGCCGATAGGCTTTACACCCCCGCTGACGAGGACGGGACGCAGCAGTTCCATGCCGCGGTTGAGGGCGCGCGCAGCAACGAGAACCTCAGGAACATACGCCTCGTTCCTCCGGAACTTAACGCCCAGCTGCCCCATGCCTTCCAGCAGGCTGTCCAGTATCTGTCCTGCGGGCATGCCGTTATCCAGCGCCTGCGAAACCAGGGCGGCCACATAGTCGGCCCGCCCCGTCTGCACAGCGCCGGATATCAGCGATACCCGCGACATGTTATTATTCATACTCGTCATGCCATATCGTATTTGGCCGGGTCCAGCTTTTCACACTGCGGCAGCATATCCTCCGTCAGCGCCTGCACGTCGGCTGGCAGCGCGTCCACATCCTCTGCCAGCCGCTCCAGCCACATCAGTTCCTTGTCGTCCAGCTGCAGCGCGCCATCCTTATGCGCCTTGTCCAGCACATCCGCCGTGAGCGCCGCCGCTTTCTTGATGCGCGCGTAGTGCGTATCCTCCTTCACCAGCTGCTTGGATATATCCAGCACCACATCGGGGCGCAGCACATAGGCCTGCGGGTCAAGAGCGCTGTCCGAATCCGCCAGCAGGTCGCGCATCAGCAGCGCCGTTTCATTACCGCGTTTGGATGCCTCGTTCATCAGGCGGCAGTCGTAGGCCAGCTGCTCGAAAGAAACAGTAGGCGCCATGCCGCCCAGCAGCTTGATGTTCTGCACCGATTCGTTGCTCCACAGGTCGGACAGGCAGGCCGCGATGTTGCCCACGGGGCTGAGATGCGCGCACGCGCTGGTGCGGCCTTCCGTAGAGATCGGCGTGCCGGTGATGGCCTTCACATAGACGCCCTCGTAGCCGCAGTCCTTGTGCGGGCCCTTTGCGCCGCACTCGATGGCAACGAGGCTGCGCACCGCCGTCATCACGCGCACCACGGCGGAGAACACTTTGGGGATGTAGTTCCGGTCCGCCAGCACCATCGCGGTGTTGGCAAAGCCGCATGCCGTGTCGCCCGACGCCACCGTGCCCGTTCTGTCCGCGATGCCCACGATCTGGGTCCAGAGCCGTTCCATGTCCGTGCAGCCCAGCACCGACAGCGCGAACACCGACTTGGCGATGTCGCAGTACATGATCGCCTCGTCGTGCACCTCCTTGCCGCCCACCGACTCGATGGCCAGCAGATCCGCACCCGCTTTGGCGCAGCCTTCGAACGTCTCCAGCATGGCGTCCCAGTGGCGACCGCGCCACATATGGGTGAGGTCGCTGCCTTCGCGGATGTCGTTGGGCGTGATGCGCACAGCGCCTTTGATGCCGTATTTATCCGCATGCTCCTTGACCGTCTCCACCACCGCTGCACACACCTCAATGCCCCACTGCGGGTTGAACGTCATCGGCGGCAGCGTTTCGATCTCCGCCACGAAGCCGGGAACGTGCAGCTCGCGCGCGCGTTCACATATACCGTTGATGATCTCCCTGTAATGGCGAAGCACTTCCGGCATGGTGCCCTGGTCTATCATCATTGTGGGCAGTGTAAAGTTGACCTCGGGATAGAGCGTGCCCCCGCCGATCACCATACCGTTTTTCAGCGTCACCGGATAAATCGCCCGGGCGTAAATCAAATCGTTTAGGTTCTGATATGCCGTTGAACCGATGGTTTGTCTGGCCATCACAATATTCTCCTTTTTCACTTTGATGCTCACAGTATAGCGCGGCTATGTCACTCATTTCTTGGACGATATTCTGATTTGTAGAATTATTTTACCTATTTCCTATAGTGTTTATATGATTTAATTGAGTACGACTCGCATCACATGCCTTATCATTCCCTATTGTAATTTTTTTAAAGCATTTTGTTGCTTTTTTTATCCCTTTATGGTATATTGCATATACTATGAGAGGTGCTAGTTATGAGTGAAAGGTTTTATTCCGTTGAGAGTATTGCACAAATTCTGGGTATTCACCCCAAAACGGTACGCCGATACATCACAGAAGGCAAGCTGCGTGCGGCCAAGGTAGGTAAGCAATACCGTGTGACCGGGCACGATCTGAGTCTGTTTGTGGAAGCGCGCGGCCTAGATGCCGGTACGCAAGCCGGTGAAGACAAACCAAAAGTGCCGTCCGTCTCTGCCGTGGCGGACATCGATGTGCGGGACCGGGATGAGGCGGACAGAATCTCTTCCATGCTGCTGGCTGTGATGAATACACAGGACCCATTGATGAGCCGCAGCTCGCTGAATGTGCGTCAATATGAAGGCGGCCACCAGCTGCGGGTGATGCTTTGGGGCCATCCCCGGTTTGTGATTCAGATGCTGGAGTGCATCGAAGCGTTGTCAGATCGCATTGATTAAGGAGGTATATATGGAACAGATATACCGGTCGGAAGAAGGCCGAAAGGCGATTCTGAATCAATATGCGGGGTTTCTCACATTCTGGCCTTCTCCGTATACGCATCATGTTATCACCACAGAGTTTGGCGATACGTTCGTGGTGGAAAGCGGCAATACCGGGGGCAAGCCGCTGGTACTCCTGCACGGCACAGCGTCCAATTCGGCGATGTGGATGGGAGACGCCGCCGTACTGGGGCAAACGCACCGCGTGTTCGCTGTCGATGTCATCGGCGAACCGGGCAACAGCGCCCAAGCCCGTCCCGATATGGTCAGCGGCAATTACTCGCGCTGGCTTGGACAGGTATTGGATGGGCTGGGCATCGGCGAAGCTGCGCTCGCAGGCAATTCGCTGGGCGGCTGGATCTCGCTGGACTTCGCGGTGCACGCCCCGGAACGTGTGAGCGCGCTCGTGCTGCTGGCGTCGTCAGGTCTGTTTTCGTTCCGCCGGTCGTTTGCGCTGCGGATGCTGGCGGAGCGCATCTTCCCGAAGAGCGGCAGCCTGAGCAAAACCGTAACGGAGGGCGCTGAAATACCCGAAGCGGTGATTGAGTTTCTGGATCTCATCCGACGCGAGTTTATCCCCCGCCGGCTGCATGCGCCTGTGTTCGGCGGCAAACATCTGAGGCGGCTGTCCATGCCGGTGCTGTATATCGGCGGCGCGCACGACACGCTGCTCAATACGCAAAGGAGCGCCGCGCGGCTGAAGCGGCTCGCACCGCAGGCGGACATACGCATACTGGCACAAACCGCCCATGCCGTTATCAACATGGGCAGCGATATCAGCGCTTTTTTAAACGCGCAGGAGGTATAGATGCAGATACAATATAAGAACCTCAACGGCACCGTCATCGCGGTTCTGGCGGACGGCGTTATCAGCAATACATCGGACGCATTGGACCTGATCGCCACAGCCGGCTACAACGGCGCGGTTGGGGTTGTGATTCCCAAGGCGCTGCTCACTACGGATTTCTTTGACCTCAAAACGCGCATCGCCGGAGATATACTGCAAAAATGCGTCAACTACGGTATGCGCGTGGCTGTGGTCGGCGACTTCTCTGTTTATAACAGCAAGAGCCTGGCCGACTTCATTCGCGAATCCAACAGGGGCCGGCACGTCTTTTTTAAATCGACGATTGACGAAGCGATGCAAACGCTGGCGTCGAATATCTGAACACCAAAAAGGCCTCCTTCGCCCATCTGCGAAAGAGGCCTCACTTTTTAATTCAGCTCTTTGCGGCCTTGCGGCTCCCGAATATCTGCCGCCGGAACAGTATCAGGTTGATGACGATGAACAGCACCACCAATGCGCCCAGCGTCAGCCATGTCATCTGCATGTTCTGCGGGGCAAGGCCGAGCAGCAGCAGCATCGGAAAACCGAATACAATGGCCCACAGCTGTTGGTATATCAGGTTGTTGGCAGCGGGCGTCTCAAATGCGGGGTCAATTTCTCTCACAAGAATAACGCCGGTGCTGGCCGTGCCGGTCAGCATGCCATACAACGACAGGAAGGCCTCGTCCTGATAGTTTGGGAACAGCCTTTTGGAGATGAACTGCACCTGAAGGAATGTCGCAACAGCACCCACAATGCAGATGACAATCAGCGGCAGTACGAACTCTCTGTGCTTGAATGCGGACAGGTCGATCGCTGCGATGGACGCCACCACCATGATATCAAACATGACACCGGAAATGCGCGACAGCATGAAGTTGTTGATATACTGGCGTTTAATGATGCCGCGATCCTGCAGCCGCCCCAGCACCCGCTTGAATATGATGGCGATCACGGTACCGATCAGGAAATTGAAGCCCCATATCAGCGGCTTGACAGTGCCGATAAGAAATCTGTTTCCCGAGCTGTCCAGCCCCAGGGATATCAGCCGCATCAGCAAATAGGCGGTCATGTATGTAAAGAAAACGAGGCCGATCTGAACCGTCAGCTTATCCAGCGATTCCGACATGGGTATTTCGCCCTTTTTGGTGATGTGATGCGCTGTCAGATCCTCCATCTCGTCGGCATCCACGATACCGGGCTTCACACGTCCCTTGCGTTTGAGTATGTGTAGGTATATAAGACCGCCGAGGCCTGCAGACACAAAGCCCATCGCGGCAACGGTCAGCCCGAAGCTGGTGCCGTTCGAAAAAGCCGGATATTCGGTGGCCATCTCGTAAATGTGCCCCCAGTTGTACGCCTGGCCCGGCCCCTGGCCATAGCCCATCGGCAGCAGCAGGCCGGACGATGCAAAGCTGCCTATCGCGTAGAAGAACCCGATTGTGATGGCAAGACCCAGCAGACCCTGCAGCAGATATGATGAAACCGTGGTCAGTCCTGAATTGAAGATATCGCGGCGGGCGTTCTTGCTGTGCCTCTTATCGGACACCTTAAGCGCCACAGCCACAAACCCCAGACCGAGCCCGTGATAGGTCAGCGTTTCCATCGTGACATTGTTGAACAATGAGTATCCGGCAATCTTCTCAAAGGCCAGATTGGCTAGAAGTATAAGGAAGCCGCCGAGCACCGCGCTGGGTATCAGCGACTGCCGCAGCGGTTTAATCAGCCGGCGGAGCATGTTGGCCGTCAGCATACCCACCAGTAAAATTGTCAACTCGATCATAAGATTCCAGACCGAGAAATCCCAAAAGTTTTGTCCGCCTGTCATTTCGCTCTCCTTTGAACAAAGATACCGAATTTTTTCGATTCAGTTTAACATAATACAGATAAAATTTCAGCCATTTGTTCGTAAAATAGATGAAAAAAAAGACTCCCCCTTTTGTACATTATTTACGATTAACATGCGTTTTATACCATAATTAACATGAAATGACCAAAGTATTCTGGTATAATGAAGAAAAAAATTCGGAGGCTGCGATGAAAACTTTGATCGTATATGATTCCGTGTTCGGTAACACGCAGAAGCTGGCCGAAGCCATGGCTGCCGGTTCGGATTCAAAAGCTGTGCGCATGACTGACACAGCCGGCTTGGCGCTTGCGGATATTGACCTGTTGCTGGTGGGGTCTCCCACGCGGGGTTTCAGACCAACGCCTGCACTGATGGAATGGCTCAAGGCGCTGCCGTCCGGTGCACTTTCCGGCAAACGTGCGGCGGCGTTCGATTCGCGGGTCTCGCCCGACAAGGTGAAATCCGGCGCGCTCAGGCTGATGATGAAAAAGTTCGGCTATGCAGCGCCCGACATTGAAAAGGAGCTGAAAAAGAAGGGCGCTTCCATTGCCGCTCCGCCGGAAGGCTTCTTTGTGGAAGAATCCGAGGGGCCGCTGACGGGAGGCGAAGAAGCCCGTGCCGCCGAATGGGCTAAGAGAATGCTTTAACGCACACCCTTCCCCTAGCCGCTGTAAAATATTTTCTCCCAGCGTATTGAATCCGCCTGTTATGGGGTATACAATCGGCTTGAATAGAATCCGTACAGCCAATTTTTCCTACATGCAGAAGGAGGTTTTGTTATGAGAAAAGCGGCGATCCTGATAGCCTGTGTTTTGTTGCTGGCTGTATCGGTCGGCTGCCAGAAGACTGCAGACCTGCCTGAAGACAGCGGAAAGTGGGGCGCAGGAGAAACAGCCCCGCCGGAGGTAACAGCTGAACAGACACCAGAGGCGACTTCTGCCTCCAGCGTGTCCGTGCCGCCTGCTGAAACCGCAACGCCGATGCCCTCGCCCGCTGCGACGCCCTCTCTTCCACCAGGCGCGCCGATGTATTCCAGCTATGCGCACATGGTGACGTACGACCCGGCTGTCGGTGTGGCGGACTTCGATTACTTTGATCTGCTGCAGGGAAAAGACGCGGTGAAATGGCTGGTGGAGCAAAAAGGGTATACGCAGGCGGAAGCGGAAGCCGAAGTGGCGGATTACGCAGACAGCGAATTCATCGAGAAAAACACGAATAAGCAGCTGCGGACAATAGACCTCAAGAACATACCCATCACGCTGATGTTTGACCCCGATACCGGCGATATGCTGGAAGTGAGCCATCCGCTTAAAGGCACATTGATCGATCTGTACAACCTGTATGAGCTGGATCATGATCTGGTGCTCAATTCGTTCTTTTACTGGATTGAAGTGAAAAACGGCAAGGTGGTATCCCTCGAGCAGGTCTACTGGCCGTAAACAGGCAACACTTGAATTCTTTCAACGCCGGAGGGAGCCGTGTAACGCTTCCTCTTCTTATTTCTGAGGACTAGAAGACCAGCCAGCCCAGCGTAAAGGCATAGGTATAGACAGGGGCCAGCACAGCGAACACGGCAGTGAGCGCGATATCTGCCCAGCGCCGCCGTGTGAGCAGAGCAAGCGCGGGATACAGCACCGCCAGACCCATGTAATACCGGAAGCCGGACAAAAGCCATGTGGGCGCGAATATGACAAACAGGTACACGATGGCGTAAACGCTATACGACAAGCGCAGTTTCTTCGCCATCAGCGGGAGTGAGAGCCCTCCGATGAGCAGTACAGCAAACTGGCTGCCCCAAAGCAGCAGCTTGTCCTTCAGCTCCCAGCTGCCCCGCGTGAGTTCGCCGAATGTGACCCCCAGTGTATTGGCATAGCTGCCCAAGCTCTGGCTCCACTTTTCGCTCTGCATTCTAAGGAACAGCAGCGTATCGCCCGTCAGCGCGTGGTTCATCGCGAGGTATGCCGCCGTGCCCAGCGGTATCAGCAGCAGTGCGGGCGCATGTGCCATCAGGCGTTTGAGCTTATCCCCAGCATTCTGCCGCATGAGCTTGGGCACGAGACCAAACGCGCTCAGCATCTCCAGCGCCACCGGAACGGCGAGCAGCACACCGGTGCTGCGTGTGAGCGCGGCAAGCCCGCCCAATGCGCAGGCTGTCCAAAAGCGCCCGGTGCGGGCGTAATACAGGCAGGCAAACGATAATAGCAGGAATATGGATTCGGAGAATGGTGCGCCCAGAAACACGGTGACGGGAAACAGCAGCAGATATTTGACCGCCCGGCGTGCCGCGCGCGTGTCCGCGTCCAGCAGCGTCAGCTTATACAAAAACACGCAGGC
Organism: Bacillota bacterium; assembly: GCA_023416745.1. Lineage (GTDB taxonomy): Bacteria > Bacillota > Clostridia > Christensenellales > SZUA-584 > SZUA-584. Next base: position 59,398 of record JAEZHF010000063.1, read on the forward strand.
ACCGCCGAGGCTGAGCCAGGATACGAGAAGCGCCGCGATATGCTCGCTGGGCAGCACGAGCCTCACCAGCCACACCGCGGCGGGATAGAGCGGAAAAAACACGATGCGTATCCAGCCGTCCTGAGCGTCGAAATACCCTTGGGTCACAATGCGCAGATACTGCAGCGCGTCCCACCGGCTCCACGTTTCCCAGAACGGGCTGCCGAAACCGGAGGCATGCGCTGCGCCATAGCTGAGCGCCAGCAGAACCAGCCGTGATACCGCTGCCACCGCCATGATGAGCAGCGCCGTCTTCAACCCCAGCCGGATTGGGGCTTTCGGCCCGTCCGCGCCGCCTTTGGCAAGCCTTATAACCGCCAGCACGGCGGCGGAGCCGAAGGCCGCAATATAAAGTATGGTAAACAGTATGTTCGTCATGATCATTTCAGCATCATTCGGCCGGTATTAGGTACTCGAAGCATCAAGACCAGCCATCACAGATCAAGGTATGGCAGCAGCATAAATACAACCATGAGCAGCGCCATGATGACGGCGATGACGATACCGGCCACCCGCGCGCCTTTTCTTGCTTTCATATTCAGCCTCCGATTTAACACCAATAAATTGTCTTTGACATTATACACGACGGGCAACCAATAATAAAGCGCCGCAAGGAAAACCTTTGCGGCGCAGTGATTGGCAAAATCAAAATTCGCTGATCGATATTTCTCTCCCGGGTGCGGTTTCACCTTCCTTGACCACGTATATTGTCCATATATGGGTGTAACCCGATTTTACTGCCAAAGGTTCATTCGGGTTCAGTTCCTGATATCGGGCATTGGATCCGAAAAACTCTTCCATGCCAAACCATTGCTCGCCAAAACCGCCATTGACATAGTAACCGCCTTTCGGCAGCTTGATCTTCAGCTTGCTGCCGGCAGACACATACACGATTGATACCAGCACCTGATCCGACGAATAAATTTTAAAGCAGGCATCGACCGGATCCTCATTTTTTATCGTCACCGACAGCTTCTTGGCGAAATCCTCATTGCGGTACAGTTCGCCGTTTTTGGGCGGTTCCTGCAGGCAGGCGACGCAGCGCTCCACCGAATCCTTGAAGTCCCCCAGATCGTAAAACGCCAAAAAAGCGGTGTAAAATCTGCCGTCGCTGAAGGCCGCATCCGCCGCAATATAGTCGATACTATTCAAGCATTCCATCGCCATATCGGACGCATCCGAGTAGTAGCCCAGTGCCGTAAACGCCGTCAGCGCCGCTTCATAGTTCTGCGCATCCATCAGCTCGGCCGCCGCATCATAGTCGATGCGATTCTGGCACTCTGCCGCAAGATCCGCCGAATCCAAAAAGCTGCCCAGCGTCGTGAAAGCGTCCCGCGCTTGTTCATTGCTGCCCGCGTCCATCAACACCGCCGCGGCGTTGTAGTCCAGCGTATTTTGGCATTCCGCCGACTTCTCATCCGCATCCTTGAAGCTGCCCAGCGCTGCGAACGCATCCCGCGCCTGTTCGAACTCGCCCGCATCCTGAAACGCCACAGCAGCATTATAGTCCATCGTATCCTGGCATTCTTCGGCCATGTCGGGCGATTCCCTGTATTCTCCCAGTTCTATGAATTCCGCCTTTGCTTCCCCGAAGTCACCGCTGTCCATCATCGCAAAAGCCGCCTCGTACCTGTCGGAATGCGCCTTCTCGATAAGAACGGGTATCAGCACGGCCGCGGCCAGCACCAACACACCGCCCGCGATGATCAGCATCGTGCGCAGCTTTTTGCGGCTGTCCGGTTTGGGCTTGTCTGTTCTGCGTCCGGAGCCGCCCGCGTCATACATCGGCGGCACATAGGCACCGCCCTGCTCCGCACCCGCCGGGTATACCGGCATAACGCCGGGCTGCTCTTGCAGCGGGGAGGCATCATCAGGGCTGACAGGTGTTCCGCATTGGTTGCAGAATTTTTCACCGTCTGGCATCTGGTTTCCGCATTTGCGACAATACATATGGGGGTCCTCCTTAAATCATACTGACTAAAACACACGGCACATTAAGCCGCAAAAAGACGAACTGTATTATATTAATTGCTGTTCGATCGGCGCGGGTTCCTTTATCAAAACGCTTCAACGCTTTGAAGGCAATAAATTCGTTCAGGATAATCGTAACATAAGTAACTGTCGGCAATTGAAACAAATTTATACTAACATAATAATTTGTTAAATTCTATCTGTTTTTTGCAAAAACGGCAAAAACAAAAAAGCTGCCCGCAAGCAGCTGATTTTGATTTGTGCTTATTACTGTTTCACGCCCGGCCTGACTTTGGGTATGAAGTCCAGGCGGTCCAGTATATCCTTTTGAAGGTCGATGCCTTTGAAAATCTCGACCAACTCCAGGCCTTCTTCCCCCAGCGCGAACACGCAGCGCTCGGTGACATACAGCACGTTCTGACCGCGCATGCGCGCATGCTTGGCAGAAAAACTGATCGCCTCTATCTCCGGCTTGAACTTGGGCTTTTTGCCCTCGTGAACGATGCGTACGCTGGTTCCGTCCCGCTCCACCTCAAGCCCGAGCGCGGTGAACGTCATGCAAAACACCACGTTGGGCGTGGCGGTGGTGATGTTGGCGAAACCGCCGATGCCCGCGTAACGTCCGCCCATTACGTGTGAATTGACATTGCCGAACCTGTCTACCTCGTAGCCGCCCATGAAACAGGTATTGATCCCGCCCCCGTCGTAGAAATCAAACTGCTGTGCCATGTCGGTGATGATGTCCGCGCCGATGGTGGCGCCGAACGCGATGCCGGGTGCGGGCAGTCCGCCGATACCGCCCGATTCCACAGTCAGCGATATCTTCTCAAGTATGCCGCTTTTGGACGCGTAGCGCCCCACCATCTCGGGTATGCCGATACCGATGTTGACGACACTGTTCGCCTGCAGCTCCTGCGCGGCACGCTCGCCGATCACTTCGTGAGACACCTGCGTATCCTCATGGCGGCCCCGTTTTCCGGACAGCTTCATGCGCCCCATCCAGTAATTCATGTGGCTGGGCGGCACGTGGATATCGCCCGAAAGCGTCGGGTTGTATATTTCGTCCAAAAACTGCTTTTGCTCGGGGCAGACCACCACCGCGTCCACCAGCACGCCCGGCACAATGACGTTGCGCGGGCGCGAAAACTCACTACTCACACGCTCAACCTGCATGATCACGATGCCGCCGTTGGCCTTGGTGGCCTGCGCGGTGGCCAGCGCATCGATGGAAACACACTCTTTTTCAAAAGTGATGTTGCCGTTGGGATCTACCGTGGTGCCGCGCATCAGCGCCACGTCGATCTTGGGCGTCCTGTAATACAGGTATTCCTTGCCGTCCAGCTGCTCGACGGACACCATTTTTTGGTTTGACCTCTCATTCAGGCCCGGCCCGTCCACTCGCGGGTCCACAAACAGCCCCAGCCCCACCTCGCTCAAGTAACCTTCCTTGCGTGAAGCCGCCGCGCGCAGCGTGTGCGACAGTACGCCAAGCGGCATGTTATAAGCCTCAATCTCACCGCAGTATGCCATGCGCACTGCCGCCGGCATACTGCCAAAGTGGCCCGCGATCACGCACCTCACCGCCCCGGCCGCGATGTACGGATCCGCATACCTGTTTTCGTCCCAGCCGCCAAAGCCGGACGCACAAAATATGGTCATCTCTTTGGGATGTCCGGTTTGCTTGAACCGGCGGCAAATAGCATCATGAATCGCTTCCGGATTTCCCAGCGTCAGGAACGAGTTGATACAGATGGTGTCACCGTCGCGAAGCAGCGCCGCGGCTTCATCCGCACTTATGATTTGAAACATAAATCAAGGCTCCTTTGTCTTGATACGGTCAATCAGTCATAACTGTTTTTATTATAGATTATTAACGCGGCGGCGGCAAGACGACGGCAGCTATTAATATAATGAATGCATCAAAAGAGACCCCGCCGCCTTATTTGGCTCCGGGGTCTCTCTATAAGCTTTATGCTCCTTTTTTTGACTGCCGCAAATGGTTTAGCTGGCAGCCGGTGATGTAGCCGGCAGGTCTACGCCCGGGCTGGGCGACATTCCGGCTCCCGGTGATACGCCAGTGCCCGGTGATACGCCAGTGCCCGGTGATACATCAGGCAACAAGTCATCGCCCGGTATTATGTCACCGTCCAGGATGTCATCATCTCCATTGTCATATCCCGGCCCGGTGGGGCCAACTGTATTGCCCGGCGTATTGTTTCTGGTGCAGCCCAACATGACAACGGCCAGCAGGACCACTAAGATTGCCACAATAAACAGTCTCTTCATTTAATCCGCCTCCTTTGCTTTTATTTTTAACTTTTGGTGACCCAATTATGAAGAAGGACCGATGTCAATATAATCAAAATCAACGTCCGATGAATTCGCGCAGTATGCTGCTGCGCGGAATCAGGCTTTCGTCGTCCAGGCTCATAAAATAATTTAAAAATTTCAGCAGAGCCAGCGCTTCGGGATAATGCTCCATCTCGGGCGTGAAAGCGCGCAGCTCGCTGTAGGCGTATTTTTTGAGCACCAGCGGTTCGTACAGCAGCGTAGAGTTAAACATCACATCGGCATTCTCCTGATACGGGAGTATATATTTGTATTCGCCGCGCCGCACCGAATCCCATATAGCCAATGTCTGTGCAAACGAATAGCCGCGCGTGCGCTTATCGCGCACCAGCCGCCTCAGCAGCCGCAGGTCTTCCGGCACCACCACGCTGTGGCTGTCGATGTTGAGCGTTGTGAGCGGCGAAATGAATATGCGGAACTTGTATGCGTCGTCCACGCCTTCCGTCAGCGCGTGATTCAGCCCGTGTATGCCTTCTATGATCAGTATGTCGTCGCGGATGCGCAGCGGCACCGTCGATATCCGCCGCCCTTCCACAAAGCTGAACCGCGGCAGCTGCGCTTCCTGTCCGGCAAGCAGCAGGTTCAGATCATCACTGAGCTTAGCAGTGTCCAGCGCATCGATCGTCTCAAAATCAGGTTTGCCGAATTCGTCCAGCGGAATGTTGGATCGGTCGCCGTAATAGTCGTCCACAGAAATGGGCTGGCAGCGGCGGCCCAGCACCTTAAGATGGACCGCCAGCCGGGACGCGAAAGTCGTTTTACCGGAAGACGACGGGCCCGCCACCAGCACGATGCGCACCCGCGGTTTGCTCGCGATGCGCTGCGCGATCTCCGCAATGGTACGCTCGTGCAGCGCTTCGTTGACGTTGATAAACTCCTCTGTATCGCCTCGGCGCAGCAGGTTGTTGAGGTCTGCGACGTAGGATATACCCAGAACACCTGCCCAACGTTCCGCCTGACGGAACACTTCGCCGTACTTGGGCTGCTTTATGATGGACGTTCCCGCTTCGATATACGGCGTGGGATACGTGAGTATCAGACCGTCGTCGTACGCATGCACCTGTGCGCTGATCAGATAGCCCGCGCTTCTTGGCATGATGCCGTGGAAATAGTTATGCAGACCGCCGTATTCATACAGGCGGTAATAATCGAACGGGCGAAACGCAAGCAAGGCAGCCTTGCTGATGAGCCCTTCGGCGAGCATGATCTTTCTGGCCTCTTCCACGCGCATTTGTGTCAGCACAAACTCCTCGTCCGCCGCGATCAGCGCATCCAGCCGCTGCTGCAGCTCAGCCACATCACCGGGCTTCAGATCATCCATCTCGCAGTAAAGGCCGCCGCACAGCATGAATTCCACCACCAGCGCGCGATCCGGGAAGAGCTCCTTCGCCGCCCGGTATAGAAGGAATGTCGCGCCGCGCAAAAACACACGGGATGCCTCTTCGCTGTCCCGCGCGGCCAGAAATCTGACGGTCGCACCGGGTTCGGGCGCATCCGCCAGCGAAACGATTCGGCCGTTCATCAGCGCGCACACCGCATATGTCGCCCCTGCTTCCTTCGCAAGCTGCCATAACCTTGCGGGCTCTGTATATGTAATTTTTCTGACGCCGCCATTCACAGCGGTGATATAGCTTTCCATTGTTCCCCCATGTATTAACATTTTCTATCAGTATAATCGGTTTTTATACGAATTCACAATACTGTTTGATGCAAATTCACATAGGTGTCATAGGATGTTCACACCCGAGCCGCTGTTTTGTCGTATTAACGCGCTCCGTTTGTATTTTTGGGGTATTCTTTGCATGCCTTAGTTTTGCCGTGTATAATCGTTTTGCTATTAACGTGCAGCACGACTTTACCATCACCGTTTTGTGGCAGCCGTCGGAAAGGACAATGCTGTGAACAAACGCAATATCACCAGTATTATCGTCATCTCCGCTCTGCTTGCGGCGTTGTTTCTGACGCCGGCCATCATCCATGCAGGCGGCCGCGCGCATCATATATCCGATCTCTCAGCCCCGCAGAGCGCGCTTGACAGCATCATGTCCGCCCGGTCACCTGCGACGCTCAGCGCGCTGGTCACACTGAACGCTGAAGCGCTGATGACCGACAAGTCCGCCGGACGTTATTATTATTCGCTGACAGGCGGCGATTATGACCCGGAGGTACACATAAGCGGCTCCGATGAATTGAATATCGTTTTTTTGAACAGCGCCATCACACCTCAAAGCATCAACGGTGACGACGCTTTGCCCTTTTTACTGTATGACGACAGCCGGTACCAGCAATGTGAGCTGGTGGTGACCACGCTGCCGCTGATGTCCGTTAGCACCAGCGGCGATATTGGGCAGCAGGACACGCCGGCGCTGGTGCAGTTGTACGACAACGGCAACGGCAGCCTGCTGCAGAGCAGCGCATACATCCGTATCCGCGGCGGTTTGAGCCAGCTATATCCTAAGAAGTCATTTCGCTTGTCACTGAAAACGCAGGCCCAAACGCCGCGCCATCTGCCGCTGCTCGGGCTGCGCAACGACGACGACTGGATACTGTACGCCGCTTACAACGAGCCGGAAAAGCTGCGCTGCGCTCTGGCGACCGCACTGTGGGAAGATATCGGCGCACGCAGCAACAGCTTCGGCATCAGTTTCGGTTCACAGTGCGGCTTTGTGGAATTGTTTGTCAACGGCATATACAACGGATTGTATCTGCTGATGACGCCGGTGGACGCCAAGCAGGTAAACCTGAGAGAAAACACGAACCCGGCGCGCTGTGAGTATCTTTACCGCTCGGTCGGCTACGGCACAACCGTCTCCGCTGATTTTAAAGCTGCGGCGGACTCCGTGATCGCGGGACAGTATGAACTGCGCGAGCCGGACGGTGCGGGCAATACCTATTCTAAATGGCAGCCGCTGGACACGCTGAACAGCCTGATATCAGAGGCAGGCGACGATGAATTTGAGACCGCAATATTCACGCAGACGGAGATAAGAAATGTTGTGGATTACTGGGTATTCATCAATGCGGTGTATGCCGAGGACAACGTGGAAAAGAATGTGAACCTTGTTGCAAAATACAGGGACGGGCGCTATGTGATGCTGATGGGCGCGTGGGACCTCGACCTCACATTCGGAAATTATTATACAGAGGATGAGGAATTGAGCTGCCGCGTGGACCCGCGCCTGGCAGACGCCGCGCTGTGGAACAGCATGCTGATGGAGCGCGCACTGGCGCTGGACGCAGGCGGCATACGCGCAGCCATCTCAGCGCGCTGGGCTGAGCTGCGCGGCGGTGTGCTGGCTCAGGATGCCGTGCTGGCACGTCTGAACCGGCTCGAACAGGACGTCTTCGGCTCCGGTGCGGCGCGTCGGGACCATGAACGCTGGCCGGACGCTGCGTTCGCACCGGACTCCGCAGCATTGGAGCAGTTTATCGGCGAACGACTCTCCTTCATGGACGGTTATGTGGACGACATCTCCCGGGGTCAGTTTCCATAATGGCCCTGAAATACTTTGACTTAACCCAACGAACCATATAAAATATATCCATATTGATTGTTTGGTTTTGACATTTGTGTTTTGTGGAGGTGGCGGTGGATATCAGAAAGCTTATGCTGCGGAGCGCCGCATGCATAGTAGCGGCCCTGCTGGCTGTTACTGTATTTGGATCAATTCCGGCTGTGCTGGCTGCGGATGCGGAGAATGCCGCGTCTAAACAATCAGACGTTCCGGTTACCGACCCTGAGCCGCTGCCCGTTACGAAGCAGCCGCTCACATTTACCGAGCTGGCTCCCGCCACCACGATGACGTTTGAAGAGCTGGTGGGCGATAACGGTATCCATTCCGACGAGGATCCGAGCAAAATGCCTCCGATGCCGCCGGCAGACAAATACAAGCTGGTGGTCGACGAATACCATCAGTTCGCCACCGTGTTTGAGAAAGACAGCAACGGTAAATATACCGTGCCGGTGCGCTACATCGTGGTCAGCACGGGATCGCGTTCCAACCCCACAGTGAAGGGTACCTTTGAGATGGGCGATAAATACGTGCGTTTCGGCAAGTTCGCCAGCTTCGGCGTATACGGGCAGTACTGGCGGCAGATCACGCGCAGCTTCTTCTGCCACTCGCTGATCTATTCGTCCAAGAGCGCCCGCAGCTACACCACCGACTCCTACCGAAATCTGGGTACACGCGCCTCGCACGGCTGTGTGCGCATGCTGGTGCCCGATGCGCGCTGGGTTTACTATAACCTTGGGGCGGGCACCGTCTGCGACATCATCAAGGGCGACAAGGACGACGCAAAAGCCGCTGCCATTAAAGCGCAGCTGACGCGGCCTGACCGGCCCGGCGAACGCCCACGCTTGAAGCCGGAGGACATCCCCGTCACCGAAGCCTGGCCGGGCTGGCAGGGCAATGCGTACGCCCAGTATGCTGCGTATCTGACCTCGCTGGACGACAGCGAAGATGCGGAAGCGGCAGAAGACGGCGCCGCCTGATATGAACACAAAAACCCGCCCCCTCGGACGGGTTTTTCTTATCCCTTTTCTGCTCAGTTTCTGCTCAGTCACTTTTGGCCGGGTTGAGCTCCGCGAGCTGATAACCCTTCTCGCTGAACAGTGCCACGCAGCAGTCCACCGCATCGGGATGGTAAAGCGTGCCGCGGTTTTGTATGATCTCGTTTAGCGCGGCATCCAGCCCGAGGCCCGCGCGGTATGGCCGGTGCGACATCATCGCCTCCACCACGTCCGCCACAGAGATGATGCACGTTTCCAGCGCGATCTCGCTGCCCTTTAGGCCGCGCGGATAGCCGCTGCCGTTCAGGCGCTCATGGTGCTGGTAAACGATCTCGGCGACGGGCCACGGCATCTCGTAGTTGCGCAGCACTTCATAGCCCTTTTGCGGGTGTTCTTTGATCAGCGCGTATTCCAGCTCGGACAGCTTTCCCGGCTTGCTGAGTATGTCGGTCGGAATGGTGATTTTGCCCACATCGTGGATACAGCCCGTCATGTACAGACCCTCCAGCGTATCGTCCGGCAAATCCATCTCGCGGCCTATCTCGCAAGCCAGTGCGCCCACGCGCCGCTGGTGACCGGCGGTATAAGGATCGCGCATCTCCAGCATCGCGCCCGTGGCGTAGGCAATGTTGAGCATCGCCAGACGCAGCTTCTCGGTACGTTCCTCCACCTCGCGCTCCAGATTTTCCTTCTGTTTGATCAGGTCAGCCTCCAGTTGTCGTTTTTCATCGGACAGCTGCTTGACCTCCACCGCCTGACGGACGGTGCGCATCAGGTCTTCGCGCGATATGGGCTTAGCCAGATAGTCGCGCACCTCCAGCCGCACCGCTGCGGATGCCGTCTCTACTGTGGGTTCGCCCGTCATCAGTATTACCTGAGTATTAGGCCAGATGCGGTGCGTGTCCGCTATGAGGGACATCCCAGACTTACGCGGCATCACGATATCCGTCAGCAGCACGTCGTATTCCTTTTCTTTCAGCATGCTGACAGCTGCTTCCGCATTTTCTGCCGTCTCCGCCTCGTATCCTTCGCGCTTTAGGAATTCACTCAGCGTCAGGCGAATGCTTCTTTCATCGTCCACCACGAGTATTATCGCCATGTCTTCCTCCTGTATTATTCAATGTTCCATCCGTTATCTACAGGCAGCTCCAACACCGCCCGCGTATATTCTCCCGGCGTCGTTTCAAAATACAGCTCGCCGTGATGCTCGCTCACGATACCGTGGCTGATCGACAACCCAAGCCCCGTCCCCATATCTCTCGGTTTGGTGGTAAAGAACGGGTTAAATATTTTGTCGATCACGTCCGCCGGAATGCCGGTGCCGCGGTCCTCCACCGTTACACGGAGCCAGCGCCGTCCATCCCGCTCGAACACACCGCCGCGGATTGTGATCCGCTTATCCTCGCTGAAGCCCTTATATTTGGCATTCAGCGCATCCCGTGCGTTGGTGATCAGATTCATCAGTACCTGCTGTATCTGCTGACTGCGGCACTTGATGCTGGGCAGCCCGTCGGGGATGCGAACCTCAAGCGTGATCTGATCATGCCGCAGTATCGTGCGCGTGAGTGACAGCGTTCCCGTCAGTATATCGCTGATCTGCGCGGGGCTGTGCGTCTTCTTCTCCTGACGGGAGAACTTGAGCAGGCTGCTCACGATTTCAGCAATACGCCGACCTTCGTAGATGATCTCCCCGCAGAAGTTTCTGATTTCCTCGTCCGATGCGTCCGATTCGGTGATCAGCTGGGCGTAGTTGATGATGCCTGTTACCGGGTTGTTGATTTCGTGCGCCACGCCGCCCGCGAGCGTACCGATAGCCTCCATCTTCTGCTTCTGCTGGAGCTGGGTCTCCATGACTTCCTTTTCCTTTTCCATTTCCCGGCGCTCGGAGATATCGCGCATGAATACCAGCGCGCCGTTCTCACCCTGATACCGGAACGGAACTGCGGAAACCTCCACATCCAGCAGGCTACCGTCCATTCGGACGATTATTTCTTCTTTCAGCGGCACCGCGAGGCCTTTATGGTTCAGCGTGTTAATGCGCTCACTGACCACAGAACGGAAGTCTTCAGAAAAGTTCTGCACCACGACTCTGCCGATCAGTTCGCTCTCGGATTTTGCTTTGAACATTTGCACACACTTATTGTTCACATAGGCAAACTGTCCTTTTATCTGGACAAACACGGCATCAGGCGCGTTTTCAACGAACAGCCGGAAGCGTTGCTCGCTCTCCGCCAGCTCTTTTTCAGCACAAAGTCTCTCAGTGATATCATGAACGATAGCATGGACTAGTTTGCGTCCGTCCAATTCAACGCACACGCAATAGATTTCAACATTACGGATCTCACCGTCGCCCCGGCGATGCTTTGCGGTGCTGTAATTCATACCTTTTCTCAACGTATCATCCATATGCGTACGAATCGATTCGACGTTTGCAGAATTCAATTCCCACATCATCCGGCTTTTTATCTCATCTTGCGAATATCCGTAATACACACAGGCTGCTTGATTGGCGTCATATATCATGCCGGTGTCGCTGTCAACGATGATCTGTACCGCCGCGTTGTTGTGGAACAGATTCCTGTAACGGTTTTCGCTGGCACGCAGTTTTTTTTCCGCTTCATTTCTGTCTGTAATGTCATGGATCACGAGGCTGACGAATTTTCTGCCGTCGATATCGATAGGCCCGCTGAACGACGCCACCCAGCGCCGCTCACCTGACTTAAGCCTGTGTATCAGTTCATGATAATTTCTGACCCTGTTATAGGCATTATGAAGCCTTTCTAGCAAAGCATCAACAGGCAACTCGTTGATGACGGTCATGCGCTGCCCGATCAGCTCATCTGGGCTGTATCCGTAAAACGCGAAAGCAGCCGGGTTGGCGGCTTCTATGATACCCGTCTCCATCTCGACGACCAGTTGGACAGCCGATGTATCTTCAAACAGCGCTTTATAACGTCGTTCGCTTTCGATCAGCCGCCGCTCGGTATTGACATAATCCGTAATATCATGGACGACACCCTTGATAATAACACGGCCGTCGTCGGAATGGGTCCCCCGTTCGGCGACGGAATGTAGAACACGCATTTCACCGTTATCCCGCCTTCTTATACGGAACTGCACATTATAAGGCCCGCCATCTAATACATTGTGTATTGCCTCATCCATCATCGGTCTATCTTCCGGCAGCACAGCCCCTTGTATCGTCTTTGCGTCGGCATAAGGTGAATCATATCCGATTCCGTACATGTTCAGGCTTTCTTCAGATGCCCAGAATACTTTATCTTGCGGATCAAACTCCCAGTTGCCCACACGGGCCATCTGCTGGGCACGCCGCAGCCGCACTTCGCTGGATTCGAGCTGCTCCTGAGCCCGCACCTTTTGCGTGACGTCCATATTAACGCCCAGCATACGTACCGGCTTCCCGTTGCTGTCCCGTATCACGCGCCCATATGAAAGTAGCACGCGAACTCCTCCGTCGGACAGGTTGACGCGAAACTGTGAAGAAAATGGCGTTCCGCTGCTCAAAGACCACTCCATTTCTCGATCGCAGCGTTCCCTGTCTTCCGGATGTATGCTGCTACGCCACATCTCATAATCGGCTTTACCCGGTTCCGCTCCATACAGACGATACATGATATCGTCCCCCTGAAATACGCCGTTGATGAGATCCCAATCCCAGATGCCGATACCGGCCGAATCGGTTGCCAGTGTCAGCCGTTCATTCAGCTTTTTCAGTTCATTTTCAAGCCTGTTTTTATCCGTAATGTCGTACAGCGTTGAGATCAGACACGCTTCGTCTCCGATATTAATTCTATCTATTGAGACTGACAGTTCAAGGTCGGCTCCCATTCGATTCGTCTTGCGCGTCATATAGTTGCGGAGTCCGCCTTGTTTCTCGATTCTATCCATGATATCGGAGCGTTCGGACGGATCACCGTAGCAAGAAAATCCTGTGATTATCTTACCCAGAACTTCTTCCCTGTCATACCCGAAAAGCTTCAGGCAGGCATCGTTAGCATCCAATAGACAACCATCCGTAGCCCTAGTGATCATAATAGCCGCAGGAGACTGTTGGAATATTTTCCTGAATCGCTCTTCTGACCCCTTTAACGCAGCAGCCGCTTGCGATTGAAGATCGATTTCCCTTTTGAGTTTTTCACGGTCCAGCAGCGCTTTTAATGAATCACCGATCACCGTCGCCGTCAGTTCCAGCAGGCTTGTTTCGTTGTCGGAAAACGCGCGTTCTTTGTCATCCAGTACGCAAATTACGCCGAACACACTTCCGTTGGGCCATAGTATTGGATAGCCCAGAAAGGACACCATGTCAGGTGATAAATCCGAATGGCCAGCCTGACCGCTATATTTCAATGCGTTGGGAATGTGCAGCATGCGGCGTGTGCTGATGACTGTCTCGCAGAAAAGATTAGCCCCAAGCGGCGTTTTGTCTCCGGTTCGACACAGATGAGCAATGCCGGTACTTTTTACAAGCACCTCGGCTCCGTCCGAATGGCCGCGTATCACCAAAGCTGCTGCATAACCAAACAGGCCGGTGATCGTGTCCAGCATCTTTTCCCACTTTTCCACAGTGGTAATTTCTATACTCACATCTCTCAAAATCCGGTCCGCCGATCGATTCATTCGGCTCCTCCTGGACTGCCGTCGGTCATTGCCGGTATTTAATAAAAAAGTTAGTGCGTTACAAGATGTCTAATAGATTTATCGGTAACAAATAGTGAAATATGAACCTTTAAATTTAAAGTTTGTTGTCATTCGAGGAAATATAATGAGTCTTTTTGATAGGATATATGATATTTCTCCGCCAACTGCTTCAATAATGCTTTGGCGCGCCGGGCATTTTGGTCATCGAAGCCTTCTGTAAGGCTTCGAAAGCGTTGTCTTTCCTTCTCCGACACCACATGGTTGAAATACCCCCACACGTGCTGTGCGGCATTGAGAGCATGACCCGGATGAAACGGCTGCCGCAGCGCCTGCTCGATGATACCGTAAAACGCCGCCGCAGGGTATTCTGATTTGTCTTTAAGCAGCGCGCGTATGCGGTTGTATGCCGCAGGATCGCGCTCCAGCACCGCGTATTTATAGCGGCTCCATTCCCGCTCCAGCCGCGATATATGTCTGTTGTCCGTGGTGCAAAGTATGCACTTTACCGCCGAGAGGTTCTTATCCTTCACCTCCAGCATGATATCAATGTCTCTGTCGGGCAGGCCGCCGCAGAAGTCCATGAACTCTTGCACATGGACAGTGTCCGAATGCGCGCCCGCCTTTTTACCCGCCGCCTGCTGGGAATAATGTATCTTCTGACGGCTGTCCCACGTGGGCCGGCACACCTCTATCCAGTATGCATCCGAACCGCCGCAGCTGTTGACGGCGTGGTGCAGGCTGTCGAATACCGCCGGTATCCCCAGCGCCGACGCGGTTTCCATCACATCACCGATATGATAATGCCTGTCGTCGTTTTCCAGCACGATGCGCTGCCGAAGTGAAGTATCCAGCTCTTGAAAGTGACTTTTGAACCGTTGTACGGACTGCGCCTTGTCGCCGTAGGTTCCGCCGATATGCAGCACGATTTTGTGAGCGTGATCCGTTCCCAGCGCGTTCAGCAGCGAAGCGTGGTAACGGATGTCGTCTATGGAACGCTGCGTGACGCCGGCGTCCTTGGCGTTCAGCAGCGTATACTGCCCCGGGTGCATGGACACGCGCATGCCGTGCTGCCGGATAAAGCTGCTCAACGCGTCCAGCCGAGCCGCGAAAATCTCCGCCCACGGGAACCGGACCGCCGAGTGGGAACCAAACGGAATGAGGTCCGAGCATATGCGAAAAAGACAAATGCCCTCGCGGGCATTATATTTCAGCATGGCTTCCAGCGCGCTTAGGTTGTGCGCCACGAGCCTTAAAAGCGTATCATATGTCGCACCGGCAAGGCGGCAGGTTTTGAGCTGCGTGCCCGGCACGCCCAAAGCGATGCAGGCATAACCGATATTCACCGCACCGCCCTCACTTTACTCCGTTTTGCCGCCATCGTCTGCCTTGGGCGGTATCTTTGTGATCTCCGCCCACTCCACACGGTGGTCTGTCAGTTCCTCAACCCGTATGTGCAGCCCAGCAATGTCCATCTCGGGGTGAGACCCGTCACACGGAATGCAGGACAGACGCGAAAAGATCAGCCCGCCCAGCGTGTCATAGTCGCCCTCGGGCAGTTCCAGTCCCGTTGCTTCGGAGAGCGAGCCAAGGTCGATGTAACCGCGCGCGCGCCAATGCCCTTCCCCTGTTTCCACGATATCCGGGCCTTCGTCGTCGTGCTCGTCCTCAATCTGCCCGACGATCTCTTCCAGCAGATTCTCCATCGTGATCACACCGCTGGTGCCGCCGTATTCGTCCACCACCACCGCCATGTGTGTTTTGTTCAGCTTCATCTCTCGCAGCAGTACGTCCGCCGTCACCGTCTCAGGCACCAGATATGCCGCGCGGAGCAGCTCCTTTAAGCCCTTGGGCTGGTCGCTGCGCATGTTGCGGAAATAGTCCCGCACGTGCAGAAAGCCCACGATCTCGTCCATGTCCTCGCCGCAGACGGGATAGCGAGAGTGATTGGTGGAAAATATCAGCTCTTCCCACTGTTCCGGTGAATCCTCCAACCAAAGCACCTCGAGATCGGTGCGCGGCGTCATCAGCTCCACCGCCGTCTTTTCGGACAGCTCCAGTACGTTGTCGATCATCTCCCCTTCCTCGGGGGCGATGGCACCCTTCTCCTCACCAATGTCCACCATGATGCGGATTTCCTCCTCCGTCACCTGGTTGTCCTCGGCGTGAGGATTGATGCGGAGCAGCCTGAGCAGGCCGTTGGTGGAGGCCGTGAGCAGCCAGACCAGCGGCGTCGCAACCTTGGATACAAAATATATGACGCGGCCCACGGCCAGCGCGATGGGCTCCGGCTTTTTCATCGCGATACGTTTGGGCACCAGCTCACCCAGCACCAGCGTGAAATAGGACAGCACCAGCGTGATGGCGATGAGCATGATGGTATCCAGCGTGGCGGGGTCCATTTTGGAACCGCCGGCAATGATAGCGTCCGTCAGCCTGTCCGAAAAGTTATCCGCGGCGAATGCGCTGCCTAAAAAGCCGGCCAGCGTGATGCCCACCTGTATCGTTGCAAGAAAGCGCGCGGGCTGTTTGGTCAGCTTGGCGAGCGCCAGCGCGCTCTTGTGACCGGAATCCGCCAGACGCCGCAGCTTGGTATCGTTGATGGATATGATGGCGATCTCGCTGCATGCGAAAAATGCGTTTAACAGTATCAGAAACAGCTGCAGCAACAGTTGCCATATTAGTGGGTCGTTCAAATGGTTCTCCCCTCCATATTATGTTTCAGCTTGGATTATATCGTATCGATCAGGCGTTCGCAATGACAGCGCCAAATTAAATGTGCGCAGCCGGACCCCTCTTGACCTGTCCGTCTATGTTATTCAAAGTATTTAAGAAATCCTTTGACAAGCCCGTCCACGATTTTTTTCTGATAAGCGTCTGTCACCAGCAGGCGGTCTTCCGTCTCGTTGGTCATGTAGCCCATCTCAATATTGCAGACGGGCACGGACGACCAGCAGAAGCCCGTCTGGTCCGAACGATATTTCAGCCCGCGGCTTTTTGCCTTGGTGGATGCTGTCACGCTGTCGAGCAGCTTACTGGCCAGCTTAACGCTGCGCTGCTGCACACCCGCGTCCGTGGTGTTCATTGTGCCCGCAGTGGGCACCAGTATGCTGATGCCGTTCACTGTCGGATCATTACTGCCGTCCGCGTGGATACGCAGCCAGCAGTCCACGCCCGCCTTGTTCATCATTTTGGCGCGCTCCGAGTTGGATATATCCACATCGTGCGTGGTACGCGTCATGATGACTGCCGCACCCAGCGCCTCCAGTTCGTCCCTGAGCTTCAGACCCACCTGCAGGTTCACCACGTATTCCGGCACACCGGTGAAGCGCCCCTGCGTGCCGCTCGTCACCTTCTTGTTCATTACGCTGCTGCCCGGCGCCATTGGCTCCAGCGCGCTGTTGCCTTTGCGCTGGTGGCCGGGGTCCAGCCCGATCAGTATACCGGCCAGCGGCAGCGTATCCTCACCCAACTCGCACAGCCCCAATATGGCCAGCCGCAGCTGCGTGTAGTCCCCAATGCCCAGAGCCCCGTTGCCGCCCACGTCACCTGCGCGCCGATATGCTCCGCTCAGCGTTATTTTGCTGATCAGACACAGGCGCACCAGTGTGTAATCCGACGTCGTAACACGCCCGTCGCCGTCAGCATCTCCGTTCACCACTATAACCAGCGAATCCGCTGTCACACCGTCCTCAGTGAGGCGCAGCGTCATACCGGTGGCCGCACTGCCTTCCGAGATTGCAGCGCCGCTGCTGTTCAGCACGGTGAGGCTGCCCGCGTCGTTGCTTATGTTGGCGATGAGTTCCGTCAGCGCCGTGCCTGCTTTGATGCCTGTCAGCAGCCCGTTTGCGCGGTCAACCGAATAAACCCCGCTCGATAGCTGGCCCGCCGCATGGGCAGGAGCGGCGCAGAGCGTGCCTGCAAGCAGCACAGACAGCGCAATGAATATCAACTTCATCCGGTAATCAGATAATTTCATGTTTGCCTCAAAGCGTTTTCGTTTTTGAGCCGGAAACGCCGGTTTAATAGCTTCGGACAATATGACAGCTTGTACCTGTATTATTATAGTTTTTGATCCCTGATTTGTCCAGCCACAGATTTCCAGCCCGTACAAGCAGGTTTGACTGCCGGCTCTCGCCGCAATAAAAGAGGAGCGGCTGCCAAGGTTCCGCTCCTTCTGTCGTTATGTATCCGGTCTATACGCTCAGCCCGGCCAGATGCTGTCGCGATGTGTATTGCTCTTTGAGTATCTGTTCGATCTCTTGAGCGGGCAAAGGCTTGTAGAAATAGAACCCCTGTGTTTCGTCGCACAGCCGGTTGGTCAGAAAATCATGCTGACTCTTTGTTTCCACGCCCTCTGCAATGACGGACATACCCATATTTTTCGCCAGTATGATGATGGCTTTGGTGATGG
The DNA here is from genome assembly GCA_023416745.1 of Bacillota bacterium. GTDB lineage: Bacteria > Bacillota > Clostridia > Christensenellales > SZUA-584 > SZUA-584. The sequence continues at coordinate 77,337 of JAEZHF010000063.1, forward strand.
CCTGATCCTTCTCGCTCACATCGAGCCCCTGTATGAACGGCATCGCGATTTTGATGCGGTTGACCGGCATATGCTTTAAATAGTTCATGCTGGCGTATTCCGTTCCGAAGTCGTCGATGGCGATCTCCACACCCAGCTCCTTGAGCTGGTTCAGAATAGAGATGACGAACTCCACCTCTTTAACAAAGACGCTTTCCGTTACCTCCAGCTCCAGCGTGCCAGGATCCATGCCGGTCTCGTGCAGTATGTCTCTCACATGCTGCACAATATCGTGGTTCTGCAGCTGTTTGATGGACAGGTTTACCGCCATGCGCAGCTTGGGCAGATATGCATCCTGCCACTTCTTGCATTGGGCGGCGGCGGTTTTGAGCACCCACTCCCCGATCGGGTTAATCGCGCCCGTCTGTTCTGCCAGGCTGATGAATTTGCTGGGCAGCATCAGTCCTCTTTCGGCGTGATTCCAGCGGATCAGAGCCTCCATACCGATAATCCCGCTGGTATAGCAGTTGACCTGCGGCTGATAGTAAAGCTCGAATTCGTTCCGTTCCAGCGCCCGCCACAGCTGGTTGCTCAGCACCATATTCTCGACGATCTGATCCTTCATCTCGCGGCTGCAGAAACAGAATTTTCCTTTGCCCCCGTCCTTGGCCTTATACATCGCCAGATCGGCGTTCTTGGTCAGCTCCTCCGCGCTGCTCCCGTCTATCGGATACTGCGATATGCCGATGCTGGCGGATATGAAGCATTCCTGTCCGCTGACTGTAAAGGGCTCAGCCAGCTTCTTGAGTATCTTGTTGGCGATGATTTGGATACCGCCCACGTTTTCCGCATTGTTGACCAGTATGATGAATTCGTCGCCGCCGATCCGGGCAACAAAATCGCTTTTTCGCAGTACGCCGCCGAGCCGATGGGCGACGGATACCAGCAGCTCATCACCGGCAGCGTGCCCCAGCGTATCGTTAATCATCTTGAAGCCGTCCAGGTCTATGAACAGCACAGCCAGCAGCATGCCGATACGGTCGGCGTTTTGTATCTGCCGGTTCAGATAGTCGTTGAAGTAGACGCCGTTGGGCAGATTAGTCAGGCTGTCGTGATAGGCCATATGCCTGATTTTTTCTTTTTCTCCGATCAGTGCCTCATTGGCAGTGAGCAGCTCCAAAGACCTCTTCTCCAGATCCTGATTGACGAGGTGTTTGTCCAGGCTCAGCTGTTCGACGACGTCCAGCATATTGTTGATATTGGCGGACAGATAGTATATCTCATCTCTGGTACCGCTGGTCTCCACCCGGCCGGACAGATTCTTATCCATCGTTATCGCCGTTACATTCTTATGCAGGCAGGATATCCTCTTGATGACGCTTTTGTTGATCAGCAGCCATAGCAGCAGCATAACGACGAAGAATATCGCCGCCACGGTGCCCACAGTAACAAACACGGTCCTCTGTCCGACGTTGAATATATCGCGGCGCTGTGTGACACTCAGCCTTATAGCGGTCTCGTTGAAGGTTTCGGGGACGTACCTTGAGCCTACGATGTTGGAATCAGAAACCTCCATGGTGACGATGCCGAACGATTCGTGATTGGATGCCTTAAGCCGGGTGTATTCTTGCGGACTGATCGTGCTGACGCTGATTTCCATGTTCATCGAATATGACAGGTCGCTGACTGCTTTCTCATCCAGATACTGCCCGAATACAATATGCCCCAGCACCTCGCGGCTTTGGTCCTGATTCATGATTGGGTACGACGCCACCAGCATCGGCCCCTCCTGCAGCGTCCAGATTCCTCTGAAACCGAAATCGTCGTCAATGACCCATAGCGTCCTGTATCGGGACAGGCGCTCCTTAATGCTGTCACTCACTGCCTCCGAAACGGACCCGTCGGGCTGCGTCGCCCTTGCGTACATCACCTGAGCGTCGTTGGTTAAATAGAGCATCATGCTGACGCCCAGATTGCTGATATCGGATTCAGGCAGATGGCTTTTATCGCCGTCCTGTACAAATTGGAATGAGTTATCTGAAATTGCCATCACCTTAACCAATGTACTCAAATTGTTAATTCTCGAATCGATGGCATTCTTTACATTGGATAAGTCGTTCAGAATTCTCATGTTTTCCATTTGTTCGACCGGCTTGATCAGTACGTCCATAAGCAGCACCGTACCCAAAGCCAGCATCAAAACAAAGCATATGATAAAAACCATATTGATTTTAACCAGGATTTTTGTCTGCCTGTTCTTTTTCATCTTCATCCCCGATAACAAATTTTACACCCAATCAATACATTTGTAAGATATATCGGCATTACTGATAAAATGTTAACGTACAATTCTTACCTGATTTTTCGTTTAATAATATCCAGATTGCAGGCTGGCTTTTGCTGATTTCACTGAATACAAAAACGGCCTGCGAAATTGCAAGCCGCTTTACCATGCTTTGGGTATTTAAGGATTGATGTTGAACTTTTCATTGAACCGGGGCACCGCGGACGCGGACTTCAGTATGATGTTGCCGTACGGCGTTAAATCTCCGGTACGTACGAAAAAGCTGCACTGCCTGCCCATCAGCTCGAACTGCGCCCACTGCGGCGTCAGCCTGTTCTGCTCAGCAAACTTTTTCTTAAACAAGCCGAAAAGCTCGGGACTGACGGTTTCCATCTCTTCGCAATACACCGCTTCCTCCACGATCATCTCGCTCAATATCGCATCCAGCACCTGCGGAACTGTGGGAACACCCGCTACCAGGGCAAGATCGATTATTTTGCCGTCTGCGGGTGTCGGATAACCCGCGTCACAGACCATAAATGTATGTCCGTGTCCCAGCCTGGAAAGCCCGGCCATCAGCTCATGATTGAGCAGCTTGCTTTTTATCATACATGCACCCCCCTATCGTTTTTGGTCAAGCTTATTATAAACCCTCTACACAAAGTAAGGAAGCATCGAATTTAGTTTTTTCTGACGCAGCGGCGGACGGACAACGTGCTGCATCATTGCTCATAAAATATATTCCGTTTATTAATGTTTACAGCGTTTTTTGCATCACTATGCGGTCGATACCCGGGCCGTATTCACTTTGGCGTACCTCTTGCGTATCAAAGCCCAGCTTCTCGCTGTAAACCCGTACGGCGGGTACGTTGGCGGCGTCCACCGTCAGCTCCACCTTTTTGACGCCCTCGTGCTTGAGTGAATCCATGCATTCGCCAAGGAAGCGCGTACCCAGCCCCTTGCCGCGGTAACGCGCGTCTACGGCAATGCCCACCAGATATGCGCGGGAATTGTCCTCCCAGTCACGCATGAACTGCGCCCCGCCGATGATCTGCTGCCCGTCGCGCAGCGCGAACACGCGCCCGTGCCGGATGAGCGGCACCAGCGTCCATATGTTGAGCCCGCCTTCACCAAAGGCCTGGGCTTCAATCTCCGTCATCCTATCTGCGGTACCTATGTCATGTTCTGTCAGTTTCTCCACAACGAAATCCATTTTTTCTCCTCCCTTGTTGTCTGTCGTCAGTCCCGGAAGTAAACGCTCATATACTGCGAGGTGGAGGCAGACAGCAGGCCCGGGTAGTTGAGCTGAAACCAGACGCTGTCGCCCAGCGCGTATTCGCGTTTGCAGTCGCTGATGTCCAGTATATAGTAGTCGCTGCTGCCGCCCAGCACTTTAATGTCCTTGTCTTCGGGTATCAGCCCGGACTGACGCACGTCCTGTCTGCCCAGCGAAATCAGCGCACGCCGCCGCACGCCTCTGTTGATAAACACGGGCGTGTTGCCGAAAGCGTCCCGCCCGATCCTCCCGATGGGCACGGACGGCTTCTCCTTGATCTCGACGATCTCCGCGGCCAGCCGGAACGCGTCCTGCCAGGTGCCCTCCAGCAGTGCGTTGCGGGAGCTGTCGCGCCCCAGCAGTATGCCCTCGCCGATGCGTATGTGACTGATTTCGGGCGGCATAGCCCCCTGCGCCACCATCTTCAGGCAGTTCGTGCCGCCTACCGTTACCACGTCGAAGGCTGCCCCATAGCGCAGCCGTATGCGGCGTGCCGTCTGAGCCAGTAACGACATGTTTTCGGGCGAGGGCATCACACCACCGAAACAGCCCACGTTGGTTCCGATGCCCCTGAACGTTATGCCGTCCAGCTTCAGAATGTGCGCAACATCGTCCAGCGCGCGCGAAAACAGCACGCCCTCCCGCAGGTCGCCTACATCCACCATATAGATAATGCCGTGAGGCTTGCCGATGCGGCGGCTCTCCTCCAACAGCGACCGGATGATGTGAAGCTCCGAGTTCATGCTGTCGTCCGCCTTGCGCACCACCTCAGCTGAACTGCTGATACGCGGAAGCCGCAGCATCATGATTTCTGCGTTGATGCCGCCCTTGCGCATTCTGTCGATGTTGCGTATACGCGCGTCGGCAAGCGCGCATACACCGCCGTCCAGCATGGCCTGTGCCACCTGCGGTATGCCTGAGACGCCTTTGGTAACGCCCACAACACTGAGCCCGCGGCTCTCACAAAGCTGGGTGATGGTATGCGCGTTGCTGCGGATCTTGCTCAGATCGACTTCCAGATACGGTGAATTTTTTGAACTGATGTCAGGATTCATGGTTTTAGTATACCACAATTTACCTCCCGTATTTATCATAATCAGCCATTCTTAACGGCTTTGTCATATTATCCGCTGTTCCGCTTTGCATATCACAAAACTAATGCTATAATATGTTTAATTCAGCAATTAAGCGCCAGAATGATACGGATGCTTTACGTAATTGTTACAATTTTATTGCGTTTCGCCGTCTGGTCTGCTATAATACAATAAATCGAATCAGAAACGGCTGCCAGCCTTTGTAAGCCCTCATTATAAACACATGTCCATGGCAACTACTTTGCAGCCGTCAAAGAGGAATGAACAGATGATGAAGATTTTTGACAGCATACGCGGTATATTACGCAGTATCACAGGAGTGAAGCCCCGTCGCTCGGGCGGCGGTTTTCGTGTGTCTGCTGCGTCTTCGCGGACTGTACCCGCCATGCCCGTTTCCGGGCTGCGCAGAGCAGGAGCTGTTCCTGCCATGTACTCCCGCCGTCACAGGCGCGTTCGCGTGCGCAACAAACAGCGTCTTATCATCATTGCTTCCGCAACGGCAGTCATCATCGCGCTAGCTGTTGCGCTCCCCCTGCTGCTGACGGCGGCGGAAAAGCCGCAGCTGGCATCCGCCCAGGGCGATATTCTGCCTGAATTGCCCAAGGAGACGCATAACGCTGCGCCGCCGGTTACGCTGGCGGTTCCGGCCTATGCCGAGCTATCCGTCAGCGAGGGCATCCATGCCGACGTGGTGGCGGACATGCAGGTGAGGCTGATGGAGCTGGGTTACATGGATGAAGACGACCCGGACGGTATCTTCTCTGAGGTAACCGGAACCGCCATTGAGCATTTTCAGGAACAGCACGCACTGACGGTGACCGGAACGGTGGACGATGCGACCAAAACCGCTCTGTTTTCGCCCGATGCGCAGGAATATGTGATCGCGATGGGGACGAGAAATACCGATGTGGAAGAGGTGCAGCAGCGGCTCTATGAGCTGGGCTATATCGCAGACAAGCCGGACGGCGTATTTGGAGAGGACACCGAAGCTGCGGTCAAAAAGTTTCAGAAGCTGAACGGTCTCAGCGAGGACGGCAAGGTGGGCAAGGATGTCCGCGAGCTGCTCTATTCCGAGGACGCTGAAGCCAACGCCTATTCTTATGGCGAGGAAAGTGCCGAAATACTGGAGTTCCAGAACCGGCTCAAGAAGCTGGGCTACCTGATGTCAACGCCGGACGGCAAATTCGGCGCGGACACCAAGGCGGCTGTGAAGCGTTTCCAGGAGAAGAGCGGCCTCGTGGCGGACGGCTATGTCGGCCCGGCCACCAAGGAAGCGCTGATGTCGGACGACGCACAGGGCAACGCACTGACCATCGGCGCGGAAGGCCGGGATGTGGAGAAAATTCAGGAGCTGTTGAAAAAGCTGGGTTACCTGAGAAAAGTGACGGGCTATTTCGGCTCGGACACCGAGTCGGCGGTGCGCAGCTTCCAGAATAACAACCGTCTGTCAGTGGACGGCAAGGTGGGCGCTAAAACAATGGGAGTCCTTACATCCGGCAGCGCCAAGAAATCCACCGGCGTCAATATCACGGGCACCAACGCATCATCGTTTGTTGAAATTGCCAAATCCAAGCTGGGTTCCAAATATGTACGCGGCGGAAAGGGCCCCAACACGTTTGACTGCTCCGGTTTCGTTTACTGGTGTTTAAACAAGGTAGGCGTGAAGCAGGGTTACATGACTTCCGGCGGCTGGGCAAAGTCCTCCAAATACACAAAAATCAAGAGCATCGGCGATCTTAAAAAGGGCGACGTCATCGTGTTCAAGGGTCATGTCGGCATCATTGCGGGCAGCGGCAACATGATCGACGCGTCATCCGGCAACGGCAAGGTGGTCAAGCGGTCTTACACCTCCAACTGGTGCAAGCGCATGTTCATCTGCGGATTCAGGATATTCTAAGCGAACAAAACAGCAGCCGCTTTCGTGACGGAGGCGGCTTTTTTAATACTTAAGTTATTATCATTGACACTCTGAACCCGCCATGACAGAATGAATAGAATTGAACGTATCGGGAGGCCGTCATGATATTCTGCTACTCCGCCACAGGCAACAGCCACTGGGCCGCCAAGACGCTCGCAGACGCGCTGGGCGAACGCCTTGTCTCTGTCACCGACGCGCTCAAGAGCGGCGAACCGCTTGCTTATGAGCTGAAGGAAAACGAGACGCTGGGTTTCGTGTTCCCTGTGCACGCTTGGGGCCCGCCCCAAACGCTGCTGGATTTCATCCGCCCTATGGAGCTGGCCGGATTCGACGGGCAGTATGTGTTCGCGCTGGCCACCTGCGGCGATACCGCCGGGGCCACGATGCGCGTGATGGCGCGTGCGCTCGGCAAAAAGGGTCTGCCTCTGGACGCCAAATGGGAAATCGCGATGCCCAACAACTACCTGCCGATGTACGACGTGGACAGCCCGGAGCTGGAGCGCACCAAGCTGGAGCAGGCGGAAACCCAGATGGCGCATATCAAGGAGATGGCGCTGGAACGCGAGACGGATACAAAGCTGATCGGCAGCGGCGGCGGCTGGCTGCTGACCACGGTTGTCGGTTTTCTGTTCCGCAAATTCGGCATCCGCAGCGCACCGTTTTACGCCACGGAAGCGTGTATCTCCTGCGGACGGTGTGCGCGCATCTGCCTCACGGGCGCGATAACCATGGGCGGCGACGGCAGGCCGGAATGGCCGGGCCGGTGCGACCACTGCTGCGCGTGCATTAACCGATGCCCCACCCGCGCGATACAGTACGGCAAAGTCACTCAAAAGCGCGGGCGCTATTGCCACCCGGTCTGGCGGAGCTCCGTCTGACAACGAAAGACACCCCCCAACGGCTGATCTTGGAGCGCAGCGGCTGCGGGGTTTTTTGTTATCCGTATTTCAGCCTCAGTTATGGAAAACGTAACAATAGTGAACCTGGCCGCCGTACGTCTGCTTGTACGACATGCCGCCATGCCCGCCCTGGGACAGATCGAGTTCTTTGATATCCATAGCGCCGCTTTTGTTCTGCGCGATAATATATCTGAGTATGGAACTGATGAGTATGCCCCCCGGGCCGTACCGGGAGTGCGCAGTGCTGATGGACAGCCGCGATACGATGATCCGGCCGCCGCGGCAGCATACTCCGCTGGCAAACGCGGCGACGTCCGGGCCGATACTCAGAACAGCGTGGAAGCTGTCCGCCTCCCTGCTCATCCAGCGCGTCAATCGGTCACACATCAGAAATGCCTGCAGAAGACATGCCACAGGCCTTCGGAAAATACCCAAGTTGATTCCATTCTTCTCTACGAAACGGTCCGCATAGACGTACATCATCTTCCGGTACAGTTTCTTATCTATATGCCGACTGCAGTAAACATCGACGGACCACTCCAACCCCTCCCGCTCAAGCCGGTTGCAGTATGTCGACAGGTTGCCGCGCGCCGACCGGCTTAGACCTTTGAGCCACTCGTCATAGTCCGCCGCAATGGGTATGGCATAGCATTCCTCCTCATCGATGCAGTCAAGAGAAAAGTACTTTTTCAGATACTCACAGGTAACGGTTTTCTCCGATATTCTGTCCAGCAAGAACGAGACCCGGCCCAGCTTGGATTTGATATAGTCCATCAGAAACTTGAAGTCGTCGTAGCTAATATCATCATAAATAAAATCGAGCTGGTTGGCCGCCGTGAAATGGCCCCGCAGCACCACCTTGTATTTGCCGCGTTGCTTCTTGATCAGCAGCGGTGCGATGGCCACGGGGTTTTCGTCTCTATACAGCACCAGATTCCACTCCCTGACGCCGAGGAGCCGGAACAGATCATTCCGGTAAGGCTTGCCTCTTTTGGTGAACGTCAAAAACTCATATGACTGATACGGTGTCGCTTTTTGGTTTTTTTGATAAAATTCGTGCCAGATCGGCGATAAATCACTCCACTTTTTTTCATGGACTTCTCTCATTACTCCATCCTTTCCTGTTTTTTTGAAAAGTTACGGTTTGGCAGCTGCATAACAAGCTTAACCGTAGAATGCATAGTTGAAGTGCGGCTTGCCGCCATACGCCTGCTTGTAGCACATGCCGCCCTGCCCGCCCTGGGAGAGGTCCAGCTCGCGGATATCCATTGCTCCCCTCGCGTTTTCCTCAATGATATGCCGGATAACCGAGCTGATCAGTATACCGCCGGGGCTGTATTTTCCGTATTTGGTGTTGATGGCCAGCCGGGACAATATGATGCGTTTGTCACGGCAGCAAAGGCCGCTGGTAAATGCGGCAACGTCTCCTTCAATATAAAGCACCGCGTGGAAGTTGCCTTCCCCTCTGTTCATCCAGCGGGTCATCCTGTCCCGGAGCAGATATTTGCGGAGCATGCGGGTCGCCAGCTTCGTCAGCACACCAAAGTTGCAGTCGTTTTTGATGATAAAGCGGTCGGCATACACCCACATCAGCTTTTTACACAGGCATGTCTCAACCTTTTCCCCGAAACAGAAACAGACGAACCAGGTGAGCTTATCCCGCTCCAGCCTGTGATAGTGGTTTGACAGGTTCTGTCGTGCTGAGCGGCTCAAGTTTTTACGCCATTCGTCAAAGCCTTCAGCGATGTGAATCGAAAAGCACTTTTGCTCTTCGATTTTACCGGAAGCAAAATACTCTTTGAGATAGCCGCACGTGGCCGTTTTCTCTGATACTCTGTCCAGAACGAACGAAGGATTGTTCAGCCTGGCTTTTATATAGTCCATCAGGTATTTAAAGTCGTCGTAACTCAAGTCCGCATAAATAAAATCAAGCTGATTGGCAACGGTAAAATGCCCCCTCAAATAAACCGATTGCCGGCCATTTTTATTCTTTATCAGCAATGGCGCGATGGCCACGGGTGTACCGTTGCAGTACAGCACAAGATTCCATTCCCTGACACCGACAAGACGAAAAAGGTCTTTGCGGTAGGGTTTTCCGAGCCCGGTGAATGTCAGAAACTCATAAGACTGAAATGGCGTCGCCGTCTGGTTCTTTTGATAGAATTCCTCCCAGATCGGCAGCAGGTCCCTCCACTTCATTTCATGAACTTCTCTCATGTCTTTGTCCTCTCGTGATTATCTGAATACTAGCGCAGTAAACGGTGCGGCTTAACCGTAGAAGCCATAGTTGCAGTGCGGCTTGCCGCCATAAGCCGGCTTGTACGACATGCCGCCCTGCCCGCCCTGAGAGAGATCCAGCTCGCGGATGTCCATTGCGCCGCTTTGGTTCTGATCGATAACATGGCGGACGAGAGCGCTCAGCAGCACACCGCCCGGGCCATATCGGGAATAATCCGTGTTGATGGCGAACCGTGACAGTATGATGCGCTTGTCACGGCAGAAGATGCCGCTGGTAAAGGCGGCCACCTCCCCGCCCACATTCAGCACGGCGTGAAAATTCCCCTCCCCCCGGTTCATCCAGCGCGTCATCCGGTCCCGTATCAGGAACATCTGCAGCAACGGTATCACGATATGCCGAAGCGAACCGATGCGAAAGCTGTTCTTGTCCAGAAAGCGGCCGGCGTAAACGCGCATCAGCCTGCTGCACAACTCTTTGCCGATGGGCTGGCCGCTGTAAAAATCGACGGACCAGGCAAGGTTGTCGCGCTGCAGGCGGTTATGGTAGCCGTTTAGGTTGCGCTTCACGGAGCGGCTTAGCCCTTTAAGCCATTCGTCATGGCTGTCGGGGACAGGTATGGAAAAGCACTCGAACTCTTCCATCCTGTTGTCCGCGAAGTAACGTTTGAGGTAACCGCATGTCTCAGTCTTTTCGGACACCCGTTCGAGCATGAACGACACGCGCCCCAAGCGCTGCCGTATGTAATCCATCAAAAACTTGAGATCGTCATAGCTCCAGCTTTCGTATATGAAGTCCAGATGGTTGGCCACCGTGAACTGGCCCCGCAGCACCACGGTGCAAACGCCGCGCTTGCATTTGATCTGCAGCGGAGCGATGGCAACAGGCCGGCCGTCGTCGCACAACAGCAGGTTCCATTCCCTCACCCCAAAGAGCCTGAACGGATCCCGCCATTGGGCCTTGCCTTTTTTGGTATACGTCAGAAACTCGTAAGACTGGAAGGGTGTGGCCGTCCGGCTTTTCTCATATAAATCCTGCCAGATGGGCGCCAGTTCGCCCCACTTCATTTCCCGGACCTCTCTCATCAGACCGTCCTTTCGTGTTCGGTGACGCTGCCCTGCACCCCCCGCATAATAGCAAGTTGGGCAGACATGGGAAATCCTGTGTATGCTTCCAAGCCCTTATGGAAGCCCGGACGCGCAAAGACGCATCGCAGCTTTTGCGGTGCATTCGCGCATAACTGCAGCAGCACCTTCAGCGATTTCCCTCGTATCATATATCGGCAAAAACCGCCTCAGTATGAGTAAAACTTAATATATTTGCCAAATCGGTGAAATAAAAAAGCGCGTGAGCCGCGGGGCATCATGCGCTTATTAACAGTTATCCGCACTTAAAAACCGGTGTCGTCCGGCTCCGTTTCGTCTTCCGGGGTTTCCGTTTCTCCGTCCTCGGGGGTGCCGCCGTCTTGTGTGTCTTCTTCATCCTCCGGCACCGCGGTCTCCTCTGGTGTTTCCTCGGGTTGCCGGGCCATCACGGTCACGCTGCCGTCTGCCGCCGTCGCGCGAAACGTGTTCTCGTCCGTAATGGTGTATACCGTCTGCGCGCCGCCCGCCGTCAGCGTCAGCAGGTCGCCGCCCACCGCGTAAGTGCCCTGCCCCAGCACGGCGCCTTGGGCGTCATAGACAAAGTACACGCCGTCCTTGAGCAGCTCCAGCATGAAGCCGGTGTCCAGCGCCGCAAAAGAATCGCCCGTCACCTGTTCCCCCGCCGAATCGTACACCTCGGAAACGGCCCAGTGGCCGGAAAAATCCGTGTTTGTATAGTCGGGCGCGGTCGTGGATGACGGTGTCGCATCGGCAGGCGCGGGCGTGTACGCCGGGCTTTCTGCCGCCGAATCGTCTTTGCAGCCCGCCAGCGCGGCCAGCAGGCACAGCGCCAGTATCATCAGGAAGGTTCTCTTCATGCGTGTTCCTCGTGTGTTGTTGATGCTTTCATTTTAGGGACACACGCTGTGAAAGTCAAGTTTTAACAGTCCCCGTTTCGGATTTCTCTGCGCGGCTACAGATTCTTCTCCGCCAGCGAGGCCAGCTCACTGCGTTCCACGTGCCGCAGCGTGACATGTCCGGTTAAGGCGTGGTGCTTGAGGCGCTCCACCACATACACGAGGCCGTTGGACTTGGAATCCACCAGCACGTTGTCGATCTGGTTGTCCGACGGATCTCCCAGGAATATGAACTTGGCGCGCTGACCTGCCCTTGTGAGCATCAGCTTGGCAAGGTGCGGCGTGATCTCCTGCGCCTCGTCCACGATCACAATGGCGTCCGCGATGGTGCGCCCGCGCATGTAAGTGAATGTCTTGATCTCGAATATTCCACGGCGGCGGAAGTCGTCGATGAACGCGTCCACCTGAAAACCTTCCTCTGTGCGCTTGGCCTTCTTGGTTTTGCCCGCGTCCTTATCCGATTGCATAAGGCTGTCAATCGCGTCGTAGAAGCTGCCCATCCACGGGCGCAGCTTCTCTTCCTCGGTGCCGGGCAGATAGCCGATGTCATTGCCCGCGGGCACTGTGGGCCGCACGAACACGACACGGCGGTACTCCCGCTGCTCCAGCACCTTCTCCAGTGCGACGGCGGTGGCGAGTATCGTCTTGCCGCTGCCTGCGCCGCCCGTGATGGACACGAAGGGCACAGCGGGGTCCATCAGCAACTCAAACGCCATTCTTTGCTCCAGATTGAGTGGGCGCAACCCCCACGCGGAATGCCGGTCGTATTTGAGCGGTACCAGCTTGGTTCCGTCGAACCGCGCCACAGCGCAGGGCGAATCCCCGCCGCTTTGCCGGATGCGCACAAACTGGTTGGGCAGCAGCTCCGCCGCTTTGGGCGGCTTCACGCCCTCCTTGAACAGCCTGTCGATGGATTTGGCGGACATCGCCAGCTCCGTCTGACCGCTGTACAGCTCATCGGTCTTGATCTTGTCCGTCTCGTAGTCCTGCGAGGTGATGCCGCATATTTCCGCCTTGATGCGCACACACACATCCTTGGAAACCAGTATCGTCTCGGCATTGGGATCCTTCTCCCGCAGGCGCATTGCGCAGGCCAGTATCGCGTTGTCGTTGCCCGGCGCGGAGAACGGCGGGCAGGTGTCCTCCGAGAAGGCGGCCAGCAGACGTATGCTGTTGTCCAGCTCGATGCCATCCGTCACGCACTGGCGGCCGCAGCCGTCAATGGTACGGTGCAGCGTGCGCACCGCTTCGCGCGCCTGGTATCCGGCGATGCCCTCCCGCGTTTTCAGGTGATCCAGCTCCTCCAGCACGGTAACGGGAATGTAGACGTTGTTGCCGTGGAAGTTGCGGAAGCACCACGGGTCGTGCATCAGCACGTTGGTGTCCAACACGTAGTTCTTTCTGTTTTCCGTATCGCTCAAAGCATTAAGACCTCCCTCGTTTGTAAAAAGTAAAGGCCGCCCTGTTGCCAGAGCGGCGTAAAAAGAGGAAACCGAGAATACTCTTTCCGGCTGCTGATTTGTAAAGACAATTGTGATTGCCGATGTCCTATCATCGCCGTTGTCTGACACTCCTGTACGCAATATTGTCTTACGGTTTTATTATATCAGGCATGCCTGACACAGCATTAAATCCATGTTAAGCTTGCGTAAAGCGTTACGTGCGGTCCTGCTTTTGCAGCAGCTGTTCGCAGCAGACGCCTGAGTCCAGCAATTCGTTCAGCCGCTTGACGTCCTCGGCGTACTGGCGGCTGCCGTCCCACAGCTTTTGCAGGCACTCATACACGGGCGAGGCCGCGAACGTATCGCTGACACGGTAGAAGCACCACTGCGATATGCGCCGGCAGCGTATCAGCCCGGACAGACGCAGCCGGTGCAGATGCTTGGACGCAGTGGGCTGCGACACGCGCAGCGCCTCGCACAGCACGCAGACGCACAGCTCCTGCCGCGACAGCAGAAACATCATACGCAGGCGCGTTTCGTCACCCAGCGCTTTGAAAACCTCGCACAAATCCATGGCTGTAACCGCCCCGTTTACCCCTTATGTGACTATTCTATTTTTTATGAACGCAAACAATGACGGCGTCACACATATTCCCGTATGGGCATATAGTAAATTATCAATCGGATTAAAGGAGGTTTCAATATGAATGGATCTTTATGGCCACTATTGCTGCTTTGCGGGTGCGGCGGCGGCGGTTTCGGAGGGGGCTGCGGCTGCAATGACGGCTGCAACGACGGCTGCGGATGCGGCGGCGGAATGGGCAGCATTTGGCCCCTGCTTCTGCTGTGCTGCTGCGGCGGTTTCGGCGGCGGATGCGGCTGCGGCGACAACTGCAACTGCAGGTAAACGAATACATCCACTTCTATTTCCCATATATCCTCTTTGAATGCCGGTGATACGGCATTCTTTTTTGCAATCTCAATCCACATTGGCTAAATATCATTGACATTCTAATATCAAATAATATATCTTCAAAAAAGATATCCACCATAATATTCTATCTGTGAACGGGGGCTTCCCAATATGCATGAAATACATTTTGAAGAAATGAAAGATGAATACATTGATGATGCTTTAGATATATACAATCACTATATCATCAATACAAACGTCACTTTTCATACGCACAGTCTGTCGAAGGAGCAAATGTACGAACTGGTTTTTTTCAACAGTCATAAATATATGGCGTATGTGATCTTGTCTGACGGTACGATATGTGGTTATGTCATATTGGGACCGTATAAGAAACGAGAAGCATACGCAGGTACCGCCGAAGTCACGATTTATTTGAAACCTGAATATTCCGGCAAAGGCATCGGAAGCAAGGCGCTCAAGTTTATTGAAGATTTCGCCAAAAGTCATGACATCCATGTGCTAATCGCGGTAATTTGCGGTGAGAATGCCAAAAGCATTAATCTGTTCGCTAAAAACGGTTACTGCCAGTGCGCGCACTTTAGGGAAGTGGGCAGAAAATTCAACAAGTGGCTGGATGTAGTAGCCTATCAGAAGATCCTATTATAAGAAACTGCCGTGTGTTGTGCTTAAATCATTCCTTACGCCCCGCAAGCCCAATCCCCAAACAAAATGCTGATCATGATGATGGCGATGATATTCACCCCACCGCCGATGAGCCAAAACATGCCGAGCGCTTTGAGGAACGAGCTGACGCCTCGCTTCGTCTCGCGGATATCTTTGGCGTGCATCAGCAGGCCGATGCTCACGGGGATGAGCCCCGCGCAAAGGACCGCGACAGCGGTAAAAATACCTGAGAAATCAAAATCGGCGATGCGAAAGATGCGGATGAAATTGACAACAAACAGCGCCGCTCCGGCTACAGCCAAAACAGCGCCCGCTATGATCAGTACACGCTTGACCGCTTTTTTGTTTTTCATCAATGCCTCTATGTTGCTGATACGCTCAGGACGCCCGGCAGAGCGTTTCCATGATGCCGCCGTAGAGCTTGCCTGCTTCTGTGGGCAGGTGTTCGTCGTTTAGTCCTTCGCGCAGTATGCGCCCGCCCACGTGCTCAAGCGTCAGAAAATACTCGAACTCGCTGAGGTCTTTTTTAAAGTCGAACGGGAAGCCCGCCGAATGGAGCAGCTCCAGCTGCTGTTCGCTGAAACGGATTTTCATGATAGCCTCCAAAGAAAATCGCCGCGATCAAATCACGCCAGAAAAATAAGCTGCTTTGTATGTTAGTGCGAATGCCGTTAACGGCAGGGTGTGAATGGTGGGTGTCCGAGCATTGACGCCCTGACATTGTTTATACTATCACATACCAAATCTGGAAGTCAAGCCCGTGTGCTGGTATGTGCTGGATTATGCGGAAACTCCGGCGGCGGGCAGCGTGAAACGGAACACGATGCCGCCTTCCTCCGTGTAGCGCGCGGATATTTCACCGCCATGGGCTTTGATGATATTCCGGCAGATGGATAGGCCAAGTCCGGACACTGAGCGCCCCTTGCCGGGGGTGTGGGAAATTTAGAATACATGTGTTGTCTGTGAATCTGAACATCACAGCGGCATAACACATAATATACATCAGCAGTCCTGACAGGACGCTTTGAAAGGAGTCTTTTTATGCCTGATGGTTTTCGTTCCCCCGGCGGCGGACCGGGAAGGCCTCCCGGCGGCGGACCGGGCGGCGGGCCCGGAATGCCAGGCCCGGGACCTTGGCCCGGACCCAGACCCGGACCCAGACCCGGACCCTGGCCCGGACCCAGACCGGGACCCTGGCCTGGCCCCAGACCCGGACCCTGGCCCGGACCTTGGATTGGTCCCCGGCCCTGGCCGATTGTACCCTCGGGGCCAAGATGTGACTGGGTTGACCAGTTTGGACGGTGTTGCTACCGCAACGGTTGGTGCTGTGACAGCTTTGGACGGTGTGAGTTTGTCGGCGGCATCGGATCACCGGTAGCCAGCCGTAACGGGTCCACGACCGGCTGGTACGGTGTTCCAGGCGGCTGGTATCCGCGCGGTTACGACGACGATGATTTTGACGACTGAGGATAATATCCGCGCTGTCTGTTGGGAACGGCTTGTCCAGACACACGGTGTTCAGCAGGCTGTTTTTAAACAGGGTCGTCATCAATATATAGGCCGGCCCGACGCTTTGCCGAGCCGGCTTTACATTCTTTGCCGCAGACTGGGTATGTACGGACAGCCTGTCGGCTCATGCGTCAGAACAGCCGGCCCGGTCCGTCCGCCTCCAGCAGCCGGTTCAGATACGATATGCTCTCGGAAACGAGCTTTTGGTAATTCCTCGCCGCACCCAGAAAGCTCCTCACGTCCTCCTGCTCCAGAAAATCCTTGTATTTTGCGTACAGCGCCTTTAAGCGGGCGATCATGTCCGCTTCCGACAGCTTCTGGTGATACAGCTGGCTATGTTCTCTCTCAAAGCTGGCCATCATCTGGCGGTAATTCGTCATCAGGCCTCTGCGGCGGCTCATCATCTGGTCATATTCCGGCGTTTTTTTCAATGCAGCAGCCAGCTCCTGCAGCTCTTTGTTGGGCGTCATGCCGTTGCCTCCTTTGCCCGGTATTTACTGTATACTATTAGACAGCAGGCCGACCGGTGACGCATGGTTTTTTATGCCTATACAAAAATAGAAAGCTTTAGACAGATGTCATTTTACTGTAATAAGGGTATGTCTATGGTTTGGCTTCACATACAGAACGTATTTTAAATATTTCCTGATGTCTCTTTTTCCTTTTCCGAACAAAAACAGTTATAATTCGTTTATAGAAGTGAAAGGGGTATGTGGGGTTTGACAGATGAATATCAGCTGCTAAAATCCTTTTCAAACGGGGATACATCCTCCATCGACGCGCTGATTGCCCAGTACGAGGACGATCTGTTTAATTTGTGCTGCAAGCTGCACCATAACCGCGCCGATGCCGAGGACCTCTATCAGCAGACGTGGGTGAAGGTTGTGCGCTACGCCCAAACCTACCGGAACAGATCCTTCAATAACTGGCTCTACACCATCTGCCTGAACGCTTACCGCGACGGCTGGCGGCGGGACAAGCTCCGGCGCAGCATATCCGGCGGCTTTGGGGATGAAGACGCACTGGAGTACGCGTTGGAATCGGCAACGGACAACGTCTCGGCGGAAAGCGCGGCGATGGACAACCTCTCGCAGCGGAT
The DNA here is from genome assembly GCA_023416745.1 of Bacillota bacterium. Lineage (GTDB taxonomy): Bacteria > Bacillota > Clostridia > Christensenellales > SZUA-584 > SZUA-584. The sequence goes on from JAEZHF010000063.1 coordinate 94,675, forward strand.
GCTGGCGGAAAAAGTCGGCCTGCTGCCCGAAAAGCTGCGGCTGCCGGTGATACTCTATTATTTTGAGGACATGAGCTACGAAGAAAGCGCGCGACTGCTGGGTGTGCCGGTGGGGACGATCAAATCCCGCCTGAACGCGGCCAAGCAGAAGCTGCGCATAGAAATGGAGAGAGAGCTTGATGCTGGATATTGATAAGGAACTCAAAGCGTTGAGCAAAATTAAGCAAAGACCCGGCAACGCATTGCGTGCGTCCACGCGTGCTTTGGTGCAAGACGAAGCCCGTCGCATGCAGGCCGGTGATCGCCGGATTTCCGCGAAACCGGCGCGGCGGAAGGTGCGCTGGGCGGCGGTGTGCGCTGCTGCAGCCGCGCTGATGCTGATTGCTGCGCTGGCGCTTGCCCCTGCCCAAACGGCGAAGGCCGCCGGTTATTACACCATCGATATCAACCCCAGCGTCACGCTCAGCGTAGACGAAAACGACATCGTGCTGTCGGCAGACGCGGGCAACGAGGACGCTGCCGAACTGCTTGAGAACATGCAGCTGGCTGGTCTGCCCATAGGCAATGCGCTGAACGCGCTTGTTGAGGCTGCCGCGAACGGCGGTTGGCTGAAAGGGAACGGCCATGTGCTGGTGGCGCACTTCGGGGATACGCCGGGCATCAGCGAACAGCAGGCCATAGAGATCGTCAGCAGCGCTGCGGGAGATGCGGTGAATGTGCTGGTATTGCAGAGCAGCAAGGAAAACTTTGAAGCATCTGAAAAGCAGCATAAAAGCGCGGGTCTGGATCTGCTCAGGAAGAATGCGGAGAGCCTGGGCATCGACAGCGGTATGGACGTGGACGATATGATCACCGCTGTTGAAAAGAAGAAGCATCCGCAGAACAACGGCGGGCAGGGAAGCCAAAAGCCGGATACCGCGGAGCACTCCGAAAAGCCCTCCCCCACGCCAAAGCCGACTGCCAGCGCAAGGCCGGAAAAAAGCGGCGGACAGCAGGATAACGGTAAGGACAATGACGACAGGCCGGACAAGCCAGGCGGCAGCGAAAAACCGGACAAGGACACAAACGGCGGCTCTGGCGGCAACGGTAAAGACGACGGCAAAGATAACAGCGGCGGAAACAGCGGAGGCAAACCGGGTGACGGCAAGGGTGGAGACAACCGCAATAACGGCAAAGACAACCGCTGAGTCATATCCGTCATGACCATTTTCTAAACCAAACAAATAAAAAACCATGGAGGAAACCATGAAACACAACACAAAAGCCGGCCGTATCACGGCGGTCGCATTCACACTCATTTTCATGTTAACCACTGTACTGGCAGGCTGCTCCGCAGCGCCGGACGCCGCAGCGCCCGCACAGACGGCGGTGCCCGCAGCGGGCATTGAATCCACAGCGCCATCCACAGCGCCGGCGGGCACAATTGAACCCAGTGTGACGGAAACCGAAGGCATCGGTTATGTGTCGCTGGACGTAAACCCCAGCGTACAGCTGGCAATCAAGGGCGGCATCGTGCTGGGCGTCACGGCGTTCAACGACGACGGTGAGGAGATATTGCTAAGCTGCGACGTAGTGGGTCAGACCTATGAAAACGCGGTGGATCAGCTGATCGGGATACTGGCGGCGGACGGTTATCTGGCTCCGGCGGAAACGGACCCGTCCATCGTGATCACCGCGTACGGCGATGTGGAAGACGGCCTGATTACCGGTATTGAAACGCAGGCACAGGAGTCTCTGACCGCACTGGGACTGGACTGCCCCATATACGCATCCGACGTATCGGACGAAATGGCGGATACCGCAAAAAGCTATGGGCTCACACCCGGCCGTTTTCTGCTGATCAGTTATCTCGCGGACAGCGAGGGCCTGAGCATGGAAGACGCGATTGCCGAATACGCCGGTATGCGCATGGGTGATCTGACGCATCTCGTCGGAGACGCGCTCGGTCTGTACGGAGACCTGTCTCCCCTGCTTGAAGGCTTGACGGATGAGCAAAAGGCCATACTGACTGCAGCAAAGGAAGCTTACGCATCGGCAATGCATGCCGCGGCTCAGGCTCATCGCGAAGCCAAAGCCGCTGCGATAGATGCATTCAAAGCGGCGAAAGAAGCCGCGCAGCAGGCGTTTAAAGACACTAAGGACAGAAACGCGTGGAAGCAGGCCAAGTCGGCCGCACAGCAGGCGTTCCAGCAGGCCAAAGCAGATGGCAAGGCTATGTTTGAAGCAGCCAAGGCGAAAGCCCGAGGCGATTTTATGGCCGCCGTGGCAGCGCTGGGCCTTGACCCCGGCCTTATTGAAAACCTGCTGGCCTGGGAATTCGATTTCAATTGGAACAGCGGCAGCTGGGGCGATGCCCCCGAAGAACCCGGCGAAGATCCAGAGGATAAAGGCAAGGGTAAAAAAGACAAAGCTGACGACGACAAAGACGATGAAGATGACGATGACGACGACGATGACGACGACGATGACGAAGATGACGACGGCGGCGGCAAGCCGGATAACAGCGGCAAGCCGGGCAAGGGTGATAAGGGCAAACGGTAAATTGGGAGATGTATCGGTCTGACCTGAATTGGCAAAAGGCGCTCTGCATGGGGCGCTTTTTGTTTTGGCACAATCCTAAAGTTAATGCCTGTTAAAAAGCGCCTTACCAACATTTGCTTGATTATGTTTGATTGATAGGATAAAATTTTACCAAGTTCGGCAGGACGCGGCTTGCGTCACGCAGATCAAATATACTAAAACCCGCAATCCGGTACACAGCATCCCCCGGCTGTTACCGCCGTGCTTGTAAGCTAAAGTCGAGAAAGCGTGAGACAATGGTCACTGTGGTTCTATCCGCATTACATATACGAAAATCTTACGGCGGACGGCACGTATTAAACGATGCCTGCCTTGACGTGCGCCGCGGCGAGGCTGTCGCGCTGGTGGGCGAAAACGGCTGCGGCAAGAGCACGCTGCTGCGCCTGCTCTGCGGCGTGACGAGACCGGATGGCGGTACAGTGACCACAGCGGCAACAACCCGCGCCGCCCTCATCCCCGACCGCTTCGAGAAGCTCAACATGAGTGCGGCCCGCTTCATCGAGCACATGCGCGGCATGGAGAACGCGGACGCCAAGTCGGCAGCGCATTACTTCGATATGTTTGCGATGACGGCATATCTTGATACGCCGCTCAAATACCTGTCCAAGGGCATGCTGCAAAAGGTGGCAGTGATACAGGCGCTGCTGGGCGAGCGCGACATACTGTTCATGGACGAACCTCTGTCCGGTCAGGATGCGGTGTCGCAGCTGCGCTTCGCCGACGAGATACGCCGCCGCAAGCAGGACGGCATGGCGGTGGTCATGGCGTGCCACGAGCCGTTTCTGATCGAGGCGGTGGCCGACCGCGTGCTGCAGATCAAGGACGGCGCACTGGCGGACGGCACTGGTTACATGATTCAGAGCGCCAGCCCGCGCTGCGTGATACTTGCGCTTCCGGACAAGGCGGATATCGGGGCGCTGGTGCAAGCCGCGTCGCCGGATGCGCAGCTTAGCCCATGCGGCCGGATGCTGCGCATTGAGGCAAGCCGAACGAGCGGGCATGAACTGCTCACGCTTCTGCTGGCACACGGCATCCGCATCATCAAATATGAGGAGACGTTATGAAAGCGCTGTTTGCGTTTGAAAAGGACGTACTGCTGCGCAGCGGACGGCTCGTGATGCCGTCGCTGCTGCTTGTGGCGTACATCGGCATCGCATATGCCATCGCTCCGCTGGACATACGCTCCAGCTTCAGCATCGGCGCGCTGGTGGTGTTTGTACTGACACTCATCGCGGGCGTGATGGCCGCGGGTCTTGGTTGCCCGATGATCGAACAGGCCATGCTGGTGAAGCTGCCGCGCAAGACCCCGTTTTTTCTCTCCCGCGCGCTGCTCATCGCGGCGCTCGCGGCAGTCTTCGCGCTGATCTCCGTACTGGGACCGATGCTGATCCACTTTGCCTCTGGAGCAACGCTTTTCAAGCGCCCCGTTTCGGCGGCAGATACGCTGTCCGGCTTTGCGCTGTTTTGGCTGGCGTCGTACAGCGGCGGCATGGCGGGGCTGTTCACCTCCTCCCGGCTGATACGCGGGCGGCGCACCGCGATATTGCTGAGTGCGGTTTATTGTGTGCTGACCGTGGTAAAGGGCGCGCTGATCAAAAAAGCAGCGTTCCTCGCGTACATACTGTGGATACTGCCGCCGGTGCACGATCTGACGGTGGCGTACAGCGCGGATAACGGTTTCAGTTATTACGCTGTGTTGCCGTATTTTATTTGGCTGCTGCTGTATGCCGCGGCGCAGACTGCCGTCTACGCGGTGCTGATGACGCGGCGGCGGTTCGAATAACGCGTCCTTCGTCACAACACGTCAGCCAGTTCAATACCATCTGGTTGGCATCCATGATCGCGGTCGATGTTGCCGTCCGATTAATCAAACCAGGCTTTGAGCGCTATGAGCTGTTAGAACCATCTGAGATGTTAAAACAATAATCAGAAAAGGGGCACGTCTATACCATATTGCGTCAATTTATGGTATATTATGAATAGGCATTCCACGGGAACAGGGAGGGCTTTGTGTGGCTATCGGTTATGCGGCTGCGGCGCTCTTTGCCGCCGCCATTTTGGTTCACTTTATCGCTGCTGTGCGCGGCTTAGAAGCGCTCCGGTGTATCACCAAGGCGCTGCTGATGCCGCTGCTCGCGGTGACGTTCGTATTGTTCTGGACGGAATTCACCCCCGCCCCGCTGCCCTGGCGCGTGGCACTCGGGCTGATCGCGGGCTGCGCCGGCGACATCGCGCTGCTGGACCACCGCAACGCTGTCGGGCTGTCCGTCGGGCTCGCGTTCTTTTTTGTCGGTCACGTGCTGTATATCGGACAACTCTATGGATTGATGACGCCGCCGCCTGGGTGGTGGATTGCCGTGGCCGCCGTCATAGTCTTATCCGTGCTGTGGCAGATATTCAGAAAGCTCCGGCATTTTCTGCCGAAGCTCCAGTTGTTTGCGGGTCCGCTGTATTTTCTGCTGCTGGGCACACTGAGCGCGTCCGCCGCGCTGGACGCCTTTGCGACGCTGAACGCAGGCTCATTTCTGCTGCTGGGCGGCACGCTGCTGTTCCTGCTGTCCGACACGTTCCTCGCCTTCGAGGTGTTCCGCGGTGAAACCCGGCACAGCTACGTCAAGGTGATGGCGCCCTATATCGCAGCGCAGACGCTCATCGCCGCCGGTTTCTTTCTGCGCATGATCTGATCAACACCATTTGCCGCCGCATGCGCGGTGCAGCTCCTCCGTGAGGTGGAACCAGCGCATCGTGTCGTTGTTTTCGGGGTAGAACTCATAGAAGTCGCCATGATGGAACGTATAGAAGCGCGATATGTCGGTGCACATGCCGAACGTGGGCACGGCATCGGTGGGCAGCGTGAACGTGAACGGCTCGCCGTCCTTTGTGCCCGCGTATGTCAGCCCGGCGCGCGACAGCGTGAGCGTCCCTTCCCCCGCGATGACGGAGGTTTCGTTCTTGTTCAGCCGCTTGTACTTGGGCAGCACACCCAGCTTCACGCGCCCGCTGTGCGCAAAATCCTCCGACTGCACCTCCGCTTTGGCCCGTTCACGCTGCAGCGCGTACCAGTGCGAGATCGTCTCGGGAATCACGCACTGATCGTCCATCGGCACGAGGTCGTAGTATTCGTTGACGCGCGCGCCGTTGCCGCACGCCTCGCAGCGGATCACGTCTCCCTCGCTGCGCGTCGTGTGCAGTCCGCCGCATTTGGGACACAGATACAGCAGGTCATGAAGGTTTTTGGCCATCTCACCCCTGCCTTCATATTTCACGCGCGCCTGTCTGTTCCACAAATAATCGTCGTGCGTGAGCTCTCGGTTCAGAGTGTCCTGTATCTCGTCGGCGCTCAGGGACGCAAGCTGTTCCGGCG